>DATEFT010000712.1:0-12844 GCA_035280505.1 Blastocatellia bacterium | reverse complement strand
GAGTTGCTTGTCCGGGTTGTAGAATCGATTCCAACTGATCGTCCGGCTGATCGCCTCCAGCCCGTCGCCGAGCGATCCGCCGCTCAGCGCGCGCTCGCCCTCATACTTCTTTTCGGCCCGGTCCAGCGATTCGAGGACCGGCCGCTGCAACAATCGCTCCGCCTCGCTCTCCATGGCCTCGAAACCGTCTCCGATCATGGCGACAAAACCGACCGAAGTCTCTTGTGAGAGATCGAAACTCAAGGCCGCGTAACGATTGAGCCCGGACCTCTCCGGAAAGACCGCCTGCTGCGCATAGCCCTCGGTCACCAAGGCCTTGCGCATGGCCGTCCGGTCTTCGTAGCTGGCCGCCCCGGCGCCGGGCCGGTCGGTGCGCAGCACGAACTGCTTCAAGGAAGCGGCGCTCTTTTGATTATTGACCTGTTCTCCGAGAATCGTGCGTTTATCGGGTTTGGTCAGGAAGGTGACCCAGCCCTCATCCCCGACTTCGCTCCAGGGCCGGTAGACTTCGAGGGCCACCCGGACGTTCGGCGGCGCCGACAGACGCCCGACGACGGCATTGGCGCCGACCCGGCTCCATCGCCAGATGACCGGCTGTTGATCGTTGAACCGGGTCCGCCAGATCAGGCTGGCATACGATCCGTTCGGCGCGTGCGGCCCCAGCTCGAAGGAGGGCGGGGCCTCTTCGACCTGGCCGCCGGGACGATAGACCAGGCATCGCAAGGCAAAGATATTTCGATCATTGCCGATCAGCACCAGCCCGTTGACATGCGCCGGATCGTAGCTGTCGATCAAGACCCGCGGCGGCTGATCCCACGCCTCCGCCGGCGAGGTGAAGACAGCTACCAGGATCAAAATAACGGCTTTTACTGCCCAGTTGAAGCGGCCCATAATCATGCTAATCATGCCAGAGCGATCAATATCTTCCGTATCTTTCCGTATCTTATAGTCCAGAAAACTCCCAGTCGTGTTAAGACAAGCTTATTTTGATTTCTTAGAGCATGCAAGCGCCCATTGGGCTGTGGTTGGTCAATCAAGTACAATCTCGCCGCGCGCTCCGGCTCAAGACACGATCCTGGTCGGCAATATTAATACTCTGGAGAATAAGTTCTTTGGAATTTGAGAATCAAAACTTCAAGAAATTTACTTTCCAAAGTAATTAGTTAATTAATTCAATGACGGCTCGCCATGGCAACTTATCAAGAACTGAGCCTGCACGTCAGACTCTTTATGAAGGGGTATCCCTTCTCCCGATATGCAATCGATCCCGTCCCGCTCGCATAACTGGCCAAACCGTTGTCCGCCTCTCGCTGGGCGTTGGTGACGACCGCGGGGCTGCACACGCCCGGACAGCCGGGGTTCGATCACGGCCACAAAATGGGCGATCCGTCATTCCGGGAGATCCCCAACACGATCGAGACCCGCACGCTGATCGAATCGCACCGCAGTTACGCTTTCGATCATGCCGGAATCCAGGCGGACGCCAATCTGGGGCTGCCCCTGGATCGTTTCCGCGAGCTTGAATTAAAAAATACCATCGGCGGGCTGAATCACCGCCATTTCAGCTTCATGGGCTCAATTGTCGGCCCACGCAAGTTGATCGATGAGACTGCGCCACAGGTCGCGCAATTCTTGCGTGAGGACCAGGTCGATGCGGTTTTTCTGACACCGGTTTGACCGATGTGCGTCCAGACGGTCGGTCTGGTACAAGCAGCTATTGAACGCCGGGGAATCGCCACGGTTTCAATTTCATTGCTGCGCCGAGTGACGGAGTCGATCAAACCGCCCCGGGCCCTTTTTGTGCCTTTTCCAATGGGCTATCCGCTGGGCAGGGCCCACGACCCGGAACTGCAGCACCGCGTCATCGCGGCGGCCCTCGCCTTGATCGAGAGAGATGACGTCCCGGTGCTCGAAGAATTTAAAGAGGCTTAAAAAGGAGTATTCAAGATGTTGGCTGTAAATTATCGCCGCGCCCATCCGGGCGATGGCCCCATGATTGCCGAATTTCAGATCTCTCTGGCGCGCGAGACGGAGCAGATCGACCTTGATCGCGCGGTCTGCGCCGAGGGCGTCCGGGCGGTCTTCGAGGACCCTTCAAAATGGCTCTATTACGTCGGCGAAGCCGACGGCCGGGTCGTCTGTTCGGCCCTGGTCACCTACGAATGGAGCGACTGGCGCAACGGCGTCATCTGGTGGATCCATAGCGTCTATGTCGCCTCCGAGTTGCGCGGCCAGGGAGTCTTCTCCGGCCTCTATCGATATCTGCAGGAACTCGCCTCCGCCGACCCCGGGGTCCGCGGAATCAGGCTCTATGTCGACCGGCGCAATACCGTCGCGCAGCGCGTCTATACCAATCTCGGGATGGACGGCGGCCATTATCAGGTCTTCGAGTGGATGAAATGACCAACCCACATCAGTTCGCCGCACAAGCGCTCGAACGTTGCTTTAAACTCCGCGAAAATCAGACTCGGGTCCGGACCGAGGTGGCGGCCGGACTGACGACGTTCCTGACCATGGCCTACATCATCTTCGTCAATCCGACGATCCTGAGCGAGGCCGGGGTGCCGTTTTCAGGCGCCCTCTTCGCCACCTGCGTCGCGGCGGCCATCGGGTCGTTGATGATGGGATTGATCGCCAACTACCCGTTCGCGCTGGCGCCGGGCATGGGGCTCAATGCCTATTTCACCTACACGGTGGTCAAAGGGATGGGCCACGATTGGCGCGTGGCGCTGGGCGCGGTCTTCATCTCGGGCGTCGTGTTTTTGATCCTGACCCTGACCCGCATCCGCGCCCTGATCGTCGATGCGATCCCGCTGACCATGAAGACGGCGGTCGCCGCCGGGATCGGACTGTTCATCGCGTTCATCGGGCTCAAGAACGCCGGCGTGATCGTGGCCTCGCCCGCGACTTTCGTCACGCTCGGCCATCTCAGCTCCCGGCCGGTGCTGCTGGCGCTGGGCGGGCTGCTGATCACCTGCGCATTGATGGCTCGCGGATACAAGAGCGCGATTCTGGTCGGGATCTTTGCGGTCACGGGAGCCGCCATCCTGCTCGGACTTTCGAGTTGGCCGACCAGCATCCTTCAACGGCCGGACTGGAATTCGACCTTTCTCAAGCTGGACGTGCCGGGCGCGATCAAGCTCGGACTGCTCGACGTGGTCTTCATCTTCCTGTTCGTCGACCTCTTCGACACCATCGGCTCGCTGATGGGGCTGGGCCGGCAGGCCGGTTATCTCTCGCCCGAGGGCCGGATGCCGCGCGTCAATCGCGCGCTCCTGGCCGACGCGGTGGCGACGATGGCCGGCGCCTTGCTGGGGACCTCGACCGTGGTCACCTACATCGAGAGCTCAACCGGCGTCAGCGAGGGCGGCCGAACCGGACTGACCGCCACCGTGGTCGCCGTGCTCTTCCTGCTGGCGGCCTTCTTCGCTCCGATCGTCGGGGCCATCCCGCCCATCGCCACGGCGCCCGCCCTGATCATCGTCGGCGCGTTGATGATCAACGCCGTCACCGAGATCAGGTGGGACGACGTCACCGAGGCCATCCCGGCGTTCCTGACCCTGCTGGCCATGCCCCTGACCTTCTCGATCGCCAACGGTCTGGCCCTCGGGTTCATCTTCTATCCGCTGCTCAAGGTCCTGACCGGACGCTGGCGTGAAGCGAGCCCGCTGGTCTATCTGCTGGCCGGCCTCTTCGTCATGAGATTCATCTATCTCGGATCGGAGTAACGACCAGACCGCGAAATAACGGTTCACTTATTAATTTCGTTGGCCGCGCAGGGCAACGGTTTGAATGGAGAGCTCCTGCGCGAATACCAGTAGGCGAGGTTGAAGACCACGGCCAGCCCGCCCACAAAGCCGGCGAGCACATCCGACGGCCAATGGACTCCGAGATAGACGCGGCTGGTCCCGATCATCAAGATCAAAACGGCCGCCAGCACGCGAAAGAACCAGCGAAATCTCGGGAAGGCGAGTTCCAACAGATAGGCGGCCATGCCGTAAACAACCATCGAGGCCATGGCGTGGCCGCTCGGAAAGCTGTAGTCCTCCGGGCGTTCAATGAACTCCCACAGATTCGGCCGCTCACGGTGGAAGACGAGTTTCAGAACGGCGCTCGCCGCATAACCGATTCCCAGGCTCATCAGAATCGTCAGCGCTTCCCGTTTCCGCCGGCAGCGGATCAGAAAGAAGACGGCGAGGATGAGCGAGAACGTAATCAAGGTCAGCGCGTTGCCGGCTCGCGTCACCATCCCCATGGCCTCGTTGAGCTGAGGGGTGGAATGCTGATGAACCAACATCATCAGGTCCTCGTCCAAATCAGGACCTTGCCGAGAGGCCCCGGCACCGCTCAACCAGACTAGAAGCTGAATCATGACCGGACTGAATAGCAGGACGATAGCCATATGTTGCCCTATGGGGAGGGAATATAGTATTAACAAATGTACAGGATCTTGGCAAATCGGCTGAAAATTTTTTCAGTTTAGCAGAGATGACAAACTCTGTTGGCTAATGCTTCCCGGATCAATCAGAGTTATGGATCAGAGTCATCGGCGCGGGTAGGATCATGGAGATCGAACCTGAGCGTAGATCTCCATGTTTGCTCGTTCTAAGTCTGTCTGTAGCTAATCAGCCAATGCTCTAAGGGATTTAATTGCTATACTGAGTATCCTTGTGATACGTCATAAGGAGGGGAGTAAGTGAATTATAACTCCTCCTTCGCTTAAGCCGGCGATGTGAGTGATCCGACGAGAGCGATCCTGGACACCCATCCGTTATCGTGGGTGGCACTGTAAAGATTTGCCTCGAGTAGCCCCTTATAATTCATGCTGCTGCTCCAGACAGGTATACGATGCCACCCACGATAACGGATGGGTGAGACTCCCGTATTAACTTTATCAAGCTCAGACCGCAACAGCCCAGTAGCATGCCCTTCGAGATACGGCGCAGCACGGCCATTTAGATCCGGATCCGGCGCCCCTGGCTCATAATCTGTACTTTTAAATATCATTCCGTATAATCGAAGCATCGCCATTAAATCCCGTTTAGCAGAGATGGCCTAAGCTCAATTTTATCCGGATTGGAAATATGAAGCGCAGAACCTTCGTCAAACTCCTCGGCGCCACGCCGCTCGGCTCGGCAATCAATGTCGAAGCGGTCCCGGAGATTCCCTCTTATCGAATCGTCAGTAACTACCGGCCGGCGGCTCGGCCCGGAATGCCGGGCTTATATCCCGGCCGGGTCGTGGCGGTCAAATCGGCCTCGTGCCTGGATCCATCGGGCGAGAAGATTCAAGCGGAGGCGGTCCGCGAGATGATGGATCGTGGGATGTGTGCGCTGACCGGAGATTCTCAGGCGGCGGATGCGTGGAGGCGATTCTTCGATCCGTCCGATGTCGTGGGCATCAAGGTCAATGCCGGGGGCCGCCCGTGGGTCGTCTCTTCGCCGCCGGTCGTCGCGGAGGTCGTTCGCAACCTGCTGGCGATCGGGGTTCGGAGCTCTCAGATCTACATCTACGAGCGATTTCAGAGCCAGCTCGATGAGATCGACTACGGGCCGCACCTTCCCGGCGGGGTCCGGATAGTGTCGGCCGAAGCCCAAAACAGCGGCGTCAGCAACCGGAATTACGATCCGGCGGTCTATGTCGAGGCCGACTTTTTCGGCGAGGACGATACCCGCTCGAACCTCATGCGGCTGGTCTCCCAGCGGCTGACCAAGATCATCAATATCCCGAATATGAAGGACCACGGCGCGACCGGCGTCACCGGCTGTCTGAAGAACATCTCCTACGGGAGTTTCTCGAATGTCGCGCGCACGCACTCCAACGGCGTCTCGCACACCTACTCGTTCGTCGGCACACTGGCTGCGGTCGAGCCGCTGCGTTCCAAAACGGTGCTGCAGATCATGGACGGGTTACGCGGAGTCTGGCATGCGGGGCCGTTTGCAGCCACTCGACGCTACGTCTTCTATCCGAAGCAGATCATGTTCGGCACCGACCCGGTCGCGATCGATCGGCTCCTGCTCGACATCATCGACGGCGAACGGCGGTCGCGAGGCGCGATCTCGATCTGGGAGCGTTCGCCTCGATATCTGAAGATCGACGACGTCGATGCGCGAGACCGCGATCCGAACGTCAATCCCATTATTCGCGAGCCGGGTCACGTCGAGTACGCCTCAAAATTGGGGCTGGGCGTCTATGATTTGAAAAAGATCCAGGTCCAAGAGATCACTCTATGAAACCGTCCATCCCGAGCCTCCTCCTCGTCTGCGCCATCCTGGTCCTGGGCGACGCCGCAGTAGATCGATTTCGGGTGTTTCGCGTGTTTCGCGGTTCAGAACCGGAGATCGAGCTCCGCAGTTTCCAGAATCCTCAGGACCGGTCCCGAAGGTTGCCGCTGATCTATTGGTTGTGGGACACGGAGACGGCGCCGTATCTCAAGGGGTTCGGAATCGATCGGATTGCGGTGCCGCCGGAGAAGGCCGACGAATGGACCCGGGCCGGCTTCAAGGTTCTAGCTCTGAGCGAGGAAGAGCTCGGACGCCGCACCAAAGTCCACGCGCCTCGCATCTCGGAGCGGGCCGACGAGGCCTCCGCCACCCATCGGCCGTGGATCGAGAGCAGCGGCTGGCGATTCGTTCGCGACCCGGACGGCAAGTTCTACTATGATCTGGCCGGAGAGCCTCCGGAGCGGGCGGCGCTGGCCGCGGCCGAAGCCTTTGTCTATCGAGCCGACGTGATCTTGAAGGCCGAGCCGGCAGAGTTGGAAAAGGTCGGCCCCCTGCTCCGGTTCCTCGGCGAATTGCCGCAGGCCGCCGGGCCGGCCCTGGCCGACATCGGCCTCGTCGATGACGGCCAGCCGCTGACCGGAGAGGTCATGAATCTGCTGATCCGCCGCAACCTGCTCTTCAGAATCGTGCCGGCGCCGGCGCGCCAATTTCCGATCAACGTCAAACTGGGGACCAGAGAATTTCCCAGGCGCGAAGCCGCCGACCCGAGCGCCTTCGCCCAGAAGCTCCGCCGCAAACTGACCGACGAGAGAAGGACGCTCCGCATCTTCGGCAGCGAAGTGGTCATCGGCCGGCTGACCGGTGAGCGCGGCCGGATCAGGTTGCAACTGCTCAACTACGGAGAAGAAGAGATCGACGGTCTGCGAGTGCGCGTGCGGGGAACCTACCGGCCCGTTGAGGCCGTGGTCTACGGCCGGGGCCGCGCACCGCTCGAAGATGTGACCCGGGCTGCCGGGTTCACGGAGTTCTCCATTCCCAACCTGGGAATCTACGGGCTGGTGGAGCTAACGATCGCGAGGTAGCGGGCTCTTCAATCGAACCGATCGCCAACGCTTTCCGGCTTGCGGCAGAAAGAAGATCGCCTCGGGACCCGGCAATCTGCGCAAATAGGCGCGGGTCCGATCGATCCCCAGGACAAAGAAGGCGTTATCCAGGGCATCTCCGGCCGTGCCGGTCGGCGCCAGGACGACGACGCTCAAGACCTCTTGAGCGGGCCAGCCGGTTCGCGGGTCCATAATATGTGAATACCGCACTCCGCCGATCTCAAAAAACTTTTCGTAATTTCCGGAGACCGAGACCGCCGAGTCGTTCAACTGCACCTTGAGGGCGGTTCGGCCATGCTCGACCGGGTCTTGAATCTTGATCTCCCAGGCCGGGGAGTCGGGCGGAGAACCGAGACCGTAGATGGTGCTGCCGCCAGCGCTGACCAGCGCGCTCCGGATCCCATGTTCCTTCAGCACGCCGACCGCCCGATCGACCGCATAGCCCTTGGCAATGCCGCCCAGATCGAGTTCGACGCCGTCGCGGTCGAACCGAATCGTCTTCGCCTCCGGGTCGAGAATCAAGTGGCGATAGCCGATCCGGCCGCGGACCTCCGACAATTCGCCCGCCGTCGGGCGGCGCCCCTCGCCGCGAAAGAACCCCCAGGCCTTCATCAGCGGGCCGACGGTGATGTCGAAGGCCCCGTCCGATTCGCGGCTGTACCGGACGCAATCGGCGATGAAATCGAACAATTCCGCGGCGGGCGCGACCGGTCCCAGGGCCGCTTCGCGATTGATCGCCGAGAGCGGGCTGGCGGTCTTGTAATGGCTCATGAGCCGATCGATCCGATCGACCTCGTCCAGGGCCAGCCTCGCGACCCGCCGCAGCTCCGCTCCGTCACGGCCGAAGGCCACGATCGTATAGGCGCAGGCCATCGAGATCCTGGACTCTTCGCAACGAACCGGCCCTGCATCCTGAACCCGGCCGCGAGTGGGAGATGAAGAGAACAGGAGAGCGACGAAGACCGGCACGTAAGTCGCGCGAAATTTGATCATGACCGACCTCCGTTCGTCCCCTTTCAATTGGACCGCGCCGGCTTCTCCCAGGGTTCGCTGGTTCTCCCGTTGAGGTCGTACATGACCTCGCCGTCCATGAAGGTCATCTCGCAGGCCACTCGCTGATTGCCTTTCAAGACCTTATTGTCGGAGTCGAGGAATCCGAAATCTCCGCGTTCGATCCGCATGACGGCCACATCGGCGGGGGCCCCGACACTGAGATGACCGAACTTTTCGCGCTTGATCTCGCGGGCCGGATTCCAGGTCGTTCTCAGAATCACATCTTCGAGCGGCATCCCCATATTCAAAAATTTCGACATCAGATTGTTCAGATCTTTCAGGGTGCCGATGGCGCTGCGCAGATGGAGGTCGGTCGAGATCGAATCCGGCGCGAATCCCTGTTTGAGGGCCGGCACCACCTGCCGAAAGCTGAAGCTGCCCGCTCCGTGGCCCACGTCGAAGAAGACTCCGCGTTTCTGGCCCTCCAGGAGGTACGGACGCAATTTCCCGCTCTCGTCCAACATCGGAACCCGGTAGATATAGGCATGCGTATAGATATCGCCCGGGCGGAGTTTTTTCAGGATCAATTCCGAATGCGGGCGTTCGGTGCGAAATTCGCCGAAATCGACCATGACCGGAACGTTGGCCAGGCGGCCCGCTTCGATGGCGCGATCGACCGCGACCCAGTCCGGCCGGGCGTAATGGGCGGTTTTGACGCCGACGATCAGGTCCGGATACTTTTTGATCATCTCGGCGGTCTTCTCCGCATCCATGTCGTTAACATCCTGTTCGGCCGGACCGCCGATCATGCCCAACCCGACGATGTTGAGCATGACAAAGATCCGGGTCAGCGAACGTTCGATGACCCGCTGTTTAAAATCCTCAAAGGTCACCCGACCCGAGGTTCCGGCATCGACCATGGTCGTCGTACAGGAACGAAAACTGTGGAGGTCCGGATAGACGCTCCAATCGCCGGCATAGGCCTTGAGACCGCTGCCGACGTAACCGTGGACGTGAATGTCGACCAGACCGGGCGTCACATAGAGCCCTGAGAGATCGATTACCTTCGACGCCGTCGAGGGATCGATCGACTTCTCGACCGCGGCCACCAGGCCCTTGGCGATGGCCAGATCACGCGTTTCGTTGATTCCGTTCTTCGGATCGATCACATGGCCGTTCTTGAGGAGCAGGTCATATTTGAGTTGCGCCGGAAAAATCACGATCCCGAAAGTTAAAAAGAGTGCGGTTAAAAAGAATCGCATTTGATCTCCCTCTGCGCCCCGATGCGCTTTTTAAAGTGGAATGCGGGAATCGCATAGATTCCGCTCGAATCGAACTGTAAGATTACGCCCGGAGATAAGCAATGGATACTATCACGCATGGAATTCTAGGGGCAGCCATCTCGCAATCGGTCCTGATGCGGCGCCTGCCCAGGGGTGCCGGTCTGATCGGGGCGCTGGCGGCCATGGCTCCGGACCTCGACATTTTCATCCGATCCTCCACCGATCCGACCGTCGGCTGGGTCTTCCATCGCCATTTCACGCACAGCCTGATCTTCATCCCCATCGGCGGCCTGATCGCGGCCCTGCCGTTTCTCTGGGCCGGCCGCTATCGCGATCACAAGCTGCCGGTGATTCTGGCCTCCATGATCGCCTATGCCTCGCACGGCCAGCTCGACTCGCTGACCAATTACGGGACCCAGCTCCTGTGGCCCTTTTCGGACTATCGTGTGGCCTGGGACTCGATCGGAATCGTCGATCCGATCTACTCGATCATCCTGCTGATCGGAGTCGTGCTCGCGGCGCGCACCGGGCGGATCAGGCCCGCACGCATCGCCTTCGTGGTTTCGAGCCTCTATCTCTGCTTCGGCGGATGGCAGCACTTCCGCGCGCTCGAAGTGCAAAAGCAACTAATTGCGGAGCGAAACCAGCAGGCGCAACACGTGCGCGTCATGCCCGCAATGGGCTGGCTGATCTATTGGCATTCGGTCTATCTCGCGGATGGCCGGCTCTATGCCGACGGAGTCAGAACGCCGTGGTTCCGCCGCAGCCAGATACTCGAAGGAGGATCGACCGACGCCGTGACCTTTGAAGATTTGCCCCCCGCCGCACAGTCCAATCCGGAAGCGCGCCGCCGTTTTCAGATCCTCTACTGGTTCGGCGATCGATTGCTCGGCGCAATCCCCGATCAACCAGTCATGGCAGGCATGGCAGACATGGCGGGCGCGGCCCCAGCGGTAGGCGACATGCGCATCACCGCCAGCGTCGAGGGCCTCACGCCCTTGTGGGGGCTGCAGTTCGATTCCACCTCCGGCGCGGCTGAACGCTGGAACCCGCCGCCTACTAATCGGCGCCATTTCGGCGACTTGATTCGCGGCCTCTTTCTCGGAGACCCGCGATATAAAGAATTAAAAAGTAATTCATATAACGCCGCTCCTTAGGTTTCTGCTACTATTGGATGGGGAGCGAAAAACTCGCCCCCGACCCTTAATCGCAAGAGATATTGTATATTTTTGTGTTCTCCTCACTCTCTATCCACAACCCGGTGATGATCGCAGGTGTTGAATACGTTTGGTAAATGTTCTTGAAAAACGTTGGACAGGTGAAAGGGAATTGAAATCATCACAGATTTCGGTGGCGGCAGCCGACACTTAAAGTCACAGCTCCACTCCCAAAACCTAAATCAGACTCAAACAGTGAAGTTCTCCTCGCTTCACCTAGTATTGCTTTGGTTTCAGGAGACGACATGAAACAGAACAAATATCTCGTCCATTTTTCGGCTCATGCTGTACTGGTCTTTCTCTTAGTATGCTGTTTCGTTATTGCGGTTGTTTTGACAGCCTGGGCATGACGTCAATCGTCCGGGTGAAGGGAACAGGGACTGGGAATATTTTTTTCATCCTTTATTTCTTCTCAGGTCCTGATCCCCTCACCCCCTTCCCATCTCGGTCCCGCCGTAGTTCGCTTGCCATCAACATCTTGAGCGAGTAGGATCAACCCCGACTAAACCCCATCAAGCGGTGTTTTCCATCAACTCTGATCGGCAAGGAGAATCCAATCATGGCTGTTAGCGTGGCGGACTCGATTGAACTACCGGTTGCTGAACGCGCGCGGCGACGCATCACCAGGCGGTTGATGCCCTTTCTGTTGCTGCTCTATTTTCTCGCTTATATCGATCGAACCAATGTCGGGGTGACGGCGCTCAACATGAGAAAGCCGCTGACCGACGGCGGATTGGGCTTTACGGATGCCGTGATCGGATTCGGCGCCGGAATCTTCTTCTGGGGATACATGCTGCTGGAGATTCCCGGCACCTTGATCGTCGAAAAATGGAGCGCGCGGAAATGGATCGCGCGCATCATGATCTCGTGGGGAGTGATCGCCTCGATGTTCGGCCTGATCGGGACGCCCTGGATGAACTTCGCCAGCGTCGAGAACCAGTTCTATACCCTGCGGTTTGCACTCGGCCTGGCCGAGGCTGGATTCTTTCCCGGCATCATCGTCTACCTGGCCCACTGGTTCCGCTATGAGGATCGCGCCCGAGCCAAGGCCAACTTCATGATCGGATTGCCGATCGCCACCTTCATCGGCGTGCCCATCTCGCGTGCGATTATGGAGAACATCCACTGGTACGGTCTGGAAGGATGGCGCTGGGTCTTCATCCTCGAGGGGATTCCCTCGGTCATCTTCGGAATCGTGACCATCTACTATCTGACCGATTGGCCCAGCGAGGCCAAATGGCTGCCCGAAGATGAGAAGCGGTGGATCATGGACGAGCTCGAGCGCGAGCGCCGCGAAAAGCTCAAACACCCGCATGACTCGACCTTGGAGAGCATCAAGACCGCGCTCAGGACGCCGCAGACCTACCTGCTGACCGCGATCTATCTCTTCATCGTCACCGGGTATTACGGGCTGACCTTCTTCCTGCCCTCGATCACGGCCCAGATGAAGGGAACTTCGCCCACGCTGCAGACGATCATCACCTCGTTGCCATACGGCTTCGGGGTCATCGCCATCCTGATCAACGGCGCGCATTCCGACCGCACCCGGGAGCGGCGCTGGCATACGGCCATTCCGATGTTCCTGGCCTCGGCCGGCATGCTCATGAGTATCCTCTCCGGCGACGTGCTGGCCCTGGTGGTGATGTTCTTCTGTGTCGTGGGGATCGGTCTTCACGCCTATCTGCCGGTCTTCTGGACCTGGCCGACCACTTTTCTGACGGCATCGGCGGCGGCCACCGCCGTCGGACTGATCAATTCGTTCGGCAACCTCGGCGGCTATTTCGGCCCCAAAGTAGTGGGGGTCCTGAGCGACCAGTACAAATCCTATGCTCCGGGCCTGGCCTTTCTGGCCGCCTGCATCCTGGTCGCGGCTGCGCTGGCCTCGCTGCTCAAACCGCCGGTGAAGAAGCCCTATCAACAGCCCGGCGATTGATCAGCACGCCGGGGTTTCTAAACCGCGAAACACGCGAAAGACGCGAAAGCTGTAAAAGCTGTATAATTTCGCGTCTTTCGCGTGTTTCGCG
>DATEFT010000711.1:0-5096 GCA_035280505.1 Blastocatellia bacterium | reverse complement strand
ACTGTGTCTCCATAAAAACTCATGTGTCTAGTCCAATCACCGCGCATCGCCGCCAACACCCAATCCGTGTAAATACCACGCACCTCACGCTCCGCGCGTTCGCTGGCGCCTTGCATTGGAAAGGCCGCGTCACTTTTCGGTGCCCTGACTGACGAAGACGTCTTGACGGCCAGGCCGGGCCCCGGTTTGGTTTCGCTCTCAGAATCGGATCGAGCAGACCCCTTTATCATAACCTGTCTTGAGGCTTGAACGCCATCGGTCTGAGTTCTTGCCGGCAGGTCGCCGAGATTCGTCGGATCCGGGCGGTCCACTTCGTCGGCCCGGGCCAGTTCCCAATCCCGAGTCAGCAGGTATCCGATGGTGCCCATCATAATTAAGACGAGGGCCGCCATTCCCAGGTAGAGCCGGGTGCGAGGGGGATGTTCGAGCAAGAGGGTCGGGACGCGATCGGCCTTCAGCTCGTTGGGCACCTCGTCGGGCAACTCGTCGGAGTTCGAGGGCGGCGGCAAGAGCCACGACGGACCGGGCGGCGCCGGTTCGGGAACCCGGACGACCGACGGGAGATCCGCTCCCGCCGCCTCCCGCCCTCCGAGCGCCGGCGAGGACCGCCGCGGCAGAGTCTCGTCTTCAAGCTCGAGGTCGGAAGCCGGCTCAAAGCCGGATTCATGGCCTTTGACGGCCTCGACCAGGTGGTCGGCGAACTGCTGAGCCGATTGGAACCGGTGGCCGGGATTTTTGGCGAGCGCCCGCAAGACCACTCGTTCCAGTTCCCTGCTCAATCCGACCCGGAACCGGCTGGGACGGGCCGGCGGTTCCTGAAGGTGGCGGAGCAAGACGGTCGAGGTGTTCCGGTCGGCGAAGGGCGCCCGGCCGGTCAGCATCTCGTACAAGATCACCCCGAGCGAATAGACATCGGACCGCGCATCGACGGGTTGTCCCGTGCATTGCTCCGGGGAGATGTAGTTCGGAGTGCCGATCACCGTGTTCTCATCGGTCAATCCCTGCTGGCCCTTCGGCAACGATTCGAGGTCTTTCAATTTGGCGATGCCGAAGTCGAGCACCAGGACCCGTTCCCGACCGTCTTCGGAGGTCTCGATCATGATGTTGTCGGGTTTGAGATCGCGATGAATGATATTCTGGCGGTGGGCCGCCTCGATCCCGGCGCAGACCTGGGTCAGCAAAGCCGCGGCGCGTTCCGGGCTCAGTTGACCATGGCTCGCGGCCTGAGTTCGCATCTCCTCCCGCAGACTCCGCCCCTCGATCAACTCCATGACCAGATAGGCCCCGCTCGGCCGGAGCATGCCGTAATCGTAGACGGCCACGATGTTCGGATGTTTGAGCCGAGCCGCCGCCCGCGCTTCGCGACTGAATCGTTCGCTGATGGTCGGATCCGAAAGGAACTCCGCCCGCAGGATCTTGAGCGCGACCTTCCGATCGAGCTGCAGATGAGTGGCTCGATAGACCGCCCCCATGCCCCCGTGAGCAATTAATTGTTCGAGACGATACTTACCATCGATGACCAATGGCAGAAATTCAGCAACCTGCGTCGGCGTTTGATCGAACAGACAATACTCGACACCATCGCCGTAACAACGATGGCAGGCCTGACAATATCGCATCGCCCATCTCCACTGGTGAATCCGGAGCCCGCTCTCCGGTCACGATCTCCGAGCATTCAAGGGGGTGAGACCATTCTTCGCTTAAGATACGCTAACTGGACACGTATTATGAAGAATACAGGAGAGTAAGCCGACTGACAAGCAGTGGCGCCGGCGCCTGGCCGGGGAAGCGAATTCCGTCGATTTGTAACTTTTTAAGTAAACAAACACACAGATCAACCCCCTATAATTACCATAGCCTATTATCCACGGAGTAAGACTCCAAAGATAATCAGATATTCGTAAGGCGCAGAAGTCCAAAAGAGCACTGGCTAGCGTAGACTCAGATGAGTAAAGGTGAATTAAAGATTAAAAACTGAATCGCTAGTCCAATCGCTATTTTAAATTTGCGCAGATAGCGGGACGAAGAATCGTAAGAACTATCACGAAACTCCGTGTAGACGATTAGACTGATTGAGGCGAGCAATCGGAGGTCGGTGCCTGGCCATGGTGGTCACCTTCCGGTTGTTCTCAACCTGTAGCGTGGGTAGATGGAAGGGATCGGGATGCTGTGTAAGCAGCTTGGAAGGCGCAGACTGGTTGGCCGGGCCATCCTGACCGAGGAAGGCCGTATGGATCAGTGTAGCGAAGCTCCGGAAACTCCAGTAGATGTCCCCTCAGATATGCCGCACGTAATTTCCCCCAGAGGTGTGGATTAATGCCGGATTACTATATTGTCGATGAGGCTTTGTTAACCGACGTTAGTAGCCCCGATCATATCGACTTTTCCATTGAGGACGGAACTGAGATGTCAATTCCCGTTCTAACAACCAAGGTTTCGATTCCACCCCTGCGGCACGACTGGGTGCTTCGCCCGCGTCTGATCAAACAACTGGATCAGGGGTTGGAACGGAAGCTGACCCTGGTCTCGGCTCCGGCGGGTTTCGGCAAGACCACGCTGGTCAGTTCCTGGTTGCACGGACTGGAAGACCGGCTGCCGACTGAGACCTGCATTGCCTGGTTATCATTGGAGGAGGACGACAACGGCCCGATCCGTTTTCTCACACACTTTATCGCCGCGCTGCAGCGGGTCAACTCGGGGGTAGGGCAGACGGTGCAGGCCTTGCTGGAGTTGCCGCGCATTCCCAAGCTGACCCACCTCATGACCCTGTTGATCAACGATCTGGCCGCTCTGCAGTGGCAGATCGTGCTGGTGCTCGACGATTACCACGTCATCACGCATCCCGATCTGCAGAACGCCACCTCGTTCTTCCTGGAGCATCTGCCGTCGCACTGTCACGTGATCATGGCGACCCGCGAAGAACCGACGCTGCCGCTGGCGCGCTGGCGCGCCCAGTGGGAGGTGCTCGAGATCCGGCTCCAGGATCTGCGCTTCACCGGAGAGGAGACCACGACCTTTCTCAACTGGACCATGGGCCTGACCCTGGCCCCGGAGATCATGCAATCGCTCGAAGAGCGCACGGAAGGCTGGATCGCGGGGTTGCAGATCGCGGCGCTCTCGCTGCGCGGGCAGGAACAGAGCCCGAGATTCGATCATGCGGGTTGGGACATCGAGGCCTTCAGCGGGGGGCACCGGTACATCATCGACTACCTGGCGGCGGAAGTCCTGCGGCAACAACCGGCGGAGCTGCGCGCGTTTCTGCGCCAGACGGCCATTCTCGACCGGTTCAACGCCTCGCTCTGCGACTCGCTGACGGGGCGGGACGACAGTCAATTGATGCTGGCCCAACTGGAGAAGGCCAACCTCTTCCTGATCCCGCTGGACGACGAGCGCCACTGGTATCGATATCATCACCTGTTCGCCGATTTTCTGCGCACCGATTTGACCTGCGCCGAACAGATCGCCCTGCATCGCGGGGCCAGTCAATGGTTCGAGCAGGAGGGCCTGGCCTCGGAGGCGATCAAGCATGCGCTGGCCGCGCAGGATGGGGCCATGGCGGTGCGGCTGATTCGCAATCACGCCGAGGAGACGCTGCGGCTCGGCGGCTTCAATACGATTCTCGGCTGGGTCAACGCGCTTCCGGACGAGGTCGTGCGAAAACACAGCGATCTGTCGGCTCACAAAGCCTGGATTCTCTACCTCCAGGGAGAGATCGCCTCGGCCACGCTCTACGCGACCCTGGCGACGGAGAATGACCGGCCGGAGGACCCGCCGGTTCAGCGCGGAATGCTCTTGAGTTTCCGCTCGTATCTGGCGCTCCATCGAGGCCAGCCCGAGCAGGCCGTCAAGCTGGCCGAAGAGGCCCTGGTGCTGCTGGGCGAGACCGATTCGTTCTACCGGACCACGGCGCTCAGCCATCTCGGTCAGGGCCAGCGATTTTCGGGCGACCGAGAGGCGGCGATTCGGACCTTGCGCGAGACCATCGCGCTGGGCCAACGGCTGGGCAATCATCTGATCACGCTGGAGGCCCTGGGCTACCTGACCATCCTGCTCTATCAGCAGGGGCATTTGTGCGAGGCGATTCTCCTGAACGAACAGACCTCCCGCCGGTATCTGGACGACCGCGGTCAACCGCTGCCGGCAGCCGGCCTGGTCTACGTCTGGTTGGGCATGCTCTATTACGAGACCAACGACCTGACGCAAGCCGATCACTATCTGACCACCGGGCTGGCGCTCTGCCAGCAGATGGGAATCATCCACCCGGTGCTGCTGGGGTTCTGCACGCTGGCCAAGCTCTATTGCGTGCGCGGGGAGACCGCGGCCATGTGGGAGACCCTGGGCACCGCCCGCCAGTTGGCGGCGAGAACCGAAAACATGCGGCTGATCCGGCTGGTCAGCGCCGTGGCCGTGGAACTGCAGCTCCGGCAGGGCCTGACGGCGGCGGCGGCGTTGACGCTGGCCGACCTGCCGATCGCGGCCCGAGACGGTTCCGAACAGGGGAACCTGAGCTACGCCCGCCTGCTGCTCGCTCAGGGGCAGGCCGAAGCGGCGCGCAACCTGCTGCTCCAGCTCGAACAGTTCGCCCAGCAAGAGGGTCGCCGCGGCAGCCTGATCACCATTCATCTGTTGCAGACCCTGGCGCACAAGGCGCTCAATCGCACGACCGCCGCCGTCGATTGCCTGGAACGCGCGATCTGTCTGGCCGCGCCCGAGGGCTATCGCCGGGCCTTCCTCGACGAGAGCCCGACTCTCGCGGCCTTGCTGCCCTACCGGCAGGACGTGGCCCCGGACTTTGTGGCCGCGCTCATGGAAGCGTTCGCCAAAGACCCGCTTCAGGGTTATGCCATCGTGACCGCCCCCGAGCTGAAGGCGTCGTCCCAGCAACTGCAACCGCTGGTCGAACCGCTCAGCGAGACACAGTTGATGGTCCTGCGCCTGGTGGCCGACGGATTATCGAACCGCGACATCGCCGCCAAACTGGACATCACCGAGGGGACCACCAAGTGGCACCTCAACCAGATCTACGGCAAGCTCAACGTCTGCAGCCGAACCCAGGCGGTGGCGCATGCACGCCAACTCAAACTGATTTGAAGTCT
>DATEFT010000710.1:0-3082 GCA_035280505.1 Blastocatellia bacterium | reverse complement strand
TAATGCCGGTTATTCCGCCATGCCGTTCTTTTATCTCATCGATGACCTCTTTAACTTGATCCCTCTTACTGACATCGGCCGGAAAGTATTCGACATTCGCGCCTGCTATTCTCAGCGCCTCCATCCATTCGCGGTTCTCTTCGGTCAACGGCGAGCGCCCGGTCAGGATCAGTGTCACATTGCCCCTGCCTGCAAGATAGGCCGCAAAGATCTGACCTAATCCGCCCATCCCTCCCGTGATCCAATAGACTCCGCCGGATCTGAGAGGCGGCAACGATCCGTCCCCGGCGCTCGGCGGAATCGACGCTTTCAGGTCAATCTCGATGAACTTTCTGATCTCCCGCCCCCCGTCCTGATCGTACCGGACCTCGACCTCGTCGAATCCGGCCTCCATCTCGTTGTTCAGGATCGCGAGGTTCGCCTCCGGACTCAACGCCGCAGAGACGAGAACGAGCTTCGCCTGAATGTCGCGGTGCTCTAGTCGCAGAGACTTAATCAGCCCTGCCAGCGGCGCATACCGATAGACTTCCTGATCCGCCGATACCAAAAGCACCAGCCTTCGATATGGCTTCGGCCTTACCTTCAAAATCCCCTTGATCTGCTCAAAGACCCGCAGGAATGTCTCCAGGATCTCGTCCCCGACCGATGATCGCTGCGGCTCGCATGTGGGATCGACCCTGACCGAGTCCATCTGCGCCGCCACCAGGTCGGCAATGTCACTCCTGATCCCGACCAGCATCACCAGCGCGCCGGCGCGGGCTGAAGCGCTGATCGAGCGATCTTCAAACGTGGGGGCAGTAATTTGACGCTCCCAGACCAGCCTCCCATACAACAGGTCCGCGCCCTCGGTCTCCGGATCTTTTGAGCCTTCAATTACCGGCCCGTGGTAGAGCCGGCTCGCAAATTCTTTGATCGAGACGCAGACCTTCCCCGCCTCATCCATTATCTCAAGATCGAACTTCAGCACGCTATTTCGCCGAGAAGTCCCCGCGCTCAGTCGGGCGTAGATGTAGCCCGCCTCTGGAGTCCGCTCGTATAGAGTCACCTCTTTTAGAGAGAACGGTAGGTAGATGTTTTTACCGGTCAATTGTGGATCGGTTATCAGGAGGCCGGCTGTCGCCTGTAAGGCGCCGTCAGCCACGCCGGGATGAATTCCGAGCAGTTCCGAATGATCCCCGGCGGCTTCCGGCAGACTGAATTTCGCCAGGACTTCATCCTCGTTCCTGACCATTTCATCGATACACCGAAAGCTGGCGCCATATTGCAATCCTTGTAGCTCGAAAAAGGAGTACAGCTCCGATCCCCGCCAGATCGAAGGGCAACGCGCCTCTATCTCCCTGAGGTCGAGGCGCGGCGCGCTCCCGGCCACGTGGCCCTGCGCCGCAACGACAATCTCTCCCCGGCTGTGTACAATCTCCGGAGATCGGTTTAGAACACCCGAGCTACAGACATCGTAGTACATCTTTCCCGAGTCTGAAGACGTGTTGATCCTGATCTCGTAATCGGGCCGGTTGACGACCATCGGCGTCAGCCAAACTACATTTCTCAGTCCCAAGACTTGAGCATCCCCGCCGCTCAAGGCCGCGACTCTCGCCATCTCTAGATACGCCACGCCTGGCAGAACGGTCTCTCCCAAAACGCGGTGATCTCTCAAGAAAAATTCCCGGCCGCTAAGCACTGATTTGAAGGTCTGACTGATTTTCATATGACTCGGCGCGGCAAAACCGCCGCTCATCGATTCCTAAGTTGATATGGAGATACTTGGTGATTGTCGGCTCCCAAAGGCGGGAAATAATCACACGGATAGTTTTTCGTGAACCATCGGATGGAGAATCTGAACGGCCCCCGAGCCCCCACCAGATCCATTGGTAGCTAAGGCCTTCTTACTCGGTCTCTTTTCAGCGGGGGGATATTTATCTTTTATAAACGGATAGGTGGGCAGATTGATCTTCTTCGGCTTTCCCTCCGGATAGAGGCGATCCCAATCAACGTCCTGGCCTCGAACCCACATCTCCGCCAGATCATAGCCGCCGCGATTATCGACGGATGTCGCGTCGTTCTTCTCGATGTTCTTCCGAAGATCCGGATTCGGTTCGACGCCCCTTTCCGGATCCCCCTGATCGGATGACCTGAGATCGGCGTTCCCTTCGAGATATTCGCGCAGTCTATCCTCAAGCTCTTCGAGGTTTCGCACGCGGAACGCTATCCGATGTTTCATCGCCTCGCGGCCCATCTGCAAGGTGTAGGCGATACGGGCCAGGTCGGGCAGCGCCTTTCCGGTGCGCTGACTCTCCAGCCTCGCCTTGGCCAGAAACTTCAATAGATTTCCGGCACAGAGCTTCAACTGCCCGGCCTTCCTTGCCGAGAGAACAACGATGCCCGACGCACCGTTCGAATGCTCAACCCATGGTGAAGCCGCCTCTCCGCTACCCGCTGGAAGATACTCCTCGATAAGCTGATGGGCATTCGTGCCACTCATTCCAAATGAACTGATGGCGCCCAGGCGCTTTGCCCGCCCCTCGCGGTTCCACGAACGAGCCTCTCTATTGATATAGAAAGCGCTGTCGGCCAGATTGATGAACTCATTCTGCCGTTCATAATTCACGGCCGATGGAATCCGGTCATACTTGATTGCCATAAGCATGGCGATCAGGCTCACCATCCCCGAAGCCGCAAAAGTATGGCCAATGTTCGGCTTCGTCGATCCGAGCGCGCAGAAAGACCGTCTGCTGGTGCGTGCGTTGAAGGCCTCTATCAAGCTGTTAACTTCTACCGGGTCCCCCAGTTTCGTTCCGGTGCCGTGAGTTATCACGTATCCGATCTCCTCTGCATTGATCCGGCAGTTGTCATAGACCTGATCGATGAGCATCTTCTGGGACAAGCCGCTGGGAGCGGTGATGCCGTTGGTCCTTCCGTCATAGTTGACTCCGCTTCCCCTGACCACTCCATAGATCGCATCCCCATCCGCTTCCGCCTTCGACAACCGCTTCAAGACCACGACCGCCACCGCCTCTCCCGGCACCAGTCCGTTCGCCCGGCTGTCGAATGCGTAGCATTCCCCGTCCTCCGAGAGCATCCCGCT
>DATEFT010000709.1:0-9107 GCA_035280505.1 Blastocatellia bacterium | reverse complement strand
CCGAATTCGACGACGCTGACGAACGAGTGGCCGATCTGTCCATAGAGCCGCTTCAGGCCTTTGGCGATCGGAGTCTCGGTCGGCGTATAGAAATTGAAGACGATTCCGACATATTCGCCGGGGCCGCCCGGAACCGGCACGCTGTACTTGTTGTCGTCGAATCGTTCCAGCAGGCCGCTGGTATGCACGCGCTGCAGCCGCGCCAGCTCGCCCCATTTCACCTTCCAGGTTCCCCAGGACTTGGCCAGATTGCCGAGAGTGAGTTCGAGGATCGCCAGGTCCGGAAAGGGCAGGTCCCTGGTCGCGGCCCTGGTCTGCGGCTGGGTGCGAGTGAAGGCCCAGAGCGCAAAGACCGACATGGCCACGGAATCGATCTCGGCGCGCCCGTTCCAGGCCTTCAGCGTCTCGATCGCCTCGGCGGTCGCCGCGGCCTTGGCCGGGTCGGCGGCCTTCAATCGCTCCC
Organism: Blastocatellia bacterium; assembly: GCA_035280505.1. Classification (GTDB taxonomy): domain Bacteria; phylum Acidobacteriota; class Blastocatellia; order RBC074; family RBC074; genus JAKEHZ01. Next base: position 8,644 of record DATEFT010000709.1, on the reverse strand, counting down.
ATTCGGCGGCCAGTGCCGGAATCAGGGTCTCGGCCTCGATGCAGCGGTTGTCGAAGGCGGCCCGCTCCCAATCTTCAAAGGTGAACTGCGGGCGCTCGCTCAAGATGCGACGCGAGATTCTGGAGCGTGAATTGTCCGGTTCCGGAACCATGTAGGCGGGATATTTCGCCGGGTCGGGATTGTCCGCCGCCCCCTCGGCCGTCGCCAGGAAGGGCGTCGCGTTGCAGTTCTGGGTCCAGCCGGTCGAGGGATTGAAGACCTGCGGCAGTTCGTCGAGCGCGTGATATCCGCGCCATTCCGTGCCGGGAATGCTGCCGTCCACCGGCTGCGACCAGTCGTACTTCGGATCGCGTTTCGGCACCGCGCCGTAGTAGCAGTACCAGATATTGCCCTCGCGATCGGCATACATGGTGTTGAACATCGGGATGGCCAGACGTGACATGGCGGCTTTGAACTCTTTGAAGTTGCGGGCCTTGCTCATCAGGTACCGTTGCTCCATCTGGCCTCCCTCTTCATACATCGCCATCCGGACCGAGAGCGGGCGGCCGTCACGGACGGCCACCACGGGGCCGTGATGCGTCTTGCGAAACTTGAACGTCTTCGTCACGAGGCCGCCGGGAGTCTGGATCCGGACCGAATCCGACCACTGGGTCGCGGTGCGGAACCCGGAGCCGTACCGGTACTTCAGCGGGTTCTTCGGATCGTCGAACTGCTCGGTCCAGGCGTCGATCACATCCGGCACGTTGACCGTGTGGCTCCAGCCCAGATAGTCGTTGTGGCCGATCGAGGGAAACGGCGAGCCCGGAAAAGTGGCGCCCGTCATATTCCAGCCGCTGTCGCTGTGAACGTGGCCCTCGATCCACTGGCCCGGCCCGAAGAACGGCTGGTGCGGATTGATGAAGAGCATGGCCCGGCCGGAGGCGCTCTTCTTCGGCATGATCGCCCACATGTTGGAACCGATCGCGCTCGCCTCCCAGGGATCCGAACTGTTCGACAGTCTTTCGAAGTCCCGACCGTTCAGGCCGTTCAACCGGCCGGATCCGCCGGCCTTTCCGTTGGCCTGAACCTCGGGAATGGCGGCCAGGGTCTCGGCCTCCTTGATTCCGAGCCGGCGGTAGATGAAGAGCTGATACTGGGCGAAGCGGCCGAAGGCGATCGGATACCAGGGCTCGAACTTCGTCAGCAGGCGAGGTTTGACCTGCGGGTTCTTCTCGAGGAAGTAGTTGTAACCGTCGGAGACGGCTCGGCAGAGCTCTTTCGATTGAGGGCTCAACTTCTCATACTCGGCTTGCGAGAGCCGCGAGATCTCGAAGGCCCGGTTGATCAGATCGGCGACCAGCATCCGGTCGCCATAGACCTCCGAGGCCCGCCCGAGCGCCTGAATGTAACTGTCCTCGATCTGCCACCAATTGTCCTCGCACTGCGCATAGATGAAACCGAACATCACGCTGTAGTCGCTCGGCCCGTAGACGTGAGGCACGCCCCACGTGTCGCGGTAGATCGTGACCGATTGGGCGATCTTCTCCAGACCGCTCTTTTTGGTCTGCGCGCCTCCGGCCGGAGAACCGGGAGAGAGGGCGATGACCGCAATCATGGCAACCCAGAGCAACCGGGCATTAAGCATGGTCTTCTCCTTATAAAAAGTAAGGCTAAATTGAGGGACTGTAGAAAGAGACTTCTCGACACCGGTTACTTTGCCGTATTCCGTGGGGAGGCGCAATGGAAGACCGCGCCGGCGCCGAAATTCCGGCACTTGCCGAAATCTCGGCGTGAAAAGTTTCGGCACCGAGGCGCCGAGCTTCGGCGCCGGATCGGCCGTCTTCAACACAAACCTTGTCAATTCATCTGTTTGTCAATCCAGCCGAGATCGCCGGGCGGTGTGGCCGGGCGATTGCCATCTCTATCATCGTCCGAACTGAAAGAAGTCAAAATTCTAGAAGGAGGTGAGAGCGATGTTGACGCCACATCAAGAGATGGCGGTTCAGCAGTGCCGGGCCTGCGAAGCCGGGATGCAGGCTCTCGACAGATTTTGTCGCCGTTGTGGCGTCCGGCGAATCGATGGTGAGGCCACTTCGAGCGCGTACCATCAACAGTCCGCGGAGGCGACCGCCCCGTTGTCCGGAACGGAAGTGATCGAGCCTCCGATCTCCGGCCGATTGATCAAGATCGTCTCGCAGAAACTTTCGGCCAGACCCCTGACCCGGGAGTACCGGCAGGTTCCGCCGCGATTGGTCTGCGTGCTGATCGCCATTCCGATCTGGATGCTGATCGTCATGATGTCGCCCTTCGATGCGTTGGCGGCGGCCAGAGCCGCCGCTCACTCGCTCAATCGCCGATGACCCGGGTTCTTTCCATTTAACCGGCGATCGAGTACTCTTCCCGGCACCCTCGAATGAATAACGAACGGAAGGATGGGCATCGAAAAGCTATGGGGATCCACGAACTTAACACTCGTTATTTTAAAGATCGATCTCGCGTCGGGGCCGGGCTGATGGCCGGTCTCGGCCTCTTCCTGGCGCTCGGGTCTCCGGTCTATCCCCGGACCCAGACGCCAACGTCCAAGCCGGTTCAAAAGGAGAAGAAGACGACCATGTCGACTCAGGCCAGTGGAACATTTGACGTCAAGTTGACGCCGCAACCGGCCGCCGATCAGCCCGAGGAGGCGACCCTCGGCAGAATGTCGCTCGACAAGCAGTTTCATGGAGATTTAGAGGGCGTCAGCAAAGGCCAGATGTTGACGGCTGGAACGAACGTTCAGGGCTCGGCCGGCTACGTCGCGATCGAGAAGGTCACCGGAAAACTGCATGGCCGGAGCGGCACCTTCGTGCTCCAACACAGCGGGACGCTGACGCGCGGCGAACCGCAATTGACGATCACCGTCGTGCCCGATTCCGGCACCGGTGAGTTGGAGGGCCTGACGGGCAAGATGGCGATCATCATCGCCGACGGCAAGCATTCCTACAACTTCGAATACACTCTCACCAAGTAAAAGAAGTCTAGACTTCCTGCCGCGCCGGTCAACAACCCTCATCGCCCGACGGCAGCAACGGCAGACGGTAACGACCGGCGCTATCGGTGACCACGGTTTGAGTCGAACCGCTCCCGCGGTTGTGCGCTTCGATCCTGGCGTTGGACACGACTCCGCCGCCGGCGTCGGTGATCGTCCCATGAATGGCGGCCCCGACGGTCTGCCCCTTGCCGGCTCCGAGCCCCAAGAGCAGAAGCAGCAGAATGAAGATCAAAATCTTGAAGAAGATCTCGTGGAAGTTCATTGGAGTGCCTCCCTGTGGCTGAAATCAGTGGATATGGTTCACACTCCGAATCAGACGCGGACATCCTGGCAAGAAAGCACCAATTGGGTCTGACTGCAGAGGGCTGAGAATTGCGGTCACCGTCACCCAAATTGCCGTCTCCACCTACCTAAAGCAGGAAATACGATGGAAAAAGCCAAGCGCCCGACAATTATTTTCGAGGGGAGGGTGGGACGATAACGATACACCGTTAAATCGCGAGTGGTGCTCACCGGTGTTTGCAACCTCACCGGCATCTATGTGATATTGCTTCCGTCGTCAGCCGGGGCCCGGCTCAGCAGTCTAGGCCCAACGATCCAAGATTGAACAGTTTGAGAGACGGCGCTCAAAACGAGAGAGGAGATGGAGATGCCCTATCTGCTGATCCCACATGAGGCCACCAGCGACCGCGCGACCGTCTGGATCGGCGTCCTCGGGGAAGATCCGGCCCAGGCCGCGCTGACCCTGAGATCAGAGGCGGGCGAGATCCAGTTGAATCCGGCGGCCTGGCAATCCTGGCCCCCGGAAGCTTCGCCGAAATTGAGGTACCAGACGGTGACGCTCACGAACCTCGCTCCGGGAACGACGCTGCACCTGGACCTGCGCGACGGTCAGGCCTCCAGAGCCATGGCCGCGGTTACGACTCTTCCGCTCCGGCTTCCCGCGGCCCACGAACCGCCCTTCACCGTCTTCCTCGGATCCTGTTTCTGTCAGCGTAACGACCAGGCGGGAGAGGCCGGGAACACCTATGCTCACCTGCCGGCCGATTGCCGCCCGACGATCAAGATCTTCTGCGGCGACCAGGTCTATCTGGACGATCCGGCGGAGAGCTTCACCCTCGCGTTTCATAATCAGCGGGAGTTGGAGAGCCTCTTCTTTCAGAACTATCAGCGGACCTGGGCTCAGCACGACTACCTGAGCGGGTTTATGGAGATCTTAAAAGAGGGCGCCAACTTCTTCTGCTCCGACGACCACGAGCTGTGGAACAACGCCCCGAACCGGGCGCCGTACCTCTCGGACACCTGGACGGCCGGAGGCCGCCGCAAATGGTCCGAGGCCGCGAAGGCTCTCTACCATATCTTTCAGACCTCGCCGGGGGTTCAACAGTTCTCCGTCGGCAACCTCTCGTTTCTGATCGCCGATACGCGCCTGGACCGCACGGCCGACCGCGCCCAGTTCATGCTGCCGCCGCATCTGGATCAAGTGCGCGCCTGGATCGAGCAACTGCCGGGGCCGGGAGTCCTCGTGATCGGGCAACCGATCTTCAGCGACCGGACCAATTTTCTGAGCGGGGCCTTCGTCGACTGGGCCCTGGCCGATTATCAACAGTACGGCCTCCTGGCGGGCGCGATCCTCTCCTCGAAACATTCGATCGTCGTGCTGACCGGAGACGTTCATTTCGGCCGGGTGGCTTCCTGCCGGCTCAATGACCTGGATCCGGCGGGAGCCCAATTGATCGAGGTCATCTCCTCGCCCTTATCGCTGGTCAACAAAGTGGCCAAAGGCCGGTGGGAGAAGGCGCCCGCGCTCTTTCCGGCGTTCGAGATCCCCGGCCTCAATCGCCGGCCGGTCACCACCGATCAAAATTTTCGACTCAACGATAATCATTTTCTGACCATCAGGTTCGTCGAGGAAGGAGCCAGAGTCCGGATGAGCCTGACGGCCTGGCCGATCAGCGGGGGCGCGCTCCCCAGAGAGGTCCGGCTCTCCGAACAGTTCTCTTTGATCTGATCGGCCCCAGTGTAGAAAAGGAGTGACAGCCCATGATTGCAATTCGACATTCTTCAGCTACCGAATGGAATAAGAAGCTGGTAGAGACCCCGGGCAAACGCGGCGAGACCAATAGCGAATGGCTGGCGCGGATCAAGGCCGAGTCCGGTTTAGTGCTGTTGGGCGGGGCGTCGCTGCCCCATTTCCGGATCCGCGTCGCGCAATCGCATTTGAGAAGCGATCTGCTGCCGAGTTTCTGGTCGCTGGTCGGCGTTCTGCAGGGGCCGAAGAGTTTCGCCTCGGTCCCGCTGGAGGTCCCCGACGTCTCACGGGTCCCCGGCACCAACGGTATCCAGCGCTGTCTGCTGGCGGACTACGACGATCCGGAGCTCTTTCCCAACATCGCGGTCATCAGCTTCACCAGCGACGAGGCGGCGATTCGCTCGAACATCGAACACGTCATGAGGCAGCGCGGCATCATCGACCTGCCCGGCCTCATGCTGCCCTGGCTCGGATACGTCTGGGGAGCGGGCCAGAAAGGCAATCCGCTCTTCGACTCGCTCGGGCTCCCCAGCTCGGTCTTTGCCGAAGCGGTCTACGGAATCGCCCGCATCGAATTGACGCCGGGCCTCTCGTCGGCGACGAGTTGTCCCGAGGCCATCTGGCAAGCGGCCAAATGGTGGCAGAACTTCTATCAATCTTACGAATCCACGGACACGGAGACCGTCGCCGCCACCGTGCCGGCCGGCCAGTACACGATCCGCCAGCCGATGGCCGCCGTCACCGCGGAGTCCACGCCGCCCGTTCGCAGATCAAGGCGCCGACGAGGATGACTATTGAAAGCAGGATGACCGAATGGATCTACATCAAATGGCAGGGACGCTGATCGAGCGCGAACCTGAGGCTCCGGACCCATCGCAATGGACCGGGCAGAATATGTATACGCGTAAGTCTGCTCAGGAGTATCCGGGTCTGGAACGGACATCGTGGTTTGAGAACTTCATCAAGATCAGCCGCCATCAGGGGCGGGCGAGGACGATGCTCAGCTCGATGTTCTGGCAGGTGATCGCGTCATCCGTGTTTTTTCGACGCGTGATGGACGGACTCGGGATCGAAGATCCGATCGGCAGCGGCGGCCGCCTCATCCTCTCCATGCATAAGACCGGCCAGAATCGCCGGTTCGATCTGCTGGTGCTCTCGCCGCAATTGAAGGCGGCCCAGGCGGGCTCCATCAATTTGATCCAACTCTTTCTGGGTCATGGAATCCAAGTCGGGGAGTTCGCCGAAAACCTGAGAGACTGGGCCCATGCCTACGTTGAGAAACTGGATGAGCTGCGGCGGGAAGGACAGTTGACCGAACAATCTCTTGAAGGCTGGGAGCCGTTCCTGGCCGGCCTGATCGTAGGCGAAGGAAACTATTATTTTGTCGAGGAGATCGCCGCCAGCCAGCAATTCAGCCTGATCTTTGCTCCGATGCCCGCCACGGTCTTTACCAGCGGCACGGTCTCACCGGCCTGGGGCATTGCCCTGCAGCAAGGCGCCCCTCCGACCTCTTCGGTCGGAGTGGTGACGTCCGATCAACAGGGGCGTTTCGGGGTGACCGCCTGTTTGCATGGGATGGTACCGGATCCCGAGACCATTTATGACCTGTTCAAGGAGCGCGGAGCCGCCTGTGTGGTGGGTAAAACGGTCTATGTCGGAGACCGGCCGGGGATTATCCGCTCGGCCGATCTGATTACCGATAGCTGTTTTATCGAACTCAATCAAAAGGAGATCTCCGACCGGGTCGTGCGGCCCTGCCAGCCGCTCGTCGACGACTCCCCCCGCCGAAAAGAACCGGTCAGATTCGACGGACTGACCTCAAAAAATCAGTCCACCTTTATCACGGAAGTAGACCTCAGCATTCCACTCGTTAAACGGGGCGTGCAAGCCAAGGTCTATACTGATGCAGTGACCAGTCCGGGCGATTCGGGATCTGCTTTAATCAACAACGAAGGCTATGTGCTCGGATTCAGCCACAGCCGGACGGGACTCGGAGAGCCGATTGAGTTTGCCGAATGGATCTGGGCACAATCTGTCTACAACGAGCTCAAGTTAGGCAATCCAACCGGGCGAGGGAGAATAATCAAATGAGTTGGTGGAGCAATCTATACAAGAAACGGGCGGAGGATTGGGTCTTCGCGCGTCTGGCCGATCATCAGGTTCCCGGCGAACCGAGATCGGAGGTCGAAGTTCCGATCGATCAAGCGTATCTCACGATCACGCTGCGGTCGATGCGCATTACCAACGTCCGCAAACTGACGACGAAATTTTACGGAATCGTCCACAGTTTCATCACGCTCGACCATCTCTCCGGCAAGGAGGCGGTCTTTCAGACCGTCTCCACGCCGACGGAGTTACGCAAGGCCGATCCGGCCAATTTAGATCGAGTGATCCAGGTCAACAAACCGTTGCTGGGCCCGGTGCCATACCGAGGCGGCAGATTGAATCTGGAGTTAGGACTGTTTTCGGTCGCCGAGGCCGATCTGGCGGCCCCATTTATCGACGTGCTGGAGAGCATGGCGTCGCAAGCCGGCGTCGGGATCATCAGTACCGCGATTCCATTTCTACAGCCGCTGAAGAAGGGGATCGATGCTCTCACCGGCACCTCCAACGATTCGATCCTGGAGATCGGCGTCTCCGCGAATCTCGAGCCGCCTAAAACAGGCTGGTACGTCGTGATGCGCGCCCCCAAACAAGCCGTGACGGTGGCCGATCTGACGATTACGCCGACCGATTTTCGCCTCGTGAATGCGCTGACGAAAGCACCGGTCCAGGACTATCCGTATCTGGTCTTCACCGTCACCCAATCGGCAGAACGCCCCGACTGGTTCAAGCTGCCCGACTTAACCAGGACCCATCAGGAGTTGCAGGCTGCCGTTCGCAAGGGGGACTATAATTCAGCCAAAGAGCTCATTGTTGCGTTCAAACGAACGGCGCTGACCAGTGACGATCTGATCACTAAAGACGCGGTCCGCCTGTCGCAACTCGTGAAGGAGAAAACCGAGGCGGCCCTGACCGGAACCATGACGGCCAAAGGCCCTGATGGACAGCGGGAACTCCCCCCGCTGGAGAGCTACGAATTGTATCAATAGGATTTTAGAATGGATCAGTTGGCGGGTGAGATCGATCTGGCCGGTTGACTGGGCGGCCGGGAATTGCCGCCGGGGCCGGCCGCCTCTTTGAACAACTGCCGCGCCCGCCGTCCGGTCAGATAACGTTTCCGGCGGAGTTCTCGGGCGATGCTCAGAACGGCGGCGCGATGTTGCCTGATCAGCTTTTCCGTCTCGGGCATCAGGTTCAGGTAATTCTTGCCGCCCTTTAGACGTGCGACCTGGAAATCGCTTTCGGTACCGTCGCACGTATCTCTGGCCAGGACTCTCTCTCCCACGCATCCCGCCAGCGCAATGATGGCGTTGGCGCGCGGGCCGGCGGGTCCGGAGTGGCTGGTCCGTCCGCTGCCGTCGGAGGTCAGGCGGGTAAACTGAACACGATTGCCTCTGGCCAACGCCGCCACGGTGTGCGACGCCTCGTGAATGCAGGCGGGCCAGAGATCGCTTTCAGGATCGGCGGCGCCGCGATCTTTGTGCGGTCTGATCTGCGGG
>DATEFT010000708.1:0-15932 GCA_035280505.1 Blastocatellia bacterium | reverse complement strand
TCCTAGATGGGTGGTTAAGCGGATATAGCATGTCGACCGATATTTGCCCATTATCATAACGGAGCTCCTTCAAGATTTGGTTAATGGGAAAATCGATAGGCGCAATCTCGGAAAGATTGATTGCCATTATGGTTAAGCAGTGTGGGCATCGCCCCAAAACGAGAGACGGTTATCTGGTGTGACTCGCAAGGAAAGCAATGAGGAAGGATAGCTCTCTAAGGGCCATCCCTACTTGAGATTTTTAAAGCAATCTCATTGAGGAAATCTTGAGCTCTCACTCGGACTCGAACCGTGATACCGGAATTCCCGTTGTGTTAGTGCTACCTGGGATTTAGTTCTTGTTACACTACTTCACAAACAAAGACGGCCCCGGCGGGTGATCTGTTTCAGATTTTCGCCGGATCGGTTTTCCTCTAGGGTTCTCCAATGTGCTATCGGGAAGATTGAGATATAATAAATGATCTGAGGCGGATTCAGGGAGGGAAGTGACGATGGAAAGAAACGAATCTTCTGACAAACACTCGGAAAGTAAGCCGCGGTGGAACTGGTATCGCGGCCTCTTGGTTGTCATTCCGACCTTGATCCCGGTCTTCTATTTCTACGTGAGCGGCAAGGAGAATTGGGAGCTCAAGGACCTGGGGATCGTGGCTTTGATCTTCGCCGTCTACTGGACGGCGGTGCTGGTGATTGCGGCCCGGATCCTGCGTCACAGACAGAAGACCTACGCCGTCAACATGGCGTCGCCTCTAATCGAAGTCCCCTTGAACGCGGAGTTGCGAGCCAAGCTCTCGACCTTTGCCGCCGCCAAACAGCAGAAACTGGCGGTTGCGGTCTTCGAGCTGCTGGATCAGGAGATCCCGCGTTTCGAGCAGGAGGAAGAGCGTGACCGGGCGCGTCGTGACAACGAATATCTGCGCCAGCAGACCGGACAGGGTGCGTTTCTGGTGGCCGTCACGACCGAGATTTTGAGAAGATTATTGTTGCTCAGCGGCGCTCAGGAGCGGGACCGCAAACTGTGGCGTTCATACATCAGCGAGACCGCCGCGCGGATCGTCAGCGATGCGCTTGAAGATCGCCTGCCCATCATCGAACCGACAATCTAGGAGCGATTCCTTAATGATGAGAGACCGTTTCCGTGCGCTGGTCAGCCTCGGTCTGACCGTCGTCTGCCTCCTCTGCCTGCCGGGCTGCATTCCAAACGCTGCCGGTCAATTTTTGGGGGCGCAGGCTTTGGGGGCTCAGGCTTTGGGGGCTCAGGGGACCGTGCCCGCGCCGGCACCTGCGGGCGAATCCGGAGTCGATATTTTGGTTCAGGGCGCGCTCGATTCGGAGCTGCAACCGTTACTGGCCGCCCTGGAGGGCAAGGAGCAGATTCAGATCGCGGCCTGGACCTTCTGGCGGGGGCGCATCGGCCGGAAGCGGGTAGTGGTCTCACGGACCGAGGTCGGGCCGGTCAACGCCTCGGTCGCCACCACGCTGGCGATCACCAATTTCCGCCCGCAATTGATCATTAATCAGGGAACGGCGGGAGCCACGGACCCGGATTTGAAGGTCTTCGATCTGGTCGTCGGTGAATCGACGGTCGATTACGGCGCCTTCATTTCCACGCATGCCGACGCCGGACAGGGAGTCGATCTGTCACGCTGGCAGCCGTACTACCATCGCCTGCGGCTGGACGGCAAGGAGCGAATACAGTTCAAGAGTTTTCCCGGCGATCAGGAGGCCATGAACGTGGCGCTCGAGACTCCCTATCGACGCAGCCGCGTCATCAAGGGCGTGATCGGCTCCGCCTTCGAGTTCAACAAGGAGATCGACCGCCTGATCTGGGTCAAGAAGACCTACGGCAATGTGACGGAGGATATGGAGAGCGCTTTCTCCGCGGCCGCCGCCGCCGGTTTCAAGACCCGATTCCTGGCGATTCGCATTATCTCCGATTCGGAATTTCACTCGCCCAACCTGCGTGAGGAAGCGGGCGAGTACAGCGCGGCGTTTGTAGTGGACGTGATTAAGAGGATCAAGTGAAATCGTAGAAGTGAAGCGCCGGAGCCCCTCACTTCCGACCCGAGCATCTACCCGGCCAGGGGGCGGCCTTGATAGACGATGCTCCATCCGCGTTCGAGACTGGTGCTGACCGCCTCTTCGTAGCTGCGGACCGCTTCGTGGCGGGTCTCGAACTGTTTGAGAAACGGCTGTCCTTCACGCGGGTCGAGTTTCACCACGGCCGCGATCTGGTTCGCGTGTCCGTCGGCATCGACCATCTCTCCACGCACAAATCCGAGAAAAGAGAAAAAGTTGTTCTTGGTCAAGATCGTCAGATACGTCGTCTTTTTCTCGCCCATATTCTCACTCATATTCCAACTCGTATTCTCATTCATAACGCTTCACCTTCGGAACTACGATTTGTTAGATCTTTGAGATCATAACACAGGATCGCGATCTTGCCTTCAGGGCAATCTTCAATTGGGTGATTTACCCGGCATTTAATTCGGTGTCTCTTCGGCGTCCGGGTTTGAGCAGGTAGGCCGCCAGTCCGACGGCGGTGGCGGCCGAGACCGAGAATCGATAAAGATAGTGGATCGGCAAGGGCGAGATGAACGCCTCGATACAGCCCGCGATCACGAACATGGGAAAGCATCCGGCCATCAGTTTGATCGCCAGATTGCCGCGTTCGATCAGCGCCTCGCGGCGGGTTCTCTCGCCGGGGACCAGCACCGCCAGGCCGATCATTAGTCCGGCGCCACAGGCGATGAAGATGGCCATGAATTCGAGCACTCCATGTCCGGCGACGAAGGCCCAGAGCGCCCGTGTCATCCCGTATTTGATGATTAAAGCATTGACCGCGCCGAAGAGGAGGGCATTCGACATCAGAATCTGCATGGTTCCGACGATCGGAAAGATACTGAAAGCGAAGGCCAGGATTCCGACTCGAATATTGTTCGTGAAGATATCGACCGCCCCCTTGGGCGCCTGCTCGTTGAGAATCCGCCACCATTCCCGGTTCTCCTTGATGGCGCGCAGGAGGGGCGGACTGACGCCGGCGAAATCGGCGAAATCCTCATTTTGCCAGGTCGCGACGAAAGAGCAGATCGAGATGGCCGCAAAGATTAGGAAGGCGCCCACCGTGTACCGGGCCGTCTGCCTGAAGATGGCCGGAAAGTCGTACCGGTAGAAGTCCGCAATCGCCCGCCAGCCGTTCGATTCGGTGCGATAGATCATGCCGTGGGCGCGAATGACCAGGTTGTTGAGGTAGCTGATCAGGCGCAGATCCCTCGATTCGACGCGGGCAATGGCCAGATCGGAAGCCGCGCGGCGGTAGCTGCGGCCCAATTCGCGGACTTCGTCGCGGGTCAGGTTTCGCAGCCCCCGGACGCTCCGGGTCTGCTGGATCAACTCCTCCAGCCGCTTCCAGTTCTCTTTGCGTTTTTCGATGAAAGAATCGCCCATAATTCCGCTAGAATTTCTGGTAGAGAAAATGTTTGTACCCGACGCTCATACTATCGAGCAGCCAGGGCGGAGACGAACTCATCAGCAGGAAGCTCATCATGGCATGGGACAATCCGAGGACGAAGAGATTCGGGGCCCGTTCGTAGACCCAGGACCAGGTCAACCCGCCCAGGAAGGTCAACAGGCTCAGGGTCAGATTGGGCAGATGGACGAAGCCGAAGATCAGCGAGGTGACGATCACAGACATCTCGATCTGCTGCCGGATCTTCTGGGGCGGCAGGCTCTCGTCGACCAGCAGCGACCGCACCCGGCGATAGACGAACCCCTGCAGGACGTACTGTTGCAGGGTCCCCCAGAACGGCAGATAGATCAGGGTCGACCAGAAGCGATTGGTCCGGTGAAAAGAGTCGTTCAGCGCTCCGATCAGGATCAGGGTCGCGCAGGCGATCAGCGTCGGCCAGAGCAGCAGCCGCAGGGCCGCGGTGAAATGGCGCGTCGTAAAGCCCAGGTCGCGCCGCGACTCGCCGCGCACCCGATGCGAATTGATGATGAGACCCAGGGCCAGCAATCCCGGAATGCTGGCCAGCCATTTCTGCGGCAATTGAAAAGGCACGATCGCCCAGGTCGTGATCAGGATCGAAACGATCACCGACGCGATCTCCAGCCAGGTGACGGTGCGCCAGGAGGTCGGCGCGGATGCGGATGCGGATGGTGGGGGGTCTTCTTGGAGCTCTGGGCCCGGCGCCACTTCTTGCATTAACCCTCCAGGATCACACAGGCGATGGCCTGCTCCTTCGCGTGCGAGAGCGAAACATGGCCTCGCGAGACCTTGAGGCTCTCGATCAGCTCCGCGGCCCGGCCGTGAAATTCCAGGTGTGGCGCGCCTTCACTTGATGATATGATCTCCACGTCATGCCAGGCCAGCGCGGAGACCGGGATGGCGGCGCCGAGAGCTTTTCGGGCTGCCTCTTTGGCGGCGAAGCGCGTCGCGTAACGCTCGGTTCGATGAGCCACTATTTCGCAATAGGCGATCTCACGCGGGGTGAAGACGCGATCGCGGAAACGGTCGCCGAACTGCGCCAGCGTGCGTCCCAGGCGCGAGATCTCGACGATGTCGATGCCAATGCCAATTATCATACAATCCGGATTCGAGATTTGAGATGGAACCATTTTCATTTCGAGACCACGAGGGTCTGCAGTTGATCATCTGCCGGCCGCTTGCCGAGAGCGGTTTCACGAATGCTTTCAGCACCCGGTTCGGAGGCGTCAGCCCCCTGCCGGATTCGGCGCTCGATCTCGGCAATGCCCGCGCCGGCGATCAGGAACAGGTCGGCGAAAACCGCCGACGATTTATTCATGCCCTGGGGGCCCTGGGGGCTCTGGAGATTCCCGGCGATTCCGACTGGCAACTCGTCACGGCCAGGCAGGTGCATTCCGCCGAGGTTCGTTCAGTCCAGGCTCGAGCCGAGGCCCCGGATCGGTTCTCCGGTTGTGACGCGCTGACGGCCGATCTCGACCGGGTCCTGCTGGGCGTCCAGACCGCCGATTGTCTGCCGATCTTAATTGCCGACCGGCGAACCGGATCCTTCGCCGCCGTCCATGCCGGCTGGCGCGGAACTCTCGCCGGAATCGTCGCACGAACCATCGAGCAGATGCAAATGTGTTACGGATCGCGTCCGGCCGATCTGCTGGCCGCCCTCGGGCCGGCCATCGGTCCCTGCTGTTTCGAGGTCGGTCCGGAAGTGGTCGAACAGTTCCGGACCCGCTACGGTTATCTTGACGATCTGGTCTCGAAGAGGCAGGATAATGGCCACGCCCATTTAGATCTGAATCAAGCCAACGGTCGACAACTGATCGATTGCGGTCTACAGGCTGAAAGTATCTTTAATCTCAATCTGTGCACGTTCTGCCGAAATGATCTTTTTTTCAGTTATCGCCGTGAGAACGGCGCCGCGCGGCCGGTCGGAAGGTTACTGGGAGTGATAGGTAGAAGTACTTGACTTCGGATCGGTCCCGAGAGTCTTATTGAATGGAGTGCTACTCTTGAAACTGAATATATTTATTGCCGCCTGCTTTGTCCTCTCGTCCCTGTGGTGCCCGGTCCGGGCGCAACAGGCCGAGCCCGAACGGGTCAACCCCAAGGCTGATGCCCAGCCGGTCGATTCCGACGAAGAGTTACGCCGCGCCATTGAGGGTTCGGGCGGAAGCGAGACTCAGATTATCGTCAATCTCGAAGACTATTTGAAAAAGTTTCCCAAGAGCGCCAGCCGCTCCGAGATTGAATCGGAGATCTATAAACTGAGCATCAAACTGCACGATCGCAATCGCGTCATCTCCTACGGCGATAAGCTGATTGCCAAAGATCCCGAGAGCAGTATCGATACGCTCACGACCGTCATCACCATGTTGCGCGATCGTCGCGGCGAAGGAGATTTGAACCAGGCCCTCGGCTATGCCGATCTGTTGGTCAAGAACGTGGAGGGCATTCTGGCCAGCCGCAGCAAACCGGGGCGCCTGAGCGCCTCGCAGTGGCAGGACCAGAAGGATCGCGGCCTCGCTTCGGTCTATCTGGTTCGCGGAAGGGTTCAGACCGATCTGAATCAGGATGACAAGGCGGAGGCCGATCTGCTCAAGAGCTATAAATTATCGCCGCTGGCGGGTGCTTCCGTGATGCTGGCCGAACTCTCCGAGCGCCGGAAACAGCCGGAAGCGGCCATCGACTATTACCTGCAGGCCTTTGTCATCGGACTCAACACCGACGAAGAGCTCGATCTCAAGCACGTCCGAACTCGATTGGGCCAGCTCTATGCGGCCAAACAGGGATCCGAGACCGGATTGGGTGACCGGATCCTCAAGACCTACGACGCCTACCTCAAGGTGCGGGAGGACCGGCGGGCGAAACTCGATCCCCCGGACCTGAACGCCGGAATCAAGGATCCGCTCTCGTTTAAACTGACGAAACTGGACGGCTCGACCCTGGACATGAACAGCCTGCGCGGCAAGGTGATCGTCATCAATTTCTGGGCGACCTGGTGCGGGCCCTGCGTGAGGGAGCTGCCGCTCTTCGCCAAGACCATGGTCAAGTACAAAGACGACAAACAGGTGATCTTTCTGGCGGCCAACACGGATGAAGATCGGGAGAGCGTCGCCCCTTTCCTGAAAGAGCGCCAATTCGACCTGCCGGTGGTCTATGCCGAGAATCTCGATACCTTCTTCTCGGTCAGCGCCATTCCCACAACCATCATCCTCGATAGCACGGGCCAGGTGGCGTTTCGCCAGGGCGGCTACAACCCGCGAGTCGATTTTGCGGTGATGCTGAGCGAACGGATCGACTCAGCCAAGAAGAAATAAGTCTAGAAAAGTCTAGGAAAGTCTAGAAAAGTCATAACCCCATACCTGAATTCTCGAATCAGGTATGGGGTTTAAACTTTTGGAAATCCTCGGATGACTATCCCTCTAGACTATTTCTCCGGGATGGTGCTGCGGAATCGTCCCTGGTCGTCGTAGAGCCGTTGATATTGACGGGCATTGCGATAGACGCCCTGGACGTAGAGCCGGGTCTCGGACAAGGGGATGCTTTCGACCCATTCCTCGATCTCCGCGGTCGGCAGCTCCTTCAGCCAGCGGCTGACTCGGGTTGGACCGCCATTGTATCCGGCCGCCACATACTCGAACCGGCCGAATCGATCCATGAGCTCTTTGACGAAGGCTGTTCCCAGTTGGATATTCAGCACCGGGTTGAAGAGGTCGCTTGAAGAGATGCGGCCTCCGTTGAGGCTGTTCTTGCGAGCCACGGCCTGTCCGGTCGAGGGCAAGAGCTGCATCAGTCCATAGGCGTTGGCCCGGCTGCGCGCCTTGGCATCGAAGACCGTCTCCTGCCGAATGAGTCCGGCCACCATGTAGGGATCCAATCCGTTGCGGCGAGCCTCCTCCTTGATGTTCGCCCAGTACTTCAGCGGATAGAAGACTTCCCAGGCTTCACGCGGCATCTCTTCGGGCAGGGTCTGGCCATAGTCCGGATAGGCCCGTTTCAGGGCGTTGATCGCCGGGAAATTTTCGCCGTTGGCCCGGAAGACCTGCGCGACCCGAAGGTTCACGATCGGAGAATTCGGCGCGCCGGCGCGAGCCGCATCCAGTTCGTTCATGGCCGATTGATGGAGCGCGATTTTAATCAACTGCTCGGCTTTGGTGACGCGTTCCCGATCCGAATCTTTGAGCGTCTCCTGCGGCAGTTTGATCGACTGCAATCCCTCGACCGCGTTCCGCAGGGTCTGATCGCTCGAGATCGGTTTCATCTCGACGCCTTCAGCCACCAGTTTATTGATCCGCCGTTCGGCGTTGACGCCGAACCAGCCGGCGCCGTACCGCATGAGCAGCGCGCGATAGAGCGTCAAGGCCCCTGATTTGTTCCCGGACCGCTCGGAATCGACCGCCGCCCAGAACCCGGCTCGGCCCCGGTTCTCGGTCACCCCGCCGTAATTGGCCACGTGTTCGGTCAGCATCCTGCCCGCCGTGGCATAGTCCTTGGCCTCGTGAGCGCGCCAGGCCAGCCAGAAATGGGCCTCATCCGCATTCTCCGACTCCGGATACTGCGCGATCATTTGCGTGTAATAGGTGCGCGCCTGGGCGTCTCTTCCTCGTTTTTCGTGGTAACGGCCGAAGGCGTAGATCAGGTCGCCGTTTCGGGAATTACCCGTCGTGAACCGGCGCAATTCGGTCTGGGCCTGCTGGGCGGCCGGTTCATTATTCATCGAGAGATTCGCCAGGGCAAAGTAGTAGAGCGCCTCGGTCTTCAGATTGGGAACGTCCGACCGGACCCGCGACAGCGACTCCGCCGCCTGACGGAAAGAGTTGGCCTTGTAATAGCTGGTTCCGGCGCTGAGCCAGGACTCGTCGCTGCCCGCACCGGGGAACTGACGGGCCATCTGGTCATAGGCCAGCGCCGCATCCGCATAGAGACCCGCCTGGTAGAGTTTGTCCGCGCGACGCTTCAGTTGCGAGACATCCGTGGCGCCGCTCGAACTGCCCAGGGCGACCAGCCTGGCGCTCGCCTTCTCCGCCTCGGCCGATTGGGGGGCGTCGAAATAGAGCCGGCGGAGGGTGACCACCGCCTCGCTGTTGCGCCCCAGTTTCTCCAGGGCATCCGCCCGGAGTTTGAGCGCCGTCCCGTCGTTCTTCTCGATCAGGGGCATCAGATCGTCGATCACCGCCTGGTACTGCCCCCGCATCATGGACGCCCCGGCGGCCTGCAGGATCGCGGAACGAGCCAGCAATGAGGTGGGATAGCTTTGCGCCAGGTTGCGAAACTGGCGCTCGGCCTCCTCGCTGCGCCCATTCTCCAGCAGGGCCTGACCCCGGTAGTAGAGCGCATAGTCGCCGAGCCCGGTCAGACGGGCGATCGACGGATCATTAAGAATGTTGGCTGCCGACGAGTAGTCCTTGGCCTGTTGGCGCAGGTATCCCCGCAGCAACCGCGCCAGCGCGGCTTCTTCGGTTCCGGGAAAAGAGCTTTCAACCCGCTGCAATTCCGGCTCGGAGTTCGAGGCGACGGCCGCCCGCAGTTGAGTTGACGCTTTGGTCTGCGCCAAACCGACCTTTAATGAGGAAAAATAGAAGGTCTGGACAATCAGCAGACTCAGGACCAGATGGAGGACGAGCCTAACCGGATGACAATGCAGCTCAGGTAAGGAGGGAAGAGATTTCATTAATTTCGGCTCCTGGTTTGTTTCAGCTAAAGGGGTAAGCCGGTCTGACTATTAATTGACGAACGCAAGGACAGACAGGTAATCGCCCAAAGTGAGATTGGGCTTCAGATTTTTGGCGTTCTCTTTTAATGAACCAAATGGCTCGTAAAATTGAAAACGATAATAATCTATCACTGTCCGTCGCCGGGTTTCAAGATGCCAAAACTACCGGGCCGGGACATCCCGGACCCAGCTTGGCCGGATCTCCTTCAGCCAGCGTCTGGACCAACTCATCGTAAAAATAGTCGAATCGCGAGGCGACTGCCTGTGAAACGCGTTTATCGTATACCCTGCGGCTGCGATCAATCTCGTCTTTGAGGCGGTCATAGAGGTCGAAATTGCGACGGCCCTCGTTGACCTTGGCGGCATTGTAGAGTTTGATCTCGGAAACCAGGAGGCGCGCAAAACGGCGGGCATCGTTGTGAGCCCGTTGCTCCGTTTCACTGGCCGGATTGGGAACGACGGCCAAAGAGCCGCTTCCCGGGACCGGGCCGAGCGGGCCACTGGGAGATTTGGGTAGCTCCTGTTCCTGTGTAGATCGGGAATTGGCCAGTTGAGCCGATGGAGCCGATCCCGACCGCTCATTGTAGACAGGGTTCAAAGGCGGGGCTGGCGGCGGCGGCGGGATTCGGACGATTTCAGGTTGTTTCTTCTCCGAAATCGGTTCGGGTTCGAGCGAAACGTATTGGCTCTGGGGGCTCTCTTCGAACTGCTCCTCGCTATGAATCTCCTCCATCATCGGAGGCGCGGTTGAGAAGATGGGTTCCGGTTCCGGTTCCGGATGTGCTTTGAATTCCAGTTCCGGCACCGGCACCGGTTCCGGTCTTGGTTCCGGTTCCGACTTGATCGGGAAATGGACCACCGGCTCCGGTTGAGGGTGGGCTTCGGCCCAATGATCCGCAGCTTCAGCCGGCTTGACCAGTTCTCCGGTGATTCTGGATCGTTCCGCCCACTCAGGGTTCGGCGTCTTGGCGAACTCGGGAACATATGGCGCTTCGGTCTCGACCGTCTTGGCCGGCTCCGGGAGGGCGTACTTATCCAGTTCCGGCGGAGGCGGTTCGGAGACCACGGCTCGGGCCGTGGCCGACCCCGGCGAAGTGGATTGGCCCACGGTGCCTCTCGAGATCGGCGTCACTTTGTAGTCGGAGACCGACGGCGTCTGTCGCGGCGTATCCAGTCCGCGGCGGACCGGCAGCAATTCGATCGACATGCTCGCCACGCGCATGAGGGTCTCGATGGCCGCCGTGTTGATCGAGCTTTCGGGTTGAGTCCCGGAATCGATGTAGAGCACGGCCGCGGCCTTGCCTCGCACCACCAGCGGAATGGCGATGGCGCACTCGGGCGCCGGCGAGCCGTAGATTCCCAGAATGGCGGAAGTATCGCCGGGAGAGGACGATCTGCCGATCGCCGCCTGAAAATTGATCAGCGCTTCGTGCAGCAGGCTCGGTTGTTGAGTCGGGATGGTCAGTTGCCGGACCGTATCGTCATTGAGGCCGTTCTCGAAACCATGAGCCTTCCAGCCGACCGCGTCCCCCGCCTTGACGACGAAGAAGACGACGCGGGGCGCAAACTGCGAGGCGCACCGCACCAGAGTCGTCAAGGTCTCTGATTGGGTGCGTTGATGATCGATCTCATCGACGGCCACTTGAAGGTGATGAAAGCTGTTCGCCTGTTCCGAATCGGTCTGTGACGACGAGACGGCCAGGGTCAGGGCCTTGCGACTGGCCTCGAGCTGTTCGACGAGATCTTCGATCTGGATTTCGGATTCGCGGCGGGCGACGGCCGCCGCTTCGGAGCAGGCCTGCTCCAGGCGTTTTTGGAAAGACTCCTCGTTGGCCTCGTTCGTTGAAATCTCCCATTCGCCGCGGACCTGATCGATGCGGGCCTGAACCTCCCGCTCGATCTCCGCCCGAGCCTGTTCCAGTTGGCCCTGAAACTCCCGCTCAGCCTCGGCGCGGACCTGATCGATGCGGGCCTGAACTTCCTGCTCGACCTCGGCGCGGCTCTGCTCGATGCGGGCCTGGGTCTCCTGCTCGGACTCGGCGCGGCTCTGCTCGAGCCTTGAGTGAAACTCCTGCTCGGACTCGGTGCGGTTCTGCTCGAGCCTCGCCTGGAACTCCTCCTCGGCCTCGGCGCGAGCCTTCTCCAGGTGGGCCTCCAGTTGGGCCTGGAACTCTTGCGCCGCCTCTTCGCGCGTTCGCGCCGCCGTCTCGCTGACGGTCGTCTCGAGCTTCGTCTGAAAGTCTACTTCCGCCTTGGACGTCAGTTCGCCGTACCACTGCTTGACGTGATCGATCAGGCTCAGACTCTCTTCGGGGGCAGGTTCCTGCGCCACCTGTTCGAGCAGTCTTCCGCTCAGCTCGTGAATCGTCGTCTGCAGTTGCTCGATTTCAACTTTGAATCGACCGACCCGTTGCGCGATCAATTCGTTGGTGCGAGCTTGTAGTCGTGCTTCCCAGCTTTCCATACTTTGAGGGGTCAGCTCTGGTGAGTCCGGCTGACCGTGTGGGGTATCAATATTTAAGTTATTCTCTTCGGACACGTTTTACCTCCGCTTGAAAGGGGCAGCAATCCGATCTCGTTCGATCCATACGTACATGCGGTATTATCTATTGCGCCATCTAAATGTATCGGCCATGCAGGAAAATTCCTGATGCCTGTTATGCATTTTTTTTGATATCTAGCGAGTACGGATGATGGCAATCATCTTATCACCAGTGGTGGTGTCGAATCTCGATTATTTCGCCTGGCCTTTCAACAATTTCCATAACTAAGGCAGCTAATTATCATAGCTCGCAGAGTGCTTGTCAATTTACTCTTCCTGTCTCCGCTCAGTTACTTGCGGCGCGCTGAGGGCCGGATTGAAATTTATCAATCTGGGCTCGGATCGGGCC
The DNA here is from genome assembly GCA_035280505.1 of Blastocatellia bacterium. GTDB lineage: Bacteria > Acidobacteriota > Blastocatellia > RBC074 > RBC074 > JAKEHZ01. The sequence goes on along the minus strand of DATEFT010000708.1, from coordinate 3,850 downwards.
TCGGATCCTCTCCTCGGCGCCCTCTCAAATAGACGGCCAATCCGCTCCGGCTGTCTCCGATTGAGACGCGCTCAAGCCGGATGGAGTCTGAAGACCCGTTCGAATATTTTGCTAAATTAATATCGATTGAATAGAATGCAGCAGTAGTCTCGGGTGAACCGAGCACCGCCTTCTTGGAAATCTAAATCGTATCAGATCCGGAGATGGACACGTCATGAGCATTGACGGAGGAGCACTCCCTTCGTAATGCGGACACTGTCAACTGGAGAATCACTCTTAGTCAAAGCTGGAAGCGTCTCAGAGCACCGCTTCCAGGTTTTATAGACTTTTCCCGAGTCATACAGATTCAGTTAAGGAGATGATCATGAAAAAGAAAGACCTCGTTTCGCGCAGAACTTTCGTCAAGAGCACGGCTGCGGTTACGGCAGTCTCGGCCTTCACCATCATCGACTCAAAATCGGTCCGGGGGACGGAGGCCAATTCAACGGTCGAGATCGGCTGGGTCGGCCTGGGCGGCCAGGGGACACGCGATGCCTTTCTGCTGGAGAAGACCGGCAAGGCCAAGATTGTGGCCATCGCCGATTATTTCCAGTACCGAGTCGACAACGCGCGGAAACCCCGGCAGGAGAAAGAGTGGCGCCCCAATCCCGATCACATCGATCCGAAACAGGTCTATGTCGGGATCGACGGCTACAAGGCCATCATGGAGTCGAAAGTCGATGCCGTCTTGCTGGTCACTCCTCCGGGTTTTCGGCCTGAACATTTCAAGGCCGCCGTGGCGGCCAAGAAGCATATCTTTGCCGAAAAGCCGCTGGCCGTCGATGTGCCCGGCTGTCACACGGTTCTGGACGCGGGAGAGAGGGCTAAAAAGGAGAATCTGACGGTCATCGTCGGTCTGCAGCGCCATTACAGCAAAGCCTATCGCGCCTGCAAGAAACTGGTCGACGAAGGAGCCCTCGGGACGGTCGTCATGGCCAATTCGGCCTGGGATATGGGCGATCTCTGGAAAGATCGCCGCGGCAAGCGGGCCGACTGGAAATCGGATCTGGATTACCAGATCGAGCACTGGTACTTCTACAAGTGGCTGTGCGGCGACCACATCGTCGAGCAGAGCATCCACAATATGGACGTCATCAACTGGATGCTCGGAACCCTGCCGATCAAGGCCTACGGCGCGGGCGGGCGTCTGGTACGCAAGGATATCGGCGAAATCTATGATCATTTCAACCTGATCTACGAATACCCGAATCAGATGCTGCTCAATCACAGTTGCGTGCAGATCGACGGCGTGCGGGGCGATGTCTCGGAGACGCTCCGCGGCACGAAAGCCACCTTCACCACCTCGTCCGGCAAAGGCGGCGCGGTCGGAGCGCGGATCGAGGGAGTCCGAGACCGGCGGACTCCGGAGACCCCGATCCTCTATGCGGCCGGCGAGAACCGGGACGACGATCCCTACTACCAGGAGGCCCAGACCTTCGTCGGCAGCGTGCTCGGGACCGGAACGGGCGAAGACAAATACCGCAACGACACCAAGTACGGCGTCGACAGCACCTTTATGGCCATTCTCGGGCGCGAGGCGGCCTACAAGCGTGAGTGCCTGACCTGGGATGAGCTGTGGAATACCAACAAGCGGCTGACTTTCAAAGCCTGAAGAGAGTCTCTGGAAGTCTGATTTGAAACCGCGAAACAGGCGGTTTGAATCCGAATTGAGTCGCCGAAAGAGGTTTGTCGCGAGAGAGCGCAAGGAGCCGGGTCTGCTTGCGCTCTTTTTGCGCTAGAATAGAAGCTATGAAGATTTTGACGGCACCACAGATGCGCGAGATGGACCGCTTGACGGTCGAACTGTGCGGTATTCCCTATCCGACCTTGATGGAGACCGCCGGATCGCGAGTGGTCGAGGCCCTGATCGCGGAGTACGGACCGGTCGCGGGCAAACGGTTCTGGGTCTTGTGCGGCAAGGGAAACAATGGCGGTGACGGCGCCGTCATTGCGCGGTTGCTCTGGCTCCGCGGGGCCCTGGTTCAGGTGGACCTCCTGGGGAAGCTCGAGGACGTTCGCGGTGAGGCGCGAACCAATTTGGAGATCGCCCGGCAGCTCTCCCGGACTGCGGGGATGATGTCTCGGTCGCTGGATGGAGGCCCGGCCGGTGGCGAGAACATCCTGGCCCGCCTGCCCGACCATCTGCCTGAAGGATATGAGGTGTTGGCCGATCTCCCGCTCGATTTTATTCCAGATTTTGTGATCGATGCGATCTTTGGTACCGGCCTCACCCGTCCGGTCGAGGGCCGGCTGGGGATCATGATCTCGGCTCTCAATCGGGACCGGGCGAGACATAATTTTAAGATCATCTCGGTCGACATTCCCTCGGGCCTGCCTTCAGACAGCGGTTATCCGATCGGACCCCATTTTCAGGCCGATCTGACCGTGACCTTCACCGCACCCAAGATCGGCAACGTCGATGCCCCGGCCTGTCACGCCAACGGCAAGCTGGTGGTGGCCGGGATCGGAACGCCGGAATTGTTAATCAGGGCGATCTTGAATCTGGATCTGGAATTGGTCGAAGAGCGGACGATCAGCGGCTGGTTGCAGGCCTCTCGCCGCGCTCCCGACGCGCATAAAGGTTCGGTCGGCGACGTGCTCCTGATCGCGGGATCCAGAGGCAAGACCGGCGCCGCCGCGCTGGCCGCCGAGGCCGCCCTGCGCTCCGGCGTCGGGCTGGTCACGGTCGCGACGGCCGGATCGGCGCAGCCGCTGCTGATCACGCAGGTTCTGAATGAAGTCATGACCGAAGCGCTCGACGAGCTGGAGTCCGGCGCGATCTCGGAGGCGGCGATCGAGCGGGCCATCAGACTGGCGGCCAAAAGGACGGCCCTGGCTCTGGGCCCCGGATTGTCGTCGAATGAAGAGAGCACGCGGCGCTTCGTGCGCGGGACGGTCGAGCGGAGGCTGGCCCCCATCGTGATCGATGCCGATGGTCTAAACGCGCTGGCTCCCTGGCCGGAGGATCTGCAGGGGTCGCCGGAACTGCCGATCGTGATCACCCCGCATCCGGGCGAGATGGCGCGTCTCACCGGCCGGACCAATGCGGAGGTGGTCGCCGACCGGATCGGCCTGGCCCGGGATTTCGCGGTCAAAAATCAGATCATCACCGTCTTAAAGGGGAGCCGCACCGTCATCGCCGCACCGGACGGCGCGGTCTATCTCAATCCGACGGGCAACGCGGGGATGGCCACGGCCGGGTCGGGCGATGTCCTGACCGGGTTGACGGTCGGATTCCTGGCGCAGGCTCCTCGGGACGCGCTCGGTGCGACTCTGGCGGCGGTCTATCTGCACGGACTGGCCGGAGATCTCGCGGCGGCCAAACTGGGCCAACGCTCGCTCGTCGCCTCGGACCTGATCGCCAATCTGAGCGAGGCTCTCTTGCAGGTCGGCGGCGACCGCGAACACGATCGCCCCCAGCCCATCATTACGATCTAAATGTCACAAATTTCCACCGGAGAATTCAAAACCAAATCGGCCGAAGAGACCTTCGAACTGGCCTATCAAATCGGCGAGGCGCTCGATCGATCGGCGGTCTTTCTGCTCCACGGCGATCTGGGCGCGGGCAAGACCGTCTTCGCCAAAGGGCTCGGCGCGGGGTTGGAGATCGATCCGGCCGAGATCAACAGCCCGACCTTCACCCTGGTCAACTGCTACGAGGGGCGATTGCGGATGTATCATCTGGACCTCTATCGGATCGAGGGGGGACCCGACGAGATTCGCGAGCTGGGGCTGGACGAGATGCTCGCCGAAGAGCGGGCCGTGATCGTGATCGAATGGTCGGAGCGGTTGGGGGCGTTCGCGATTCCCG
>DATEFT010000707.1:0-3661 GCA_035280505.1 Blastocatellia bacterium | reverse complement strand
TTGGCCATGTACACTATAAAATTTAATCGTGAAGAGGAAGCCCTCAGGGTACTGTACCGATACGATAAATCGGTACGGTACCGACTCTTCTCAAAGACGCGATCCTGCCGGTTACAGCCTCCTCATTAGCCGCGATCCCCTCAGTTATCCTATTTATGACCAGCACTGACAAGGGAATTCCCCGGGCCGCCGGCAGTAGTATTAGCGCGGTGAAACTAGCAGCCTTTCTTCAATTTGTCTAAACTCTTTACCGACAAGCCAGTCAGCTCATTCACCATAAATAGGAGGATCGCAAGATGTACGTTAGATCATTAACCACAGCCGAAGAGATACTACGTTACGTTGAGTTCGGTCAGGAGGTCTATCGCCAGACCCCGCACTGGGTCCCTCCCGATATCCTTCATCAGGCCGAATTGCTGAGAGGGCAGGTGGGATTCGGGCCCAACTCGCCGATCCAGGCCTTCTGGGTCGAAGAGGGCGACCGCGTGCTGGCGACCGTCGCGGCAGCCACGCACGAGACCTACAACCGGCACTGGAACGAACAGATGGGGCATCTGGTCTTCTTCGAGGCCTTGCCCGATCAGGACGATGCCGTCGAATCGCTGATGCGGACGGCCTGTGATTGGCTCCGGGCGCGCGGCTGCGAGACGGTGCGGCTGTCGCTGCTGCCAGGGCTGCAGTTACCCTTGACCATCGATGCGTACGATGCGGTCCCGACCATTTTTCATACTTATAATCCTCCGTACTACCACAGCTATATTAAAGACAGCGGGTTTCGGACCGAACACGGGGCGGTACAGTATCAAATCCGGTTCACCCCGGATCTGGCTCAACGCTACAGCGGGATGGTAGAGCGCGCGGCCCAGTCAGGAGTCGTCTTACGATCGTGGGACTTCGAACGATTGGATCAGGAGACTGAGACCTTCACGGACGTCTTCAATGAGACCTTCCGCTCACACTGGGGATTTATGCCGCTCTCGACCAACGACATGCGCGGGTTGACGGTGGAGTTGAAGGATTTCTTAGTCCCGGACTTCACGACCTTCGCCGAGGTCGACGGCCAGACGGTCGGTTTCGTCTACTCCTTGCCCGATCTCAACCAGGCTTTTCACCGGATGAGGGGCCGCGCCATCGAGGAGCACTTCTCGGAGTTCCAGCAACATCTCCAGAAGATCGATCACGGAGTGCTGCTGGTCATCGGCGTCAAGCAGGAATACCGCGGGCGCGGCATCAATTTGGCTCTGGCCGCCAGAAGTTACCTGGCTATGATCGATCACGGCTACAAGACCGGAAGCTATACGGTCGTCCTGGACGACAATTGGCGATCACGCCGCACCGCCGAGAAGCTGGGGGCGCGAGTCACCAGAAATTTCAACATCTACCGGAAAGAGCTGAGTTGAAGCCCGCGTTCGGACCGCCGGATGGACGGTGGTAGCTCCGGCTACCACTAAATAGCTACGCCTTCCCTACTGCATCTAGCGATGTGACGATGATTCCAATGCCCTATGATCCGGGCCTGGCGCGAAGATCGATCAGGCGCGCCGGAGTTCCGATGGCATTAACCACTGAAGGAGGAAAATGATCAGACTTAAAATGCCCGTGATTGCGCTCATCGCCACGATCTCGCTCGTTTCGTCGGCGATGGCTCAAGAAGCATCGAAGAATGAAGTGAGCGTGCAAGGCACCGGATTCTTCACCAGCGATACGACCGGGAATGGAATCGCCCAGCATACGACCGACTCGGGAGGGCTGCTGGTCAGCTATCGCTATCATCTCAATCGCTTCCTCGCCGCCGACGGCAGCTACGGCTATACTCGCAATACATTTCAGAACCTGGCTCCCGGAGGAGCCTTCAACGTCCAGTCCAACGTCCACCAGGTGACCGGAGCGCTGGTCCTGACCTCTCCCTGGAAGTTCGGCCTCTTCAAACCGTTCGCGCTGGCGGGCAGCGGGGTTCTGAATTTCGATCCGACCGGCAATCCGGCGGGCCCCGTGATCGGAGCCGTCGGCCAGACCAAGGGCGTCTTCCTGTATGGCGCGGGCGCCGATCTCGACCTCAACAAACGCTTCGCCTTCAGGCTCGAATACCGTGGCCTGGTCTACGATCGCCCCGATTTCGGATTGGGCGCGTTGAATTCCGGCCGAACCACCCATACGGCGCAACCGTCGGCGGGCTTCGTCATTCGGTTCTAACGGTCACGCCTTCGACCGGCAGAACGAAGATCCAAACCGTGAAAGACGCGGAAGACGCGAAAACAAGTCGATTTCGCGTCTTCCGCGTCTTTCGCGGTTTGGATCTGGAATTTCAGGAGACGGACCTTTCAGAACCCTCCCATCCCTACTGGTTCTGGTTTCGATTGAGCCGGCGCCAGAGCAACGAGAAGCCCTCCCGGGTCATGAACGCCGAGCGCACGTGCTGGCGGTAGGTCTCGCGGAGTTGCGGCAACTCCGCGCTGTTGGCCGCCACCACCATCAGGCTCATGCTGCCCATCTCATCCTTCGAGCCCTCGCCCCACTGAACGCGCATGGGCGGGCTGGACGGATTGCGAGGATTGTCGGCGGAGTTGTCATAGGTGATCGTCACATCCAGTCGCGTGCCTTTGGGCAGAGAGACGAACTCCTTGAACTGATACTGATCCTGCCAGGCGAAGTCCCAATCGCTGATCAACAACAAGGTCCTGGTCGGTCCCCCGGGCAATTGAGCGGTCAGTTTCATCTGCCGGCCCAGATAGTGCGCGTGCGCGCTCACGCCGAAGGCCTTCACATCGACCGGCAACACAAAGGAGTCCTTGATGGTGTAGTCTTTCGCGCCCGCCGGAATATCGATCCCCTTGAAGGCGCCGAAGACCGGCGGGACTTGAATCCCCATGAATTTTTGGGTCGGAGCCCGATCGGCAAAGTAGATGCCGACCGTCGAAAGCTCCTGTTCAGGCTTGCCGGAAGGATGAAAGTGGGTGGAGAGAATCAGGTCCGAGCCCTTGGGGAGAGGCCAGGCCAGGCCGTCAGGCAGCAGGCGGGCCTGCGCGCCGACAGCCCATCCGCCCAGACCGCCGACCGGCGCCGCCGACGTCGCCGACGCTGATTGACTGTCGCGGCCTCGCCTCATCTCACCGGCGCTGAAAGAACCGCGCCCCAGGCCGCCCATCCCTCCGCTATAACCGGGCAGCGGGTCGGCTTCATCCTGCCGGCGGGCGTTGCCGGTTGAATCGTAGAAGAAGAGGCTGTGGTGAACGATCGAGCGGGTTCCGGGTCGAAACTCGATCGCCCTGATCCATTTGTCTTCGGTCAGGTTGAGCGGCAGCGCGAAATTGCGGTAGATGTCCGGTCCGTCCGCGGGCACCTGATACGCGTCGCTCATCTTCACGATCAGATCCGGCTGGCCGAGACGCCAACCTTCGCTGGAGGCGGGCGGCGGCGGCGTCTCTTTCGGATTCCCCTCCGGCGCGCCGCCTTCAACCCACTGCTTGATCATCCGGATCTGTTCGGCGGTCAAGCGCCGTTCATCCCTGAATTCGTAATCGCTATGGTCGGCCTTCCAGGGGGGCATAATTCCCTCTTCAGTGATGTATGCGATCTGCCTGGCGCGCTTCTTGACGTCCTGGTAACTGAGCAGCGCGAACGGCGCTCCGCCCCCGGAATGATGGCAGGCCGCGCAGTTTTT
>DATEFT010000706.1:0-5986 GCA_035280505.1 Blastocatellia bacterium | reverse complement strand
CACCGGGCGCGGGGCTCGAAACGAAGCCCGTCATTCTGAGCAGCACCGCGATCACCACCCCGCTCAGCACGATGGCGATGATCCTCATCACCAGGCCGCTTTTTCCCGATTCATCGACTAACACGATCTTGCGCGGGGTCTCTTCCGTTACCGTCATCGCTCGTCCTCCAGTTGGAATACTTGTTTAAGCTCTACCAGCAACGCATCCAGATTATATCTGGATGCGACCAGGACGCCAGGATCGGTCTGAGTCTCCATGAGATAAACGTCGAACAGTTCAAACCATCTCTCCAGCAGGTCCGCCGGGCCCTGCTCGAAGGCCGCGAAATCGAGAATCGGGACGTAGAACCGATGATCTTGCGGCTCCAGATTCAGCTCGGCCGCCCATAACTGTCGGGATCGGTCCAGAAAATTCCGGCCTTCCGGTACCAGGCAGACCATCACGCCTCCGCAACCCAAATAGGCGTCCAGCGGAGAAGGCCACGTCCGGTCCGGGAATAGGCGATCGAAATATCGATCCTTGTCGAAATGGTAGATCAACTCCTCTTCTCCCATCGGGGGAGTGACCCCTCTCATGAAGAGCTCCATGTTGATCTCGCCCGGTTTAGGCATCGGGGTCGGCGAGCGGTCGGGACGCAAGCCCAACCCGGTCTGCACCTCCCAATAGCTGGCATTTTTGGTCAGGACCTCTCTCCACTCGCCGGTGACGGCTTCGGTATGCGCGAAATATTCAGGTCTGGTTCGATAGGCGCCGGCGATTCCGGCGATCAGTTGGTTAAGGAATTTTTTCAACTCGGACCGACTCGGTTCCGGAATGGGGAAAGCCCGGGCCGCGAAGTGATACAGATAGATGATCTCTTCCGAGGAATTTGGCATCATCGTGACTTGATCGTTCCCTGTAGCTTGAGTTCGGATTGATCGACCAGCTCTACCAGCAGCTCGTCCAAACAGGCGCGAGAGGCGATCACCAACCCCCCATCCTTCGGACTCTCGCCGAGATAGAGATCGAGGATCTCGAACCAGCGGTGCAACCGCCGGGGAATCTCGTTAAGAAAATAGTCCATTCTCAGGAACGGCATGACGAACGGCATCGACTTCAGCGCCTCATCCTCCACGCCTTCGAGCAGCAGCGCCTTCGTCTTTTCGAGAAAAGGGGTCTCTTCCAAAGGCGAGAGGATGAATCCCCAGCCGCCCTCGCCGAATAACAGTTCTCGCGCCAGCGCATGGTTCTGTTTGATCCAGTAGGCCCCGGCCGGCAGATCCGAAAAGAAATCCTGCAAGGTCGTCCCTTCTTTCTTCTCATCGGTGATGGCCGCCAACTGCTGTTGATCGAGCGCCTCCATGTCTTCTTTCGTCGGGAATCGGGGCGGACCATGCTCCGGATTTACCCCGATCGCCGGCATCGCCATGAACGCCGCGGACCGCGAGGCGAAGACCTTTACCAGATTGGGGTAGACGTAACTCTGGTCAAAGACCGTGTAAGGGTGCAAGGTTCGTTGGGAGGCCACGGAATTAATGAGCAGGTCGATCAAGACGAGCAGCTTTTTGTTGGCACCAGGTTGACGAAAGCGGACGTCCGTATAGTAGAAAGACCAGGATTCAGACCGCTCCGGAACAGGATCACACCTGAGAATCGGCCATAAGCGCTCCCTCAATTTACGCTCCTCCGCGTCCGAAAGTTTCCGGCGGGGCGGGGCAGCCGACTGTGGAGCCGGGGCGGAAGCCGCCTGGTCGGCGGGCTGCGGCCTCAGAAAGAAGCGCTTAAATCTGATCGCCGGCCGGCGTTGATCGTTTTTCGGCTGTTCCATTAAATATCCTCGTTCACCATCGAATCACCCCGATCGCCGCCCCGACGCCTTTCAAACAGGCCCCTCCGACTCGCGCCAGGATCCCTTTGGCATCGAGCTTCGCGATGGCCGCCTTCAACTCCACAATCTTATTCTCCATCTTGAAGATCCCGAATTTCGAGTCGATCCCGAAGGTGGCATGTTTGATCACCGAGTAAGAGACGTCGACCGGAGCCGCCTTGACGTCCGCCATCGCGACGACTGTCGCCCGGGCTCGCGTGCAGATTGTCACGTCGGGCCCGTGATGAAGCCTGAATCTGAGCCCTTCGAGATGGTAAGTCTCTTCAGTGCCGCGGACGTTCGTTCGCAGATTATGAAATCTGTTGACCGTCTCTTTTTTATTGATCTGTTTCTTCTGCTCGTTATCGTAGATCTGCTCAGTATAACCGACGAACTCCTGATAGGTCTTTTGATGAAACTTGCTGTAGTAGTCATTCTCGACTACCAGGTCATATTTCTGCTTCTTAAAATCTCGTTCATCGAGCGTCACTTCGCTATCGCGTTCCTGTTTAATTCGAACCACCTGATTCTTATCGACCTGCAAGAACTGTTGACCGTGAATGACGATCTGCTCCTGGCCGGGTTCGATCCCCCCGCCCTGGATGAAGTTCGGTCCGGCGATGTCGGTCCCTTTCACCGTGATCGCCGGGTAGGTCACCGGGAGGACTCGTCCACCGCCCTTATCGACATTCTCGGTCCGCGCCGGGGTCGAATTGTCGATGGGGATTTTCACATCTTTCTCGTAATCTTTGGCCGGCCGCCTGCTGACGGTGAAATCCGACATATTGAAGACTGAAGCATTGGGATCCGCCATGACCAAACCTCCTCAACGGTTATCCGATCTCTTTTGAGAAGAATTTACTCCGAATGTGGACGCGGCCGTTCGGCGCGCTCAAGAAGATGTCGCCATCCGTGCTCAGGCAGAGCATCTTTCGTTGGCCGCCGGTTTCGGCACAATGGTCGATCAACTGGATCCGCTGCCCCCCGGCGGTCGCGACGACTATCGATTCGCCGTCCCTGGTATCATCGAACTGAATGTGGTGCCCGCTGGTGGTCACGATCCTTTTAACGAAGTTCCCGGCGATCTCCTTGGGAATGACGCTGATCGGACGTGGGCTGCCGCTGTCGGCCGCCGCAACCGCCTCCACGCCCTCGGCGGCCGAATAGCCGCTGCGCGGCGCCATGCTGACTCCGTTCCAGAGCGCTCCGACGACGTATGGCCGCTCGGGGTCACCATGCTCAAAAGCCACCAGGACTTCATCCCCCATCTCCGGCATGAACATGAATCCACGTCCGCCCCCGGCGTGCGGTGTCACCATCCGGGCCCAGGCGGTGGCGGAACCCTCCATCCAGTCATATTGGATTTGAATCCGTCCCATGCTCCGCGGGTCGTTGTGCGCCGTGACCCGCGCCGGCACCACGCCGCTGATCTGCTTCGGCGCCGGCTGTTCGTCGCCGGTATAGTCTTTCCACACGGTGGCCGTGAACTCATTCCGGTACCCGTTGGTCAGGTCGTAACGATGGGTGACGCCGATCAATCCGTAATCGCCCTGCGCGTCGAAATTGGACCCCGCCAGTTTGACCTGATCGCCGGGCTTCAAGCGGTAGTCCCGGCTCTGTCCGTAGCCCCGGATCTTTGAACCGATCGAACGAGCGCTCTCTTTCTCCAATAAGGCTTGATACATCTCCAATTTCGGCGCGCGTCCGTCGAAGACCAGCCGGTCGGCGGGTAATTGATTAGACTGGGCCATGACCGCTCCGACCAACCCCGAGGCCGTCCCGGCGAAGAACTCGGGACTCTTTCTTACTCCGCGAAAGCTTTTGCTCTGCATCATCCGCGGATCGTAGCAGGTGCCGTCGTAGGAGGGTTGCCCCAGTCGGCCTTCGAGGGCAAATTCCATCAGGCCATATTCATCCTGCCACTGGAGGGTCTGGCCCCGGTCTTGAAATCCCCGCCGAATCTCGATCCCTTTGGCCGTCGGTCTCAGGAAACAACCCTGGTCGTCGGCGATGCGTTTGATGAAGTCGAAGTCGGTCTCGGCCCACTGCACGTAGCTCATCCGCGCCATCGCCCCGGCGGCGTTGAACTCCAATTCGAGCCCGTCCTCTCCGACTATCTCCTGCGCGACTTCCTGGAGGTTCTTCTTCAAGAAATAGTCCTCTTCCGGGGTCAATTGAAGCAGATAGGATTTGGTCACCCCCAAAATCTGGGCGACGTGATCTCCATACCGTTCATACTCGAGCCGCCCCTGCAGAATGAACCCCTCGAAGACGGTCACCTCGACCCCGCCCTCTCCGACAATGAAAAATTCCAGGGTCTTGCCCAGATACCCCTCCAGCGGCGGGCGCTCTTGATTCAACAAACGAAAACTCACCTCGCACCACCAATGCTCGCCGAGCCCCTGCCTGACCTCGAGATTCGAAATCATGGCGCCTTTCAGACTCTGACCGTCGATCTTTAAATGTCCGCTGGCCATCATTTTCAATACCCTCCAGAGAAGTCGATCCGCCTTCATCGTCAATAAGATGTCTACCGGAAGACAAATCCGGCTCGTGGGCCTCCACGATTCAACCGTCGGAATTGCCTCCCTCGTTTACTTAAGGCAAAAATCTTAGTGTAAATAGCTAATGGCTTTCCGACTATTTTTGCGCCTCGCCGTGTATTTACGATCGCGTCAGGCGGATAGTTGATGGCTTTCCGACTATTTGGGCGCTTTGTGGTGCGTTTGCCGTTACATAACAAAGAATGAATGGAAAATTGAGGCGCTAATGAAAAGGACGGAACGGAACGAGGGCCCGACGTTGTCAGGCAGGTTCTGAGGAGGGTCGGGCAGGCTTGGGCGCCTCTAATTTGGGCTGCTGATGACCGCTGGTTAAAAGGCGGTTGAGGGGATTTCGTTCGATCATAAAAAATCTCCTGAGGGTTAAGTTCCAATAGAGGGTTAAGATCCAATACAGGCAAAGGCGGCCCAGAAATAGGGGTGTTGGTATTCCCGATTCCCGCTGTCGCGCAATTGTTGTTGGGCTTGCCTGAGTGCCTCCTCGGGCGTCAGGCGAGCTGATTTTCGCAATAGCTTTTTGAAAAAACTCTGAGACCGGGAGCAACAAGATGGCCAAAATCATTCAAGCGATTTTTGTGAATCCGCCGATCGCCATCGCCCGATTGGGCGGCAGCACGGTGCCACAGGAGGCTTTTAGATGGAAGGAGTTAATCAGTTGCGTCTTCTCAGTAAAGGTCATGAGAATTAAAAAATGCGCCTTTGGCAGTATAAGATTGGGATCAGGAAGAGACCCATGCTATTGGTGTGGCCGAAGCGACGATTTTCCTGATCGGTAGCGCAGACAATTGGTGATGGCCAAGTTCGCGTGGAGGTAATAATGTCTAGAACGGACGAACAGACCCTGCTTGAGGCTTTGCTGGACTCCTGGGACCGGAGCAATACCATTCTGCTCAACCTGCTCCAGGCTCTCCCGGAAGGCGGACTCCAGGCCAGGGTGATGGAGGGCAGCCCCTCCGTCTCGGAGATGTTCACCCACATCCATCATGAGCGGATGATCTCGGTCTTCGAGGAGGCCCCGGAGTTCGCTGGAGATGTGCCTGAGAAAGAGTGGATGATCGAGCACGACCCCGATCGCATCGCCCGGATGCTCGGCGACAGCGCCAAGAGGGTGAGGGACGCGGTCAAGAGCCGGGTGGAAACGGGCCGGGACCTTAACCTTCACTTTGATCATCCGATCCTTCTGCTTCAGCTTCTGATCTTCCATGAGGCTTACCATCACGGTCAGATCAAGCTGGCTCTCAAAGTGGCGGGCCGCCCGGTGACCGATGATGAAGCCGGGCCAGTGACGTGGGACATCTGGAGGCGCAGAAAGTGAGCGATCGCGAGATGGAATCGTTGTCTATGCCGGTAGACCCTGGCTCTACGAAAAAATTTATCCAACCTACTCGCGATGCTTCAGTTTCAACACTCCGACGAGCGGGCCGGTGCCTTTGATGACCTTTGGAGACGCCCCATCGCCGGCCCGTGAATCGGCTGCCAACTCCTCCGCTCGCCGTTGCAAGGCGCTGAGCAATTGAGCGCCCTTCCAGAGGCCGATCGAGCGATCTTGGCGTTCGAGCGCCGTTTCAATCGGGGCGA
>DATEFT010000705.1:0-16141 GCA_035280505.1 Blastocatellia bacterium | reverse complement strand
CGAGTACGGGCGCGCGACCGGCGGGGTCATCAACGTGGCGACCAAATCCGGCTCCAACCAATATCACGGCTCGGCCTACGAGTTCTATCGTGGAGCCGCACTGGCCGCCAACAGCTTCGAGAACAATGCCAACGGCCTCTCCAAGGGAAATTTCGTCCGCAACCAGTTCGGATTCTCGGCCGGCGGCCCGATCATGAAAGACCGGCTGCTCTTCTTCGCCAACGCGGAATGGTTGCGGCTCCGCAACACCCAGGAACAGATCGGCCTGGTCCCCACGCCGCAGTTGCTGGCGCTGTCGGCGCCGGCGACTCAGAACTTCTTCAACGCCTTCCCGCTCAGAACCCAGATCAATGGGCCGGTCTTCACCGTCGGGGACGTGACCAACGGGCTGAGCCTGCCCCCGGGAACCACCTTCACCTCGCTGCCGGCCTCGCTGCCGGCCTTCGGGCAGGTACGCTTCCGCGTGCCGAGCGACATCGGGGGCGAGATCGCCCCGAGCGCGACGCCGCAGAACAGCACCGCCCTCGTCACGCGCCTGGATTGGAACATCAACCAGAATCTGCAGCTTTACGGGCGTTATGCGCTGGAGGATCAGGACTTCTTATTGGGCACCAACTCGTTCAGCCCCTATCTCGGATTCGACAGCGGGTCGGAAGCGCTCAACCAGAACTTCCTGATCAACCTGACCTACACGATCAATCCGAACCTGATCTCACAGTCGAAGTTCGTCTACAACCGGTTGAACAACCAGCAGCCGCTCGGCGCACAGCCGCCCACGCCGTCGCTCTACCTGCGCAACACACCCACGCGCATCGGCGGCTTCCTGGTCGCCCTGCCCGGCTATCTCCCGTTCAGCCCCGGGTCCGCGATCCCCTTCGGCGGGCCCCAGAATCTCGCCCAGGTGTACGAAGACCTCAACTACACGCTCGGCAACCATCAGGTCCGTCTCGGGGGAAGCTACATTCACATTCAGGACAACCACACCTTCGGCGCTTTCCAGAACGCGGTCGAGACGCTCGGCGGGAACAATTCGCAGGCTCTCGACAATCTGGTCAACGGCCTGATCAGCAGTTTCGAGGTGGCGGTCGATCCGCAGGGCAAGTTTCCCGGCGAGACCGTGACTTTGCCGGTCGGCCCGCCCAATTTCAGCCGGAGCAACCGTTATAACGAGTTCGCGATCTATGCCAACGACACCTGGCGAATCCGGCCGCGCCTCAACCTCAATCTCGGCCTGCGTTACGACTACTTCGGCGTGCAGCACAATCGAAATCCCCGAATCGAATCGAACTTCTACTATGGCCCGGGCTCGACGCTCCAGGATCGGATCCGCCAGGGGAACGTGCAGATCGCCGAGGACAGCCTGGTGGGCGGGCTGTGGGAGCCGGATTCGAACAATCTCGCTCCGCGCCTCGGTGTGGCCTGGGACATTTTCGGCGACGGCAAGACCAGTTTACGCGGCGGTTACGGCATGAGTTATGAACGAAACTTCGGCAACGTCACGTTCAATGTGATCCAGAATCCACCGGCCTACGCCACGATCGCCATCACCGCCGGCGCGACGCCGGGTTTCCCCGAGGGATCGCTCCCGATCAGCGCCGACAACGTCGGCCCGCTCAGGACCGCGGGGGCGCAGGTCACCTTGCCGCCGACCAGCCTGCGCCAGGTACAACAGAATATCGGAACGGCCTACACCCATTTCTGGACCGTCGGCGTTCAGCGCGAGATCGTCCCGAACATCGTCGCGTCGGTCACCTATACCGGGTCGGCCGGGCGCAATCTATATTCGCTCGAAAACACCAATCGCCCGGGCTCGGGAGCCGTCTACCTGGGAGATGCCATCGCCACGTCGCGCCTCAACAACCAGTACACGGCGATCAACACGCGCGGCAAGGGCGGCGAGTCGAACTACAACGCGATGGTGATCGACGTGGCGAGCAGGCAGCTCAACAACTGGGGGCTGCAGTTCACGGCCAGCTATACCTATGGCCGCTCGCTCGACAATCTGAGCACCGTCTTCAGCGAGTCGGCCAACAACTTCAACCTCGGCCTGCTCGACCCCTTCGCCCCCGGGCTCGATTACGGCGGCTCCGATTACGATGTCCGCCACCGGTTCGCCGGCAGCGCCAGTTGGGAAGTGCCCGAAAAGTGGTTCAGCAATCAGGTGCTCAAACACGTCATCGGCGGATGGGAAGCGACCGGCATCCTGACCATGGAGACCGGCAGACCCTTCACCGTCTTCGACTGCACGAACGCGGCGACGGCCGAATCCGCGTGCCCGCGCCTGGTCCAGACCGGCCCGCTCGCCTTCAACCAGGAGGCCTTCCTGCAACCGGATGCGACGATCCCCAACCGGTTCGTCTTCGTCAACCTGGCCGGCCAGACGCCCGGCACTTACGTCAACCAGATCACCGGCAACTCCGATTTCGGGCCGTACCCGGTCGCCATGACCTCCCGCAACGCCTTCCGTGGCCCCGGCTACTGGAACCTCGACGCGGGCTTCTATAAAAACTTCAAGATCACCGAGGGAATGCGGATGCAGTTCCGAACCGAGTTCTACAACTTCCTCAACAATTCGAACCTCTTTGTCAGGGGCGATGAAGCGGAGATCAACACGGGTTTCGTGCCCGCCTTTCGCAGCGGGCATCGGAACATCCAGCTCGCCCTGAAGTTCATCTTCTGACCTGAAGTTACGTCGACCATAAGTTCTCCTTTTGTTACCCTTCACGGGGAGCCTGAAAAGCTCCCCATTTTTTATACATAATCGGTTGGTAAACCGCGAAAGACGCGGAAGACTGGTGATTTGGCGGATTTCGCGCCTTTCGTGGCCGGTGGCGCCCCTTCAGGGCGCGTCATGAGCGGGTTCTTCCCAGGGGTTCGCGCTTCGCGCTTCACCCCCGGCTATGATCTTTCGCGCCTTCGGCGCTCCAATGGCCTATCCATAAAATCCGGCATGGCGAGGAAGGCCGCAACGACGATCGGGCGCTACCGCTCGCGGTACGGCCCCGATCCTGTGATGTCCGGGTGGGTAAAACGGTACCGCGAGCGGCGGTGAGCGGATCAGAGGCGTTCCACTCACCAGCGCTCGCGGCATTGTTCAGGATCGTAATGCGGGAGGCTTATTCTGCGCGACCGGCTTAAAACTTGAAGACCACGCCGGCCTGGTAACGGAAGTTGCGGAAATAGCTGCTTCCCCCGTTATTCAGCGCCAGGCCGGTCTTAATCGGCACATAGTCGAACTGCCCGGCCCTGATCGCCAATCCCGGAGTGACGTTGACGTCGACGCCGCCGCCGACCGCCGCCGCAAATTTGTTATTGCTGACGGAGACGCAGGCCGAGCAATTCTTCTGATCGATATTGAGCGTGGAGAACCCGAAGAGGGAATGGGCGAAGAGCGTGAACTTATTCGCTCGATAAGATCCACGCGGGCCGAACAGAAAAGTATAGACATGCGTGTTGGCTTTAACCGTCCCGGTGGCGGTTTGGAAATTCGAACTGCCATAAGCGCCGTTGACCTCCGCCACCGCGCCCAGGTACTTCATGGGATTCCACTGAACCCCTCCGCCGAAACCGTGCAAGGTCTCGTTATCGAGAGCATCGATGTCTGCGATCATGAGTTGATAAGTGCCGTAAGCCTCTATCCTGGGGTGGTCATTCTGAGCCAGGGCGGTGGTGGCGGCGATCAACAGCATCGCCAAAAGAAAAGGTATTCTCTTCATGAGATGTTCCTCCGATCTCGGTTGTTAAAAGGCGGAATCGCCGGATCTAGACAGTTCTGAATCAGGCCTGAGAGAGACTCGGCTGTCCTCCAGGTCTCTCGCGGTGGATTGTAGTAGCAAGCGGTGAGGGCGAGTACTGTCGAGAGTTACAGGCTCGATGGGAATAACTGGCAGCACCTTACCTTAGAACTTCCACCCGAACGAGTTGCTGATCCCCAGATCGTTCTTCCGGGCGTTGACCGGCGGTTGCCGGTCGAAGTTGTCGTACAGGCTCAGATTCCAGAAGAGGTTCTTCCGCAATTCGACCCGCAGGCTCGAATTGAACCCCATTCGCAATCGCCCCGGCTCCGTCAGGCTCGGCCAGACCAGCAATCGCGCGCTGAGATCCAGGGTCCTGAATCGAAACGTCGAGAAATCGAGACCCAGCAGGGACTCGGCGCCGGTCACGACGCGGCGGCCGGCCGCTGACGAGTAGCGTTCACGGGTGCCCGCGGCGCCGGTGAAGACCGAGAGCGAAGTGCGGCTGGTTTGGATGAATCGGCGGCCGACGATGCCGCCCAGCGAAGTGCGCAGGTCGAGGCTCTGCTCCTCGCTGTTGAGCAGATCGGCCAATCCTCCGAAGAACCACTTCTGCTTGAACAACCTCCGATACTGGCTGTTGAGGGCGTTGTAACTCGTGCCGCCGCCTCCGGACTGACCGTCGAACGATGAACTGACGTCGCCGGTCACTTCATAGCCCTGCCCGTCATAGGCCGCCGACGCGGAGAATTGGGTCTGGTACTGATTGTCCCCGGCGGTATAACTGAAGCCGAGGTCGATCGTTCCGTTCAACTGTTTCCAGAACCGCCGATTGTCGGGGAGAATCTTCAAGACCTCGACCGGCCTGACGCTGAGCGACGCATCGCCGGTCTGCATCAAAAAATCCGGTCGATTGGCCACCGCAACCGACCGCAGACTGATCAGGGCCGTGAAGACCTGCCCGCTCGTCAGCGTGACCAGGTAGCGGTCTTTGCTTTCGAGCCGCACCACCCACTTCCAGTCCAGCCGCACCGAATCGAGCATGTAATCGTTCTTGAACGTCAACTCGCCGTGTTCAAGCGACTTGATCTCGCCGGTGAGGTGGTCGCCGTTCTTGAGCACGACCACATCGTCCGTCCGCTTGGCATCCGCCGACGCCGAAAGCCCGATCAGCGCCAACGGCAGCCAGATCAATGAACGGGCCACTTTGAGAAGCGAGTCGTAATTCATCGCCAAACGTTACTGTCCGGGCACTGGACTCCAGGTCTGGTCCGGGTTGTAACGCTCGGTGCTGCCGGCGATCTCCGGAGTCTTCGAGCCCAGATCCTTCTGATAGACCACGCCGTCGTGGCTGACCATGAAGGTTTTGACCCCGGTGATCCGGTACTGCGCGGGAAACGCGATGAGCGCGAAGCCCCCGATCATCGCGCCCTTGACGACAAAGTCCAATCGCCCAAGCGGCGCGGCGGGCCCCTGACCTTTCAAGACTTTGAAATAGTAGCCGTGAAAGGGATCGGCGCCGAGCCGATAGCCGCGATCGACGGCGCGGGCGACATTTTCGCCGACCGGCCCGCCCCAGGTGCCGTCCGCGTTCTGCCAGGCCAGGCCGTCCTGCCGGCCGGGCTGGCTGATGATTCGTTGCGCGTATTGGTTCACGCCGGAACCATCGCGCTTCGTCAGCGCATATTCGTGCTGCGCCTCCACGTAGCCCCGGCAGATCTGGATCACGTCGAGTTCATTTCTCCCGATCCGTCGATAGAGGATCTCCTGACGGCCCGCCCTGGCGTCAAACGACCACTGGCCGCGCCGCTTGACGAGGGGCACGGGAAACGGCCAATCTTCCCGGCCGACCGAGAGAAACGCGCGTCGAGGATCCCGCGGATCCACCTCGAGGCTCCGCTTCTCGCGGGCCTGTGCGGCAAACGCCAGGGCCTGCTCACGGTCTCGAACCGGTTCGCCCGTGTTAATGATCTCCCGGCCGTCAGGGCCGAAGAGCGATTCGAGAGCGGTCACATCGAATTTGGCGGCGGCGTCGATCAGCGCGTCCACGGCCTGTTCAGGCGTCGCAAAGGTCCTGATCCCGACAGCCGCGCCGCCCGGCGTTTGCTGCCTGCTGTTGGTCGGCGCGCCGAGCGACAGCAGGCAGGCCAACGAAACGGCGCTCGCCGCGCAGAACAGCCGGAACCGACTCCAAGGCCCGCATACTCCATTCATACTTATTCTCCGGTTATTGATCCACTACCTGCGGCGACCGCCGCCGCCTCCCCTCGAAAAGCCCCCGCCTCTCGAACCGCCACCACGCGAGCCGCCGAAACTGGAAGACCCGCGGTTGCTGTTGGCCCGCGCGCGGCCTCCGTTGAAACCGCCGTCTCCCCCGAAGGCGCCTCGATCCCGCCCTCCGGAGCCGCGTTGAACCTCTCGGTTTCCGACCCGATCGCCTCCGCCTCCGGCCCGGTCGGTCAGCCCGCGACTACCGGTTCGATCACCGGCTCGATCACCGGCCCGATCCCCCAAACCGCCGCGGGTTCCGCCTTCCCGGTTACTTCTGAGATTGCCTCCCTGCCGGTCGATCTGTTGCCGCGCGTTCGACCGGCGATTGGTCAGCGAATCTCCACGGGCCGTCCCGCCGAACCGATTGGCCGTGGCCCGGTCTCGATACGGAGCGCCGCCTCGATGCTGCGGATTGTGCCGCCAGGAGTTGCCCCCGCGGTTGCCGGAGATGTTGGTCCGGTTGCCGATATTGCCGATATTCGTGGTGCGGTTAAAGTTGTTGTTCCGGTTGATATTGATGTCGTTGTGGCCCCATCCGCAGTTCCAGCCCCAGCCTCCGCCCCAGGCGGCCCCGACGGCCAGGCCGACTCCGAACGAGATCGCCATCCCCGCCACGTAGGCTCCGGTCGGGGGATAGTAGATCGGCGGATAGGGATAGACGGGCGGGCCGTAGACGACCGCGGGGCTGTAGGACGGCACGTAGACCACCTGCGGGTCCGCCGGTTCGACCACGATCACCGTCCTGCTCTCCACGACCTTCGTCTCCACCTTCTGCTGCCGGCCCGACTTGAGGTTGCCGGTCTCCTGCGCTTTCTTGCGCATGCGTTGCACGGAATCCATGACGTCGCTCTGCTGGGCCAGAAAGGCGTTGCCGAGATCCGTGGTCCACTGGATGTCATCGACCAACCGCTTCACCACGGTGGGCAGCGCCGCCATCGCCTGGATACTGGGATCCCAGGGCTGCTTCGAGACGGCATCCACCAGCGCCTGGTCCTTAAGCCCCTGGTGCTTCCCGAGCCACTGCTGAAGCTGAACGAGCTCCAGCGGATAGGTCGAGGCCACCAGCGTCTGACTGAGCAGCGGGTCGGGATAGAGCGCGATCGGCGCGACCAGCGAATCCAGTTGATCGTCAGGGATCTTCGTCGCGTCCTGCCCCGCACCCGACGGCTGCGCCAGCCCCGCCAACAGAAAAACATTGGCGGGCAACAGCAGAGAGACGCACGTCACGAAGACCATGTATTTAACCCACGGCCATCTGCTCCGATCGGCAAAATCATTTAACATACGATTCCTCCCAGCGACGCACCCGGCGCCGGCCCTCATCAAAGATTTTCACGTAGTTTCCCCGGCGCACTTTCTCGCTCGCTTCCCTGTCCAGCAGCGCCCACAGCGGTTCGTACTGAAAATAGACCTTGAGATATCTCTCCTGATCGGTGGGGGCGACCTCGTCCGTACCGAACAGGAAACGATCGGGATGACGATTGACCAGGTCGGCGAAACTCTTCCTCAACCCCGGGCCGGCCACGAAATACTTCGCCACCTCATCCCAGGAGATATCGAAATAGACGTGGCGGAGTTCCGGATCTCCGATGATCTCTTCGACCAGGGCGAGGTGCGCCCTGGCCGGGCGAATAATTCGACCGACGCCGAGATGCGCCCAGATGATGGTCGCGTCGGAATGCCGTTTGAAGAGCGCCCGGATCTGGGCCGCATAGGCCGGCGGCGCCTCGGGCTTCGCGAACGGCGTGTCGACGTCGTTGTGGATCAACACGACGAGACCCACCTCGGCCGCGAAGTCCAGCAACCGGTCGAGCGCCCGATCCTGAAGACTGGCGACCTCTCCGGCGATCTTGGCCGAGACGAACTCTTTATGAATGGTGAACTCTCCGATTCCGGAGAAGACGCCCGGAAAGGTCCGGAGGACGCGGCGAACGTGATCGGCCGCGTACTTGTCGGTGGGATTGAACCCGGTAATCATCGGATCGAAGCGCGCCTGCTCCGCTCTGGTCAGAGACTTATAAGCCATGGCGATCCAGGCATCCGTAAACGAGTAGTAATAGAGCGGAGCGTCCGAGTGGAGGTAATAGGTCGGAGCGCGGTCGGCGTCGATCCGGTCGGACCACTGCTGCTGCAGCGGTATTCCGAAAAGGGCCACCCTCCCGACCTTGTCGCCCATGATCTTCAGAAACTCGTGAATGTCGGTCCCTTCCTGAATATAGTTGGTCAGATGAAAGTGCGAATCGTTGAAGAGATACTCGCCCGATCTCTCCACGCGAGACGGCATCCGGGCGGCGGCAGGTTCGGAAAGGACGAGCACCGAACTCGAGCCCGCCCGGAACGCCCCGGCGATCAGCGCCGTCAGAATCAAGATCCTTGCGATAATCTTCATTTGCCCGTTGGTGTTGATTGGTGGTCGTGCTATCCCTTTTGACAGATCGAGCGGGGAGAGAAGAGATTCAATCCGAGCCTTCTGACCACGGACGCGATCACCTTCTGAGCCTTAACGCTGTTACCCGCTTCGTCGAGTCGGGGCGAGAAGACGGCAATCGCCCCCCACCCCGGAACGACCGCCACGATCCCGCCGCCGACGCCGCTCTTCGCCGGAACCCCGACATGCCAGGCCCACCCTCCGGAGGAGTCGTACAACCCGGCCATGGTCATGGTGGAGAGGATCGAGGGAATGTCTTCGGATTTGATGACCTGTTCTCCGGTCGCCGGGTTCTTGCCGTCGTTCGCCAGGGTGGCCCCCATGCGCGCCAGTTGAACCACGTTCACCCCCACGGAACATTGCCTGGTATAGACATCGACCGCCTCGAACGGTTCGGCATAGATGCGGGCATATTTAGCCAGCAGCATCGAGAGCCCCTTGTTGCCGTCATTGGTCGCCGCCTCCGACAGGTAGACCTCATCGATGAGCGAGAGTCTCTCGCCGGCGGCTCGGCTATAGAAGGCCAGGATCTTGTTCCATTTCTCGTCGGCGTTCTTGCCCGAGATCAGGCTGGTGGTGGCAATCGCGCCGGCGTTGACGAACGGGTTGCCGGTGTGAGTCGGCATGTCCACGACCGCCAGCACGGAGTTGAAAGCGCGGCCCGTCGGCTCGGAACCGACGCGCTCGAAAACTTTCTCGGCTCCGAGTTCCTCCATGGCCAGCGCCAGCGTATAGACCTTCGAGATCGACTGAATGGAGAACGAGTAGTCGAGGTCGCCCACTGAAAAGACCTGGTTGTCGGTCGTAACGACGGCGATCCCGAACAATTTCGGATCGACCTGGGCCAGGTACGGAATGTAGTCCGCGTTCTTGCCGCCGGTGTCGCTCCTGAACTTGTCGTAAGCCTCGCGAGTGGCGGCCTGAAGTTGCTCGCGTCTGGAAACGGCCGGAGCGCCCTTCTGCCCCTGACTCGGCATGGGCCGAAGCGAAAAACCGGCGACGATCAACGTTACGGCCAGCAGGCCACTGACACGCATTCTCTGGTTAGACATAACGGTCCCCTCCGAGGACGGCTCTCGACTCGACAGAGCGCCCTCATGATTTCCCGGTGATCAAAAGCTGAAGCCTTTCGAGAAGTTGTATTTGAACGAAAACTGAATCCGATAGTCGTTGACGGCAAAGCCGTCGCGAAAGTTATCGCGCCGGATCCATTGAAACTCGCCGCCCAGCATGACGTTCTCGATCGGGTAGAAGAGCAGATTGGTGAGCGCATACTGGCCGCGATGAAAGGCATTCGCCGCCTGCCCCTCGGAGTTCGTAATATTCACCAGCGAGTAACCGATCGTGCTGCTGAAATGTTGGTTCCAGTTGTGATCGAGAAACGAGACGATCCCGAGCGCCGGCAGGGCCGCGCCCTTGATGGGCCGGCGCGGATCCGAGGAGTTCGATCGTTTGATGCCGACGTCGGCCGGAGCGTCGTTCAGGTAGTTTTCGATCCCCTCGCCATAAACGACCTGGAGCCTGGCGAGATCTTTTTTGCCGAGGTTCAGATTCGAGCTGAGGTTGACGCCCCAACCCATGGCGCGGCCGCCGAGATCGAGCTGGTCGTCGGTGGTATCCACCCATCTGATCCGTCTGAGCATTCCCGCCATCTGGAGGTGCCCCCAGCCTCGGGTGAGCCGCACATTTCCCGAGAGATCGGGCAGGTCCAACTTCGGCCTGATCCCTTGTAACTCGACGCGGTCCGTCAAGACGCCCTGGTCGCCGGTGGCGCCCGGACGCTCGAGGGCGAGCGTCACGGAGTTATCGCCCTTGAGCGGCATCCACCGGAATTGCACGTTGCGGAAAAAGACCATTCCGTTCGGCCCCCAGTACTCGATCGAGTTGGGAAAGATATCGGGGTCCATGAAAGGGCTCCAGGTCTGGCCGGCCCCGAAATGGCCCAGTTCGCCGTAGGCGTGCCGCAACCGAAAGGTGGTCTGCCCCGCGTCGACGCCGACCCCGAACAACTCGAACTCGAACTGCGTCCTCAGATCGCCCACGCTCGTCGGGGTCGATGACTTCACCCCCAGGCGAGTCTGCCGAACACCGAAAAAGGTCTTGCCGTCGGGCGCGAATTGACCGTCGAAGGCCGGCAACTTCGTCGGTCGAGCCACGTCGAACCAGTTCGGATCGTTCGTATTGAACTGGTACCCGGAGTCGAGCATGGTATGGCCGTAGATCTGAAAGGTGCTCTCCATCTTCCGGCTTTGAGCGCCGCCGGTCCAGGAACCGGCATCGCCGGCGGGTTTCATCGTGATTTTGGGAATGTCGGCCGGGCCGGCGCCGGCTCCGGCCGGTCCCCGCGCCTTCTCCATGGCGTCAAGCTGCTGTTTCAGCTCGATCATGGCTTGCTCCAACTGCCGGAGCCGTTCTCTCAATCGTTCCGCCTCCGGTTCGGCGGCGGCCACCGGAGCGACCGCCAGAGTATCGGCCGTACCGTTCCGGCCTCCCGGCAGTTGCGCGCCGAACGCGAGCCCGGAGAACCAGAGCAGCGCGACGGCCATCAGAACCAGGCCCGCAAACCCGTTCCATATCGTTCGACGATCTGCTTTCATGCCCCTCCTTGAAGTTCTAAGCGGAGACCATCGAACTCTTCATGGCGAACTGGATCAGTTCCGCGTTGGTCTTCACTTGAAGCTGTTCCATCATGGTGTACTTGTGAAAAGCGACGGTTCGCGGCGAGACGCCCAGAATGTGCGCCACCTCCTTCATCGAGAGCCCTTCGGCCAACAACTGGAGCACCTCTTTTTGACGCAGGGTCAGCCGGCGGTGGCTCTTATGGTGCTTGAGGTTCTGAACGAACGAATCGACCAGATCTTTGGTTACGAGCGGCGTCACGAAGGACCGGCCCAGAAGCGCTTCGCGGATCGCATAGACCAGTTCCGAAGCGGCGGAGTTCTTGAGGAGGTATCCCGACGCCCCCAGCCGGAAAGCCTCGGCGGCCAGACTGGGGTCCTGGTTCATGGTCAAGTAGATCAGTTTGACCTTCGGCAGGATCTGCTTCAGCCGCTCCCCCGCATTCAGTCCGTTCATGGTCGGCATTCCGATGTCGATGATGACCACCTCCGGATTGAGCTCCGGCGCGGCCGCCAACAGGGCGTGCCCATCGGAGAAGGCCCCCACCACCTCGAATTCGGGTTGGAGCAGATGCTTGAGGACATCCAACAATAAGATGTGATCATCGACTAAGACGATTCGCGCGCGTTTCATGTCTCCTCCATGTGCCTGGTCAACGGGACCAGAACGATGATTTGAGTGCCTGAGAACGGCTGGGAATAGATCGAAAGATCCCCGCCGATGCAGCGAACCCGCTCCCGCATGCTGAGGAGCCCGAGCCCGCGCTGAGCCTGATCGGATTCAGGGTCGAAGCCGCGCCCCAGATCCGAAACCGAGAGGCAGATGGATTGCTCCATCCTCTCCAGTACCACCCGGGCTTCCCGCGACCCGCTATGCTTGATCACATTACTCAGGGACTCCTGAGCGACTCGATAGAAGCAGAGCATCATCTCCCTGGGAAGAATCGCGGGAAATCCGTGATGGTGAAATTCGATTTGATATTCATGCCGCCGGGCCAGTTCATCGCAGAGCCCCTTCACGGCCCGCTCCAGGCCGAAGTGCTCCAACCTGGCCGGATGAAGTTGGTAGGCGAGGCGGTGGATGTCCGAAGAGATCTCCCGGGCTTTCGCCAGGAGATCTCCGATGGCCATGTGAAGCTGGGCCTGCCGCCTCGGGACCTGTTGAGCGAGTTGCTCCAGTTCGATCGAGAGGAGCGCCATTCTCTGACTCAGGTCGTCGTGGAGTTCGCAGGCGATCCGCCGGCGCTCCTCTTCCTGAACGCTGATCAGGCGCCCTCCGAGATCGCGCAGCGCCGCTTCCATCTGCTCGCGCCGCCCGACGATCGTCGGCCTCGTCGTCTCCGGCCCGTCTTGAACGATTAGATTCATAGGAAATTCCCCGGGATTGGTCATGGATTCGCGAAATATCCGTCTCTGGTGCGAGCTACCAGGCGCGGCAGCCCCGGCGGAGGATTGAGGCGAACCTTGATCTTCCGCCATTTGCCGTCGAGCCTGAGGTTGGTCGGGACATAGCCGACGCTGTATTGCCGCCGCAACTCGAGGGCGATCCGGGTGACGGCATCTTCCAATTCACCTCCGTCGTGCGGGAAGAAGGCGCTCCCTCCCGTCGTGCGGGCCAGTTGGGTGAGAAGATCGCGCCCCATCTGACTGAGCGTGTCTCCGTAATATTGCGGCGCCTCGATCCCGATGCAGTAGACCTGGACGTCGGACTCCTTGAGCAGTCGCGACAGATTCTGATCGGTGAAGACCGAGGCGTTGTCCTGGCCGTCCGAGACGATCAGGAGAGCCTGTTTCTTGTGCCGTCCCTGCCGCAGCGTCTCCACTCCGAGATAGGCGGCGTCATAGAGCGCCGTGCTGCCGGCGGCCGAGATTCCCGCGAGCTGGCGCAGCACGGTCGCGCCGTCGGCCGGCCCGCTGACCAGACGGGGCCGCTGGTTGAAGGCGATCAGAAAGAAGTCGTCGTCGAGATGGGAGTTTTTGACAAAGGTCTCGAGCGCTTCGCGGGCACGGTGGAGCTTGGGCCTCATGCTGTCCGAGGCGTCGAAGACGATCGCGATGCTGGCCGGCATGTCGACGCTGCTGAAGAACTCGATCTTCTGCATGACTCCGTTCTCATAGACTTCGAAGTGTTGAGATTCGAGCCCCGGGATCAGGCGGTGTTGTTTATCCGTAACGGTGATCTCGAGAGTGACGATCTCCGACGAGATCTTGAGGAAGACCTCTCCCTCATCCCGATTGCCGCGAGCGGCCGGTCCGGTCCGGCGCGGTTCCGAATTGATTCGAGGTTGGCCGGGTTCCGGAGCAGACCTTGCTCCAGGCAAGGTCTGCTGTGCGCGGGCCGCTGATATCAAAAGAAACTGACAAAGCAAGATGATCGCTGCTTGGAAAGAGCGCGGGCCTCTGAACATGAATGTCCCCTCCTGATAAAGGCTCGCCGGAAGAGGCGATCGCCGACAGTGAGGTAAGCAAGATCGATACCACATAGCGAGCCCACGGAGTGGGCGCTCAATTCACAAATCGGGCCGGGTCGGGAGCTTCAAGACCGGGCCGGGATTTCACGGAAGTCATGAGATAACGCGGAAAACTCTCAATTCACCGCTCCTCGCGCCTTCCGCTCAACTCATTCCAGAGACGATCACCACGACCGATCATTCAACTAATTTGGCGTGAACCAAGACGGATTCGGAGTTCGAGGCGCCGAAAGCGTCGGAGGGCACGAGGCTCGCACCAAAGTTCACTCAGCGTCCACCTGCGCGAGGGAGAAGAGATGCAGTCTCATCGGCTCCTGACAGCACTATCGGCGTTGGGTCTCTCCGCCCTGATCGCGGCCCACGCCGCCGCACAAACCGGCCGCCCGCGCTTTGCCGTGGGGTCCGGTTTGATTACGGACCGGATGTCGTCCAGGCAGCTCAAACATTGGGAAGGAATTAAACGATTGGCCCTGGCCCTGGGCGACGACTATCGGCCGCTGCATCCCACGCTCTACCGGCTGTGGGAATGGGCCGAACAGAGCGGCCATGCCATCTATCTCGAACTTCCGGACCCGGACGGCCGGAACAGTTCGACGGCCGGAAGGTTCGATCTCGAATGGTGCGACCTGCAAGGGAAGAGGCACGCGGCGGTCATCCGGCTCTACCTGGAGACCATCGATCGGGCCTACGTCGGGCCCGATACCATGCGGGCGAACGGCCATATTCCGTTGGAAGGATTGACCAGGGAGGAGCGTTACGCGGAGGTCCTCGGTCACGAGCTGGCCCATGCCTATCACATCCTGACCGATCTGCAACTGGCGAGTTCGATCGAAGAGGCCATCAATCAGACCAACGCGCTGCTGCTCTATCACAACGCGAAGGGCAAGGGCCGGGAACTGGAGCCGGAGATGAAACGGCGGCTCGAACGGCGCGATCTGCTGCTGGCCACGCTCGAGGCCTACGCCGAGCAGGTCGAATCCGTGATCTGGCACGAGCTGACCGCCAGCAAGAAGACGAGAAATAGAAGACGGCAGGTCGCTCGATCCGGCTCGGCATCGCCCTTTTTTCCGCTCAACTCTGCCGGTTCTGACAGTATCAACCGGTGGGGGTCAACCATAGAATTTCATCCCGGCGGTCAGGCGAAGAGCGATGAACAGCTCACGCGATCATCGGAAAGGAGCCAGCATCATGAAAAGATCTCTCAAAGTCATCAATCGGACGGATGGCCAGACGGACGGCCAGACGGATGGCCAGACACACGGCGCGTGCGGCGGATGCAGTTCGACGGGCTGCGGGACGTGTCGGCCCGCCCCGCCCGGCCCGGCGGCCGCGTTCAAACCCAGCCGGCGAGAACTGGGGCGGATCGCCCTGGGCCTCGCCGCCGGAGGGTTGCTGACGGGCAGTTCCGGTTCATCATCGGGAATCGCCGCGCAGGCGGGCCCGCCGCCGATCAGGCCGGCGCTCTCTCCGGAACTCGACGTCGTCCGGAAGGAGAAAGGCCCGGTCCTGACGATGCTCGACGAATTCTACAAGATCGGCCCCGGCCCCTCGAGCTCGCACACCATGGGGCCCATGCGGATCACGTATGATTTCTTTCAGCGGATCTCGAAGCTGCCGGAGGATCAACTCAGGCGGGCGACCGCGCTCCAGGTCCACCTGTTCGGCAGTCTCAGCCAGACCGGAAGAGGCCACGGCACGGACCGGGCTTCGCTGGCCGGTCTGCTCGGCAAGTCCCCGGCCACCTGCCCGCCGGAATTTCTGGACGGGCTGGCCGCCAATCCCAACGAAGCGCACCGGGTGACTATCGGCCCGACGACTCTCAACCTGACGCTCAAAGACATCATCTTCGATGCCGAGAAGGGCCGGTTCCATCATCCGAACACCATGACCGCCAGGTTGCTGGCCGGCACCGAGACGATCTACGAACTGGAATACTATTCGGTCGGCGGCGGCTTCATCGAATGGAAGGGCTACAAACCGCCGGACAAGGGGCGTCCGAAATATCCTTACCGGCAAGCGCGTGAGTTGAAGAAGTACCTCATCGACGACCAGATCCCGCTGGCGAAGCTCCTGCTCGAGAACGAGATGGCCATCTCCGGCAAGAGCGAGCAACAGGTCTGGGAGTTTCTCGACCAGGTGATCGAAGTCATGATCCGCCTCGTCAACACCGGCCTCAAGACCGAGAGCCTGCTCCCCGGCCCGATCAAACTCCACAGCAAAGCGGCGTCGATCATGCGCAACCTCAAGACGTCCGCCAAAGGGCCGGCCGCTCACGCCATTAGCCGAGTGGCGGCTTACGGGTTTGCCGGAGGCGAGGAGAACGCGCGCGGACACGTCATTGTGACCGCGCCGACCGGAGGGTCGGCCGGGATCATTCCCGCCGTGCTCAAGTCCCTGCGTGATATCGACACTCCGATCGGGAAGATCCGCGAAGGGCTGCTGGCGGCGGCGGCGATCGGATACCTCTGCAAACACAATGCCACGCTGGCCGGGGCCGAAGGCGGATGCCAGGCCGAGGTCGGCGTCGGTTCCTCGATGGGCGCCGCCATGATCGCCCAGGCCCTGGGCGCCCGCCCGAGAGTGGTCGCCAATGCCGCCGAATCATCGCTCGAACATCAC
>DATEFT010000704.1:0-9766 GCA_035280505.1 Blastocatellia bacterium | reverse complement strand
GTAGAACTGGGCGCGGCGTTGAAAGTCGCGGGCGGGGGCCAGTTGGAGATCGGATTGACCGGCGCCCCGGGCGGCTTTCAGATCATCGATCAGGCCGATCAGCGCATCCATCGCCAGATTGCGCAGCCTGAAATTCCGCTCCTGAATGGTCTCGACTCGCGCTTTCAGTTCGGCCTCCGGCCACTTGTGACAGGTCTGGCAGGAGCGGTTGAGATTCAGGAGCGGGCTTCGCACGTGGTGATCGCTGATCTTCAATGCCCCTTCGCGCTTGTATGGCATATGGCAGTCGGCACAGGCCACCCCCGAACGGGCATGAATGCCCTGGTTGTACATTTCGAATTCCGGGTGTTGCGCTTTGAGCGTTTCGGCCCCGGTCTCGGCGTGAATCCAGTCTTTGTGTTTGACCTCGTCGTAGTAGGCCATAATCTCATCCACCTTCAGCCCTTTGGACCAGGGATAGACCAGCCGTTTCTCCGGCCCTTTGAAGTAGTATTCGACATGGCACTGGCCGCAGACGAAACTACGCATCTCCTGGCGCGTGGCCATGGTATTCACGTCGTAATTGCTCGTTCCCTGCCCCGCCTTGAACGCGCGGATGCCTTCGATGAAACCGGGCCGGGTGACGCGCAACTGCATCGTCTGCGGATCGTGACAGTCGAGACAGGCGATCGGGTGGTTGACCAGCTTCCGCGCTTCGGAATACGGCATCTGATTCATCGCTTCGAAGCCTTTGATCAGATCACCGCCGCCGAGCTTTTTGTAGGCGACATAGATCGAAGCATGACATTGCATGCAGGTCCCCGGCTGTTTCACCGCCTGTTGGCGTTCGGTATAGGTCTGGTCATCAAGCATGAAGGCATGCCCGCGCTCTTCGCGGAAATCGCGGGCAAAAGCATAACCAGCCCACATGATCTTCAGCCGCGGATCGTCTTCGAGTCGCGATTGCGCGACGACCGAACGGGGATCGGCCTGGGTCGGCGTGCGCGGGACGGCCTCGCTGCCGCCGAATCGAGTGCGAACCTGATCGACCGTCCGCTTGTAATCATCGTATTGGAGCGGGAAATTTTTGCCCCACACCGCCGGATCTTCAATCTCATCATTCAACTCGACCACCCGGTAGAAAGGATTCCGGCCTTCCTGCCGCCGCTCAAAAATGTTCATGAGCAGAGCGACGACGCCGATGGTCGTCAGTGCGGCAATCAAGGCCGTCAACAGGATGAACCGCCGATTGCCGCCGCCGTGGGATTTCTGATTGGATGTTTCAGCCATACACTTCTCCGGATTGTTCTTCAAGATGGAATCGGATCGATCATTGCGGGTGCCCGACCGCGCCGTGACACCGCAGACAGGAGAGAGGTTCCGCATTCTTGACTTGATGCAGCCCCTCGATGCTCTCGATGATCTCGGCATGACATTTGCGGCAGGCGTGATCGGCGATCGCCCGGTTTCGCGCTTTGATCTGAATCGGCTCGTGGAACTGCCCCGTCGTGAAGGCAAACGAATGCCAGAAGCCGTTCGAGGCTTTGGTCAGATACTTGCCAAAAAACCCGGCCGGCGTGTGGCAATCATTGCAGGTCGCCACCGCATGATGTGAGGACTTCTGCCAGGCATCGTATTGCGATTGCATGATGTGACAATTGGCGCACGCGGCGGGATTATTGGTCAGGTAAGACCCCCCTTTCGCATAGACGAAAGTATAGATCCCGAGGCCGGCGGCCGTTCCGATCAGAAGAGCACAGATGGTGATTGGCAGGCTTCGTTTTTTCATCGCATCACGTCTGGGGATAACTTTTGAGACTGCTGGATCGCAGTTGAAGCGGTTGTAACGCAAAGGCTGTGCCGTCGACAAAAATTGTGGAACGGCCTGGCAACTGGGGTTCAGAAGCGGCACGCGACAGAGACCGAATCATCCAGATCGCGGAATTTCGCAGAGAGTGGGGAATATTTCGCAAATCCTCGGTCACGGCGACGAGCGCCGCGGCATTCTCGGCCATCGACGTTTTTTTTTCCACTGAAATGTTTGCCGACAGACCAACTCTTCACAGTCGAGACCTGTGGCTTGACTTTTACAGTGAGGTTAGCGATAAAGTTGGGCCATCTCGAAAGGATCTAGCCTGTCACTGTCGGCGGACCGGTCTGCCTGCCGAGCATCGATTTACGCGACAAAATGTTCTGCATCTTCTCCTCAGCGGGCTTTCACCGCGACGGAGTCCAGGTTCAGCAAAACAGGAGGCATTGAATGAAAGCTGCGTTTTATGAAGGAAATGAGCTGATCCGCGTCGGAGAATGTCTTCCGATCGCGCCGGCTGAGGGCGAGGTCCAGATTCGCGTCTCGCATTGCGGGATTTGCGGAACCGACCTGCACGTCTTTCATGGGACGATGGATCACCGCGTGACTAAACCTGCCATCATCGGCCACGAAATGTCGGGCGTCATCGAATCGCTCGGCGCCAACGTGTCGGGCTGGGCGGCGGGAGATCGCGTGACGGTCCGCCCGCTGGACTCCTGCGGCACGTGTCCGGCCTGCCAGGCGGGGCATACGCACATCTGCCAAAAACTGAAATTCATCGGCATCGATCGGCCCGGTGCCATGCAAACTCTCTGGACCGTCCCGGCGAGGACACTGCACCGCTTACCGGATTCACTCTCGCTGAAACAAGGGGCGCTGATCGAACCGATCGCGGTGGCCTGTCATGACGTCCGGCTGGGCGAAGTAAAGGCGGATGAATTTGTCGTCGTCCTGGGCGGCGGCCCCATTGGCGCTTTAATTGCGCTGGTCGCGCAACAGAAAGGCGCGCGCGTGCTGGTCTCCGAAACGAATCCGTTTCGCATTAAGCTGCTGCAGGAGTTCGGACTTGAGGTGGTCAATCCCGCCGAAGCCGATCTCGTCGCGCTCGTTGAGGGACGGACCGGCGGCGCCGGCGCAGACCTCGTCTTCGAAGTGACGAGTTCCAAGGCCGGCGCGGAGATGATGACGAAATTGCCGCGCGTGCGCGGACGCATCGTCGTCGTGGCCATCTTCAGTCAGCCGCCACAGGTAGACCTTTTCAGATTTTTCTGGCGAGAGCTGAGCCTGCGCGGCGCGCGCGTTTACGAAGCTCAGGATTTCGAGGAAGCCATCGCGATCTCAGCTTCCGGCGCCTTGCCGCTCGACAAACTGATCACGCATGTCGGTCAGCTCGACCAGCTCGAATGGGGCCTTCGCCAACTTGAGAAAGGCGGCGAGGTCATGAAGGTCCTGATCGAGTGTTCATAAGTCTTCTTTTTTATATTAAAGATGCGGAATCAAACGCCTTTCGCGCCTTTCGCGTGTTTCGCGGTTGAAAAAAAGCCCGGGGAACCGGGTACTTAACCAAGAGTGGAGGGATCTATTTTGGGAATTTTGGATCTGTTCAGCCTGAGCGGAAAGACCGCACTCGTGACCGGTTGTAAGCGCGGCATCGGTAAAGCGATGGCCCTGGCGCTGGCCGAGGCCGGTGCCGATCTGATCGGCGTGAGCCGGTCGCTCGAGACGACGGGGAGCGACATCGAAAAAGAGATTGCCCATCGGGGAGGGCGTTTCAAAGGTTATGCCTGTGACTTTGCCGATCGGGCGGCAGTGTATAAATTTATCGATCAGGTGAAAGCGGACTTTCCCGTGATTGATATTCTGGTCAACAACGCGGGAACTATTTTACGCAAACCGGCGGCTGAACATCCCGATGAATATTGGGACAAAGTGATGGAAGTCAATCTCAATTCGCAGTTCGTGCTGAGTCGCGAACTGGGCAAAGAGATGGTCGCGCGGGGGGCGGGCAAAATTATTTTCACGGCTTCCCTGCTGACGTTTCAGGGCGGCATCACCGTCCCCGGCTATGCCGCGAGCAAAGGCGCGGTTGGCCAGTTGACGATGGCGCTCTCCAACGAATGGGCGAGTCAGGGTGTGCAGGTCAATGCCATTGCTCCGGGCTACATCTCCACGGACAACACGGAAGCATTGCGGGCGGATCCGGTGCGCAACCCGGCCATCCTCGCACGCATTCCGGCGGGACGCTGGGGCGAGCCGGGCGACCTCGCCGGCGCCGTCGTCTTTCTCGCTTCACCGGCTTCGAATTACGTCAACGGTACGATTCTGACCGTGGACGGCGGTTGGATGGGCCGGTAGCCGCCGGTTATTTAGCCGGATCTTCCAACCCCATCTCTTTGATCAGCATTTCGCGCAATTCGAACTTTTTCACCTTGCCGCTGGCGGTGAGCGGAAAAGCCGTGACGAAGCGATAGAATTTCGGCACTTTGTGACGACTGATGCCGTCTCGGCAATACCGGTGGAGCTCTGCTTCATCCGAGCTCTCACCCGGTTTCAACCGAATCAGCGCGCAGACCTCTTCCCCCATGAACGCATCCGGCACCCCGACGACCTGGACCTCGGCGATCTTGGGATGGTGCATCAGGAAGGTCTCGATCTCGGCCGGATAGATATTCTCGCCGCCACGAATGATCATATCTTTGACCCGTCCGACGATGTTGAGATATCCGTCCGGACGCATCACGGCCAGGTCGCCTGAATGGAGCCAGCCCTCGGGATCGATCGTCTCGGCCGTCCGCTCGGGCATCTTGTAGTAACCCTTCATATTCGAAAAGGCTTTCGAGCAGAGCTCGCCGGATTCGCCCAGCTTCACCGGCTCGCCGGTTGATGGCCCGTCAATCCGGATGAGCCTGATCGAAGTGTGAGGTTGCGGAAGGCCGACGGTCTCCGATTTCAACTCGAAACTGTCGGTGCTGAATGATTGCGTGACGGCTCCCGTCGTCTCGGTCATGCCAAAGAGGATCAGGCAATCGGCGCCAACCCGATCCTTAATCTGCTTCATGAGCGGCACGGGCACGGGCGTGGCTCCGGTTAAAATCGAGCGCACCGAAGATAGATCGAACTCGCCGAAGCGTGGATGATTGAGCATCGCGATCAGCATGGTCGGCACCGCGAAAGTAAAAGTGCCCCGCTCTTTTTCAAACAACTCGAGATGCTTGGCCGGGTCGAAAGAGACCAGCGGGATCAGAGTGCAGCCCAGGTAGACCGAATAGATGACGGCGCCCAGACATCCGGCAACATGAAAGAGAGGCATCGCGCTGACGTAACGATCCTCCGGGCGCAAATCCCCACGCGCCGTGGCGACGCGTGCCTGGTTGATGAGGCTGTAGTGCGTCAGCATCACCCCTTTGGGAAAGCCGGTCGTGCCGCTGGTATATTGAATCTGCGCCACATCGTCAGAGGCGAGGCCGGATTGGCGCGCTTTCAGATCCTCATCGGAGGTCCGATCCGCCAGCTCCAGCACTTGCGAGTAGAGCAGCAGATTGCGTTTGGATTCCCGGCCGATCAAGACGACTCTTTTCAGGCGTGGGAGTCTCTCGCTTTGCAGTTCCTGGTTCAGCGGATCTGCCAGGGTTTCGAGTTCCGGGGCGATGCCGTGGGCGGAGTCGAGATAGGAGTTGCCCCGAAACTCCTCGATCATAAAGAGCATCTTGACGTCGCCCTGCCGCAACAGGTACTCGAGTTCGGAGGCGCGATAATTGGTGTTGACGGTGACCAGAACGCCGCCGATCTTCGCGAGCGCCATCTCCAGGAAGATCCACTCCGGCAGGTTAGTGCCCCAGACGGCGATGTGGTCGCCTTTCTCGACGCCGAGCGCGATCAAGCCTTTCGCCAATCGATTCACGATCTCCCAGTACTGGCGATAGTTCAAACGCAGCTCCAGACCGAGTTCAGGGTAATTGTAGACCAGAGCCTCTTTCTCCGGCATTTCGGCGGCCTTCCGGTCGAGAAGATCGCCGATGGTGAGATCGATCAGTTCAATGCCGAAATCTTCCGCTTCCCAATCCGCGAGATCGCCTTTGATGCCCATCTCAAACTCCAGTTTATAGATTTCAGAATGAGTTGTAGACTTCTTCAGACTTCAGTGGTCTTGCTTGACATGCGTAGCTGCGTCGCTTACTGTCACCGAAAATCTTAAGGCTGTCAATCACGCGAATCTCTGTCTGCAATGATTAAATAGTATGCTGCCGATCAAGTCATACATCGAGACGAAGTCCGAGAATTATCGAAGGAATTATGCCGCGAACCTGGCCAGTGTCGAACGGCTCAAGGAGGAGTTGAAGAAATCCACGCTCGGGGGCGGCGAGCAGTATGTCAAACGCCATCTGGCGCGTGGAAAATTGCCGCCGCGTGAACGCATCGAGATGCTGCTGGATGAAGGGTCTTTCTTTCTCGAGATCGCGCCGCTGGCAGGTTACGGAATGGAGAACGAGTTCGTCGGGGCCGGACTGGTCGGCGGCATTGGCCTGGTCTCCGGCCGGATGTGCTTCATCATCGCCAACGAATCGACGGTCAAGGGCGGCGCGATCAGTGAAACGGGCCAGAGTAAGAACGCACGGCTCGCCGAGATCGTGGCGATGAATCACCTGCCGTCGATCACGCTGGTCGAATCCGCGGGCGCCGACCTGCCCGTGCAACACAAGATCTTCGTTCCCGGCGGAGCCGGTTTCAAGGGGATCACCAGGCGATCGAAAGCGCGCATCCCCAGCATCTCGGTCGTCTTCGGCAATTCGACCGCGGGAGGCGCCTATCTCCCCGGGATGTCCGATTATGTCGTGATGATCAAAAGGCAGGCACAGGTGTTTTTGGGAGGGCCGCCACTGGTCAAGATGGCCACCGGCGAGATCTGCGATGAAGAATCGCTGGGCGGGGCGGAGATGCACTCGAAGGTGTCAGGCCTATCCGACTATCTGGCCGAAGATGAACTCGACGGCCTTCGCATCGCCCGCGAAATCGTGGCTCATCTGGAACCGAGGCCCCTGCCCCGGCTGGCGCCCGTCGAAGACCCGATCTATCCCATCGACGAGTTGCTCGGCATCGCCTCGTCGGACATCCGCGTGCCGTTCGACGTCAAAGAGGTCATCGCGCGAATTGTCGACGGCTCGAAGTTCGAAGAGTTCAAGGCGAACTACGGCTCGACCCTCGTGACCGCCTGGGCACGGATTCACGGTTTTATGATCGGCATCCTCGCCAATAACGGCGTGCTCATCTCCGAAGCCGCGGGCAAAGGCGCACAGTTCATTCAACTCTGCAATCAGCAGCGGATTCCGCTCCTCTTCCTGCAGAACATCACCGGTTTTATGGTCGGCCGGAGTTATGAAGAGCAAGGCATCATCCGGAACGGCGCGAAGCTGATCAACGCCGTCTCGAATTCGACCGTTCCGGCGATCACCTTGATGATCGGCGGATCGTACGGCGCGGGCAATTACGCGATGTGCGGGCGGGCTTACGACCCGAGGTTCGTCTTCACCTGGCCGAACCATCGCATCGCGGTGATGGGCGGACAACAGCTCGCGGGAGTGATGGATATCATCAAACGCGAGGCCGCGGCGCGGGCGGGAGTTCCGATCGATGAAGAGAAACAGGAGTTGTCGAAGAAGATACTGGAAGCTCAGATCGAGAGGGAATCCGATCCATATTTTGCGACTGCGCGGTTGTGGGATGATGGGATGATCGATCCGCGCGACACCCGGACCGTCCTGGCGATTGCGATGATGGCCGTGCATCAAAGGCCGGTCGAGGGAACGATGGAATGGGGAGTATTCCGGCATTGAACAGGCTTCACGTGGAGGCTATTTCAGGCAATGAGGAAAAAGTCGTTCCGGAAAATTCTGATCGCCAATCGCGGCGAGATCGCGCTGCGCGTGATGCGAACGTGCCGCGAGATGGGGATTGCGACCGTGGCGGTCTATTCCGAAGCCGACGCCGACGCCCCGCACACCTGCGACGCCGATGAGGCGGTGTTCATCGGTCCGGCGCCGAGCCGGGATTCGTATCTGTCCATTGAGACGATCATCGACGCGGCCCGACGCACGGGAGCCGATGCGATCCATCCCGGATACGGTTTTTTGTCGGAGCGCGCGGAGTTCGCCGAAAGCTGCGCGGCGGCAGGCGTAGTCTTCATCGGGCCGTCTGCTCAGGTCATCCGCCGGATGGGGCTGAAAAGCCTCGGGCGGAGGCTGATGACCGAGGCCGGAGTCCCGGTCGTGCCGGGATTTGACGGCGAGAGACAGGATCGCGAGTCCTTACGCGCAGAGATGATCAAGATCGGGCTCCCGGTTTTGATCAAGGCCTCAGCGGGCGGGGGCGGCAAAGGCATGCGCGTCGTGCGTTCCGAAGCCGAAATCGAAGGCGCGATCGATGCAGCTCGGCGGGAAGCCGAGAGGGCCTTCGGCGATGGCGCCCTGCTGCTTGAAAAGTACGTCGAACGCGCTCGCCACGTGGAGGTCCAGATCCTGGGAGATCACCACGGAAACCTGGTCCATCTGTTCGAACGTGACTGCTCGCTGCAACGCCGTCATCAGAAGATCGTCGAAGAGAGCCCTTCGCCGGCCCTCAATGAAGAATTACGCCGATCGATCTGCGAGGCGGCCATCAAGGCCGGACGCGCCATGGGCTATACCAACGCCGGAACGGTCGAATTCATCCTCTCGGACCAATTCTACTTCATCGAAGTCAACACACGCTTGCAGGTCGAGCACCCGGTCACCGAAATGATCACGGGTCTGGATCTGGTCAAAGCGCAGATCGAAATTGCGGAGGGCCGGCCGTTGCCGTTCACGCAGAGCGAGGTGCGCAGATCGGGACATGCGGTCGAAGCGCGGCTCTACGCCGAGGACCGGGACCTTCTGCCATCGACCGGAAAGATCGTCGACTGGTGCGTCCCTGAGGCCTCGCGTGGTCTGCGGATCGACTCCGGAGTGGCGACCGGAATAGAGGTCGGAATCCATTACGATCCATTGCTGGCGAAAGTAATCGCTCACGCGGACGATCGCCCCGCGGCGCTCCGCAAATTGCGGCAGGCCCTGTCCGCAATCGCGGCCCAGGGGATCCGGACCAATCGCGAGCTGTTGATCCGATTGCTCGAAACGGAAGATTTCGAACGGGGCGAGGTGCATACGGGATATCTCGAAGAGCATCTGAACGAGTTGATCACGCCCGATGATTCGCAATCGGCGGCAGCCTCGCTGATCGCGGTGGCGCTGTACCGGCAACGGCAATGGCGGAATGCCAACGGATTGCCGCCGGGTTATCGCAATAACCCGTTCCGCGCTCCATCGATCAAATTGCGGCTCGAGGATCGTGAGACCGAAGTGTCCTGGCGCCGCCTCGCCGGAGAACGCTACGAGGTAGAAGTTTTCGGTTCTTCCGTCGAGGTTCAGGTGATCTCCTGTGAACCGGATGCCATTCGGTTGTCGCTCGACGGCATTCAACGGTCATTCCGGATCGTTTCGGCGGATGACCGGTTCTACGTGCATTCGACGCTCGGCCCTCAGGTCATCAAATGCATCCCACGGCATCCGATTCGTCAGTCGGCCCCGGAAGCCGGGGCGGCCAGTTCGCCGATGCCGGGCCAGGTCCTGAGGATCCTGGTCGAAACGGGCCAGAGAGTGGCGGCCGGAGAACCGTTGATCATCCTCGCGGCCATGAAGATGGAACATACGATGCGGGCGGCGGTGGATGGAGTGGTCGAGAAGATCCTCGTCGAACAGGGCGAGGTGGTGGGGCCGGGACAAACTCTGGTGCAGATCGCGCCAGTCGATCAGCCCGGGACACCGAGATCTGGATTTCAGCAAGACGCCGATTGAAAGTGTCTCGGAGTTTTCATGCGAAACCGCGAAACAGACGA
Organism: Blastocatellia bacterium; assembly: GCA_035280505.1. Classification (GTDB taxonomy): domain Bacteria; phylum Acidobacteriota; class Blastocatellia; order RBC074; family RBC074; genus JAKEHZ01. The sequence continues at coordinate 71 of DATEFT010000704.1, read as the reverse complement.
AAGACGCGAAATCATCAATCTTTCGCGTCTTTCGTCTGTTTCGCGGTCTGATTCTCGAATTCCAAAGAACT
>DATEFT010000703.1:0-4453 GCA_035280505.1 Blastocatellia bacterium | reverse complement strand
GTTCGAACAGATGATGGGCAGACCGGCCGCCATGGCCTCCAGCAGAATGTTGGGCAGGTTCTCGCAACTGGAGGCGAAGACGAAGGCGTCCGCCCGGTGATAATAGTTCGGCAGCTCGCGGTAGGGGATGTGATCGAGATAATGGATGAATTCGGCGCCCGGGTCGACCTGCCCCAGGACTCTCACCAGCTCTCGCCAGGCCGCGGAATTTTCCGGCCCTCCGATCAGGTCCAGCGCCAGCGGCAGCCCCTCGCCGCGCAACCGGGCCACGGCTTCGACGAGGCTCCACTGGTGTTTATAGGGTTCGATCTTGGAGACGTAGAGCAATCTGAATGGTTCTTTCGGCGTGCAGGCGCCGATCGGCCTGGACGGTCGCGGCTCCAGATAGAACTGCTTGTTGATGCCGAAGGGGATGACCGGGTGCCATCCGTCAACCTGGACCGCCTCGGTGACGGTGGCGCGCGCATACTCGGTCAGAAAGATGATTCCGTCGGCCCGGCGAAAGCCGCGAGTCTGGCTGAACCGGAGCAGGCGCAGTTTGAGGTTCATCCACGAGAGGCCGTACCGTTTGAGTTCGGCCGGTTCGAACGGCAGCATATTGGAAGAGACGCCCACGAAGGGCCTGAAGCTTCCGCTATGCGAGCCGCCCGGAACGAACAGGCAATCGCAGGACTCCTCGGCTAATCGCGGCAGTTTGAAGTATTGCCAGTAGATGCGCGCGGGCAGCGACTGGTCCAGCAGGGCTTCATGCCGGATTTGTAACCAGGGCCGGGCCGGCAACTGGTCGAGGGTCTCTTGACCGGCCCAGATCACGATCTGTGTGATCCCGCAATCCTGCGGCTCGGCGGCTCGTAAGATCTCCAGCAGGTAGGTCAGGCCGCCGCCGCTCCGGATATTCGAGGCATCTATTCCCAGGCGCATAAGCAATGGTTTCCACGGGGAGCCGAAGGTCGAGGCCGGTTAAAAGTTGAGACCCAGCGAGTTGACGGCCGTCGCCGCAATCTTTTTGAGGGCCAGGCGTTCCTGCAGGTCGAAGCTGGCGGTGACCAGGGCCCACATCGGCAGGCCGAGGCCGCCGTCCAGCTTGCTCAATTCCACTTTGAGCGCCGCCATATTGAAGGCGCGCTGCAACTCGGCCATGGCCGTGCTCTGATCGTCGATCAGGATGATGTCCCGGCTCTTGCCGTTCCATTTGCGCCGCGGCGGCGGGTTGTTCAGGTAGACGCGGGCCTCGTCGTCGATCCGTCCGGTCACGACCACCACCAACTGCGAGGACTCGGTCTCGTCGAGTTTGATGATCATCCGGCGCGCATCGAGGATCGAAAGATCGGTATCCCTCAAGACGAAGAGCAGGGACTGTCCCCAGGCGCTGACCATGACCTGCGATTCTTTGTTCGAGGTCGGCCCCAGCGCGACCTGCTGTTCGGTGAGTCCCCACCGGCCCAGGATGGCGTTGAGCGTGGGGGTCAACCATGAGCCGCCCTCGCCGGCGGCGGGCCTATCCCAGCGGGTCGGATGTCCCCAGCGCGCGGCCGCCCGTTCGAACTCGGCCGGAATCTGCGGCTCGCGCCGTTCCCATTCGGCCGCCATCCGCCTCGGCGCCTCGGCGTTACTCGGTCTCGGCGCATCCCGCAGGGCTTCGCTGATGGCCCGGCAGAACCGGTCGAGTTCGGCCGTCGATTCGGCCATCTGATCGGGCGCGATGAAACCGGCCCGGATGCCCGCCGTCTCCGCCTCCGCTCCGTCGAAGATCAGGAAGAGGACGAATTTCTCCAGGCGAAAGAGATCGCCCGTCAGCGGAGAGGAGCGGTTTTCGATCTCCTCGATGCGGGTCATGAACTGTTCGAGCTGGACGACCCGCTCGATGCCATGCAGCGACATCTCATAAGCTTTGCGGCGGGTCGACCGGATCAGTGGAGCCAGGCCCATCTCTTGCAGCCGGTCCAGGATGAAGACTCGCGTGTCGGTGTCGACCAGGCCTTTCAGAATCTTGCATTCAACGACTAGCATCCTCAAATCTTCCTTCCTTCGATCATTCGCTCCAGCCGGAGGGCCACCGGCTGTCCTGCGGCGTGGCGGTCAGGCAATTTTTCATCATGAAGTAGAGCACATGGTTCAGCGGCCAATTGGCCGAGAAGTAGTCTCTCCTGAGACACAGACTGCGTTCGCTCAGCGGCTGGCCGGGCACATGGCACCCTCGCTCGGCCGATGCGCAGGACTTGTATCCCGCGTCGAAGACGGTCTTGGCGGCCGTGGCGCTGAAGTGGAAGAACCGGCCCTCGGGCCAGGCGAAGTGATCGACCCGACCCAGGCGGCGGGTCAGGTCTTCGCGGGATCGATAGATCTCGTCCTCGGCTTGAGGGACGGAGAGGCGCGCCAAAACCGGGTGAGTCATGGTGTGGCTGCCGATCTCGTGGCCGTCCTTCAAAATTCTCTGCACGTCGTCCCAGGATAACAATTCGGTCGGAGGCATTCCGAACTTTAGGGAACAATACTCCGTTAGCCTCTGGTAGTTGGTCTCCCCGACCAGCGAAGGGCAGATGAAGAAGCAGGCCGGAACCTCGAACTCCTTCAGGATCTGCGAGAACCGGAGCGCATTTTTCAACCCGTCATCGATGCTCAGGCAGAGATACGGGCGATCGATGTTACTCGTTAAGACCCGTTTGACCGCCTCGGAGTAGCTGATCAGCCGATAATGTTGGCTGAGAGCCTGCAGCATTCGGCGCAACGGCTCGACCTCCTCCTCGAAGGTATGATGCAGGTACAGGAATTGGACTCGTTCCCGAACCAGGCAGGTCATTCCGCCCATGAGCTTGTACCAGTTGGCCAGCCCCGAGAGCGCCACATACCGGACAATGCTGCGGGCATTGACCTCGCCCTCGGCTCCGTATCGTGAGGTATATTCTCGTAGTTCCATAATAGTCTGGAGAAGTCAGGACTTTCTATTGGGTCAGGTCAAAGTCGCTATCTATACATTCCCAGAGATGGTCGCCCTCGGCCAATACTCCATCCAGGGCCGGGTTGGAGGTATGGTAGATGAACCGCAGACAGGACGTGATCGGGAACCATCGCCTGGCTACTTTGGCTATCGACGGGTCGCTCGCGACCAACAGGATTCGGTGGTAACTCTCCCGGATGGCCCATCGGACGACGCTGGCGAAGAAATCGGAGAGGTTCCCAGGGTCGTGTAGATTTCCGGTCAGGGCGAGCAGATGGAGCCGCCGATATCCATCGGTCTCGATCAACCTCACGATCGCCGAGCATCCCTGATCCTGATTGCCGGGAAGGCTGAAGATGAAATGCTCGGCCGCGCAGGGATGGCTCCAGATCCGCCATTGCAGGAATTCGATGGAGCGCAGGGCATGCACGGCGAGGTAGTCGCATCTCGCGGCGAATTCGCTCAGATGGTCCAGGGTGACCGGAGCGACCACCAGTTGCCGGTGCGCGGCCGCTCGGGCCCGCCACACCAGGCGGGTCGCCAGGCCCGCGATCCTGCCGATCGGCTCCAGCGAGGTCTCTTGCACCAGCGGATGGCATTCAGGCTTCAGCAGCAACTGGAAACTGTAGGTATGTCGCCGCAACCTCCACCCGCATTTGAGGGCCGTGCCCAACGACCGCTCGTTACAGAAACCCATCTGGATCGAACATCGTTCCATCGAGGCTTGCAGCAGAGCCACTCCGACCCCCTGGCGCTGGTATTCGGGCAGGACCGCCAGATCGACCATCCAGACCGCCGGCAGTTTGGCCCCCTCGACGCAGAGGGTCACGGGGATGGTCCCGATCAGGCCGGTGACGGCGCCTCCCGAGACGACGGTGACCGGCGCCGGAGACCACTCGAACTCTCCGACCCGGTAGAGCCAGGGCCAATGCTCTTTGAGAAAAGCGGCGCGGGCCGGAAACATCCGCTCGAAGAACTGATTGAGCATCTCCGGCGGGAGCTGCGTCGCAAACTGAATCTGGGGCCGGCTCTCCTTGACTGGCTCGAGAGCCTCGACCGCCGCCTTTCTTCTGGGCGCCTGTCCTGTTCGATTGGTTACCATGCGTGTTACCCGGTTGTCGTTCAAAAATGATCAAGGCTGCAGGATCTCTTGATAGAGCTGTTCCCACCTTCGGGTGGTGACCCGCAGATCGAAATTCTTGAGCACTCGCTCGTACCCTCTCCGTCCCATCGACCTTCTCAACTCGGCGTCCGCGACCAGCCTCGAGATGCGCTCGGCCATGGCCTCGGCATCGCCCGGCGGAACCAGAAAGCCGACCTCGCCGTCGGCCACGACTTCGGGCACCCCGCCGACGGCGGTCGCCACCACCGGTTTGGAGAGCGCCATGGCCTCGATCAAGGTCCGCCCGAAAGTCTCCAGGTGAGAGGAGCTGACCAGCAGATCGAAGCTGTCGAGCAGGGGGATGATGTCGGCCGCCGGCTCGTGAAAGGTGACCAGGTCGGTCAGCCGGAGCA
>DATEFT010000702.1:0-2026 GCA_035280505.1 Blastocatellia bacterium | reverse complement strand
GCCGGCAAAGTTTGGTCGTCTCCGTATTCGGCGTACCGCAACGTGGACAGAACATCTCGCCCCTCCCCTGCTTCAGTTCTCGGAATAGAATCCGATCGCCGCGCTGACTCCCGAATCTTGGATCTTGAAGCCTTCGGCTTTCAGCGCCTTCTCCAGACCGGCCAGCAACAACAATACATTGTTCTGATGGCTGCCGACCCCCATCAACCCGACTCTCCAGATCTTGCCCTTGAGCGCGCCCAGGCCGCCGCCGATCTCGATATTGGACTCTTCGAGCAGACGGTTGCGGACGCGAAGATCGTCGATCCCTTCCGGAATGCTGACCGCGTTCAACGTCCACAGGCGATCTTCCGGAGCCACCTTCATCTGTAGCCCCAGAGCCTCGACCCCGGCCACCAGCGCGCGGTGGTGGCGTTCGTGGCGTTTCGCGCGGTTCTCGAGCCCTTCTTCCATGAAGAGCCGCAGCCCCTCGTGCAGAGCGTAGTTCATGGTGATCGGAGCCGTATGGTGATACGCACGGCCGCCGCCGGCCGTGCCTTTGTTCCAGTAGGACGTCAACAGGCTCATGTCGAAATACCAACTGCAGACCGGCGTTTTGCGCGCTTCGATCTTGGCCACCGCCCGGTCGCTGAAAGTCATCGGCGCCAGCCCCGGCGGGCACGAGAGAGCTTTCTGGATTCCGGCATAACAGGCATCGATGCGATGGTGATCCACGCCGATCGAATGCGCCCCGATACTGGTCACCGCGTCGATGATCAGAAAACCGTCGCGCTCATCGGCGATCTCCCGCAGCGGCGCGAGCTGCTGCAGCACCCCCGTCGAAGTCTCCGCCTGGACGGCAAAGAGCGCCCTGGCATTCGATTCGCGCCAGGCGTTGCGGACCTTCGCGAGATCGGCCGGTTTGCCCCACTCGCCATCGACCCGAATCGGCTTCGCGCCGACGCGTTTGGCCATCTCGTACATTCGCTCGCTGAAGAAGCCGCTGACACAGATCACGATCTCTTCACCCGGTTCCAGCATATTGGCGACGGCGGCTTCCATCCCGGCCGTGCCGGTTCCCGAGATCGGAATCGTCAGGCGATTCTCGGTCTCGAAGACCGAACGGAGCATCGCCTGAACTTCATCCATCGTCCGGATGAAGAATGGATCTAGATGCCCGACGAGCGGCGCGCTCATGGCGCGCAGGACGCGGTCATCAGCCATGCTCGGTCCGGGACCGAGCAGAATTCGACGCGGCGGGTTCAGCGGTGGGATCGCCGGTACCTGAACATTTGTCATTACGAATGAGATCTCCTCTGGTAGTGGTTTTTCGATTAAAATTGCACCACCAAATTACCATCAAGACGGCCGAATCCCAAACCGTGAAAGACGCTAAAGACGCCGTGAAAATGATTTGAGATTCAAAGCCGGGTCAGCGAGTCCGGGCGCAACGAAACCCCGAGACCATCCATCTCTCATGCGGATGGAAAAAGTTCCGATAAGTGGACCGGATATGGGATCGCGGTGTGGCGAAAGACCCGCCGCGCAGGACCTTCTGGCCGATAAACCATTTGTCGTTATATTCATCGAATTCGGATCTGAAGCCCGGATAAGGCGCATAGTCGGAGGTCGTCCACTCCCACACATCGCCGATCATCTGGTGACAATCGTAAGCGCTCTTGCCCTGCGGAAAGGCGCCGATCGGCGCGACTCCCCAGAGCTGGTTCTCGAAGAGGTTGGCGTGCTCGGCGGTCGGCGGCCGGCCGTCCGCCCAGGGAAAATCCCGCTTCAGGTTTCCTTCCTGGTCGAAACAGGCGGCCTTCTCCCATTCGGCTTCGGTCGGCAGGCGTTTTCCGGCCCATTTCGCGTAGGCATCGGCCTCATAATAACTGACGTGAGAGACCGGCTCCTGGGCCCGCTCGGCGACCGGATGCAATCCGTGATAATCGCGGATCATCCATTCGCCGCCGTGATTCTCCCAATAGAGCGGCGCGTTCCAGCGCTCCCGGTTCCCGAGCTCCCAGCCCGCCGAGAGCCACCAGCGATA
>DATEFT010000701.1:0-4748 GCA_035280505.1 Blastocatellia bacterium | reverse complement strand
AACTCCATGGCCGCGGCCGTCTGGCGCAGATGGCGCGAGGCAACGAAGTAGGACTGCACGTACTGCTCGTTGGTATCTTTCAGGCAGGCGGCCAGGCGATAGAGTTCCAGGGCCTCGTTGAAGATCCGCTGCGACCAGCGGAGGTTCGCGAGCAGGTAGAAGTTGTGCGCCTCGAGCGGGCGGGCGCGAAACGAACGATGCAACAATCGCGAGACGGTTCGGGACTCGCCCGCGTCCTCGCTCAACTCCTGCGCGTATTGCTGCCAGAGGAGCGGATCCGACTTCTCGTCGCTGCAGATCGTCTTGAGATAGGCGAGCCGTTCGCTGCGCCGGGCCAGCATCCGCAGGCAGGCGACCTTCTGCAGCTTGAGGTTGGCATCGTCCGGATACTTCCCCAGCAGCTCCTCGATGCAGGCGAGCGCCTGATGCTGGTCCTCATCGTATGAGGCGATGGCGAGCCGCGCGTTCAGCGTCAACCGATGCCCCGGGGCTTCGCCCGACATGGCCTGCCAGGTCTCATCGGCCGCGGCCCGGTCGTGGTGCGCGAGCGCATGCTGAACGGCATGCAGCTTGTCATAGAGGCTGGCCTCCAACGGCTCGACTCCATCTGGCCAATTCCGGAGACCGCCGTTCCCCTGCGGCGCGGAGCCGTTCGGCGCGAGCAGCATCCCGCGCGGCCCGGTCGATCGATAGTGTTCCAGCATCTCCGTGCCCAGCCCCTCGCCGAGACTGGGCGAGTAGGGATCGCGGATCAACAGCGTCCCCCGCCGCTCGTCGTAACCGATCACCGCCTGCAGATGGGCGCTGCCGGGATCGACCGTCGCCAGGGTGAAAGGGATTCCGCGATCGATGAGCCGCACGGCGTCGTCCCAGTTGACGCGGAATTCGCGGGCCAGCCAGCCATTCTGCTCCGCCCACTTTCGTTCGCTGTGATCGCTCGTGCCGCCGTAGCAAATCTCCTCGGCGATCTCCAGGTGCTCGGCCGGCATCCGCCAGTAACGGCTGATCATCGTCAGGGTGGCCGGTGCGCAGGTGACATGGTGCTGGCGGACGAATCCGACGGGCAACAACACGCGCCGCATCTCCGGAGTGGCTTGCCGCAACCGTTTGGCGATCTCCTCGAAGAAGCTGCTCTTGGTCCCCTCGGCGAGCGCGGCGGCCGCCTCCAGATCGCCGCACAGATAGGCCGCATCGGAGCGACGCCCATCCAACCATTGCCGGACCTCTTCCTCCATCAACGGCGAGAGCCGGACCGCCAGCTCCAGGTGTTCTCGCGCCCTCGCGTGATCGCCGGCATCGATCAGCATCTGGGCCAGTTGAATCTGCAGGGCCGGGCATTCCAGATGCCGCGTCGCCCGAGCCAAACAGTCCCGCGCCTCATCTTCACGGTCCAACAGACCAAGCAGGTGCGTGGCGGCCTGGATCGCCGGCCGATAGAGCGGGCGCAGTTGCAACGACTGGTTCGCGGCCGCGAGGGCCTCCTCGTAACGGTCCTCGTACTCGAGCAGCGAAGACTTCTCGACCCAGATCCACGGGTTCTCCGGAGCCAGTTGCTCGGCGCGTCCGATCATCTCGTAGGCCAGGTCGAAATCCCGCAACTGGCCGAAGAGCGAGGCCCGCAGACCCAGCCACTCCGCCTCGATCCGGATCGGAGCGCCGCTCAACTCCGGATGGCGGCGCGCAAACCCCCAGGCCCGCCAGGCTCCGCGCCAATCCCACAGCGCACGCGTGTAGTAGTAGATCGCTTGCGGATCGTGCCGATCTGCGCGCCAGGCCCGCAGATGCAGCCGGCGGGCGAGTTTCGGCGCCCCCAGCATCGCCGCCAACCGTCCGGCGATCAGGCGCGCTTCCGTCCCCTCCCACTCGGCCAGCGGCGCAATCGACCGCGCCCCATCGTAGGCCTGCAGGTAGAGCCCCCGATCATAGAGTTCGGTAATGCGCTCGATATCAACCGGCAAAATCCGCATAGCGATCCAATCTCACCCACCAGTGCTCGGCAACGCCCCAGATTCCAACTGTCGTGCGACCCGTTCCAGCTCACGCAGATAACCGGCCGCCTCGGCCGACCCCTCCGCCGGAGACCAGGGGGCGAAACCTTTATCGTTCGCCGCCACATAACCTCCCGCCGGCTGCCCTTTGACTTCATAGATCACCGTCTCCTCGAGCGCCACCAGGCTATGCCAGGTCCCGGGCGGCAGATCCATCCCCAGACAGATCCCGCCGCCTCCGCCGAGCCCGAGCACGCGGCTCCGCTCCAGATCGACCTGCCCCTGATCGTCGAAGAGCAGCAGCGCCATGCGGCCGCGCAGCACGATGAACCCCTCGTGCTGGTACAGGTCCGGGTGATGGTGCGGCCGGACGTAGGTGCCGGGAATCAACGCATTGAGCATCCGGTGCGCATGCTCCCAATCTCCCGCGTGCAATCGGTGAATGGCACGCCGCCGCGGCGAGGTGCGAGCTTCCAACAACAGACCCTCCAGCATCGATGCGCTGATGGTCCAGACTGATCCTCGATCCATATTTATTAGTTCCCCCACAGACATTTCCGACGCCCAGCAGCCATCTAAGCCGATCATTAGCTCTTAGATGAACCCCGTTCAAGCACTCTCTTGTTCATTGGGATCTGGCCGATTCGAAGGCACAAGCTGCCATCTGAATGTAGCGCATTTTTGGCAATTGCGCTACTCTTGCCTCCATGCCGCAGATACTTCCGCCGGAGATCGAAGAGTATCGCGATCGCTCCTGGCGACGCGAAGAACCATTACGAATCGAGACCGTGGGCGAGGCCGAAAGCTTCATCGAGCGGGTCGGTTTCACCTTCTGCCTGACCGATTCGCGCCAACCCGGGCCGTCCCTCTACATTGCCGTCTGCGGCCGGCGGGATGCCCGAATGCCCCGCAACGTGCAGAAAGACGCCGAGAGCTCGCACACCTGGAGATTGAAAGATGAGATCGTGCGACGCGGCCGGGTCTATTACGGAAAGTTGGCCCGGGGCAAAGCCATGTTCATCGCGCCCCGGATGATTCCTTACTTCAGCGGGATCTGGGGAATTCCCAAACGCCGCGAGAAACAGCAGTTGAGCCCGGCCGCCGGTCTGATCCTCAAAGTGCTGCGCAAAGAATGGGAGATGGCTTCGGCCGACCTCCGCGCCGCCTCCGGCATCAAAGACCGTCCGAGCTTCAACAAGGCCATCGACGAGCTGCAGATGGCCATGATCGTGATCCCGAGCGAGGTCGTCTATCTGCCGAAGTTCACCTACATCTGGACCCTGGCCGAAGGTCGATTCCCCGAACAACTCGGTCAAAAGATCGATCGCCAGGCCGCGGTGCTGGAGATCGCCAGATGCTTTCTACGAGGAGCCGGCCTGACCCTGCCGGGCGAGCTGGCACGAGTGACCGGCCTCTCCAGACCCGAAGCCGGCCTCGGCAATCGCGCGCTGGTGGCCGAAGGCTATGCGGTCTCTCCGACCCAGGGCACTTATCAACTAGTCTAGACTTCTTAAAAGGTAGATTCCATAGCGACCCCCTCTGTAGAACTCCTCGACCAGATAGCCCGCGGCCAGCGCCTCGGTGAAGGCCCATCTTGTCGATTCTCGCCATGAGACCGCCAGGGCCGGGTCTCGCTGCTGCAGGGCGACGAGGTCCGCCGGAATCCGGATGGCGACCCGGGGCGGCCTCTCGATCAGGACCCGATCATTTCGGAGGGGAGAGTCCTCGTCACTCATCTCGACCAGCGGCTCGGGCAGCTCCGGGAGCGGACTCTCGGCGGCGCCGCCCTCGATCCGCCGCCTGACCCGTTCGCTGTCGAGCCACCAGCTCACCCACAGGCGGTCGGTCCCCGTGCGATGCAGAAAGCTGGAGCTGGCCTCGCCATAAAAATCGATCAGGTACTTCTCCGAGACCACGCCGAGCTTGCCCAGGTTCAGATGGGCGTTGCGGCTCTGGAGCGGATCGAAGGTCCAGGTCATCAACGTGATCCCCTTGGCCAGAGCCCTCTCGCGCTGCTCCAGTTTGAGTTGACGGCCCAGATCTTGATTGCGATAGGCCGGCTTGACCGCCAGCAGATGTGAGTGGAACGTCACGCGGCCCTCTTCCATGCCCATAAATCCATAAGCGAACCCGGCGAGCGTCCCGCCATCGTAGGCTCCGATCAGGATGCCGCCCGCCTCTTTGACCGCCGCCAGATGAGCCACCGGCACCAGGTCCCGGTCCCCCATCTCCCACGCCTCTTTCTGAAGCTCCTCGACCGCCCGCAACTCCGGGATCGACTTCAGAGCGCTGATTCTAATGCTAGTCTTACTCTTCATATTCATTTAAACATGACCATTCTAATAAAGATCTATCCTTATTATATATGCATCGCCGCAAGATCGGGCGGCCGAATTGGCGATGATGGTTAGACGGCCCTGAGCAACTTGACAGGCCTTCATGGCCTGTGGTCTAGTGCGCGGTGCAAGCAGCACGTCACCCCACTGATCGAGGATCAAGATGAAAAGCAGAGACTGGTTGGTTGGCGCCGGTTCGGCGGCGCTGACATCAGTTTCGTACTCGCGTTTATGGAGACTAGCATCTATGCGACTGGCTACAGTAATCCTGGCTCTGATTATGTTCGGACTGCTCGGCCCGCACACCTTCGGGCAGGCAGTCTACGGCAATATCGTCGGGACGGTGGTCGACCAATCAGGCGCGGCAGTGGCGAACGCCAAGGTGACCATCACCGACACGCAACGGCAGGTCACCGTCACGACC
>DATEFT010000700.1:0-11069 GCA_035280505.1 Blastocatellia bacterium | reverse complement strand
TCTCTCTCCGGCGCTCGCAAGCCGCGGCGATCATTCAGTACCGCGCCAAGAACGGTAAGTTCAAATCGATCGAGGATCTGAAGAAGGTCCCCGGGGTCGACGCCGCCAAGATCGAGGCGAAGAAAGATCGCCTAACCTTTTGAAGTCTAGAAAAATTCAGGAAAGTCGAGGACTATGAAAAGCCAGATTGTCAAAATCCTGTTGGGAGTGATGGTGGCGGGCTGTTTCGTGGCGGCGCGGTCGAGGCCGGATTTCGAGTCGGTCACGGCGGCGCTCGAACAGCGGCTGGCCGCCCAGCGGCATCTGCTGGTCGATTGGGCCGGTCTGACTCGATACGGCAGCGAAAATACGGAGCTTCCGCCGCCGGCAGCCGCGGAGAACCGGGTGGTCTTTCTGGGAGACGAGATCACGGAATTCTGGGGCTCCGGACAGACCCGATTCTTTCCGGGCAAGCCTTACCTGAATCGCGGCCTCAAGGGCCAGACCACGCCGCAGATGCTGGTCCGGTTCCGCCAGGACGTGATCGCGCTGAAGCCGAAGGTGGTGGTGATTCAGGCGGGCACCAACGACCTGGCCAGCGTGACCGGTCCGATCACCCAGGGGATGATGGCCGAGAACCTGATGTCGATCGTGGAGCTGGCCAAAGCGAACGGGATCCGCGTCGTGCTGGCCTCCGTGACTCCGGTCTGCGATTGTTATACGAAACAGACGGTGCTGCGGCCCCAGGGCAAGATCATCGGGATCAATGGATGGTTGAAAGAGTATGCCGCCCAGAGCGGCGCGGTCTATCTTGACTACTATTCGGCGCTGGCCGACGGCCGAAACTTGAAGCGAGAGTTGACCGGTGACGGCCTGCTTCCGAACGACGCGGGCTATGCCGTCATGGCCCCGCTCGCCGAACAGGCGATCGCCCAGGCATTACGGTAAAAGAAGTCTGGAGCAGTCTCGAAAAGTCTGGAAAAGTCGGGAGAAATCCAGAGCCGTCTGAATCGGGACCGGTTTTGACTTCGCTAGACTTCTCTGGACTATTAAGGAGGACCATATGAGCGCTGAGCACAAGTACGCATATCCGAAATTGCATAACGCGATGTGGCCGGGTCTGGTCGGCAAAGGCGGACCGGATGCCGAGCCCTATCTGGATCTGGAGACGATGCTCGACCTGACGGCCGCCGCCGAAGTCGACGGCATCCGATTCGACGGCGTCGATCTCTTCCTCGCCTCTCCGCATACCGATATCGATTCGACCGATGACGATCTCAAGCGGTTGGCGGACCAGGTGGCCGCGCGAGGCTTCGTCATCGGCTCGCTGGTCGCTCCGGTCTGGCCGCCCACCGGCGGGGGCTCGGCCATGGGCTCCGCCGAGGAACGGCAGCACTTTCTCACGCAGGTCAAAAAATCCTGCGCGATCGCCCGGAAATTGCGGGAGCTGGGAATTCGCCCTTACGGAATCGTGCGCATCGATTCGGCCTGCAGTCCGGCGGCCTGGGCCGAAGACCCGGCCGGCAATACCCGGCGGATTGCCGAGACCTTCAGCGAAGCCTGCACGATCGCCGAAGGCTACGGCGAGCGGCTCGCCGCCGAGGGTGAGATCTGTTGGGGCGGCATGCACAGTTGGAAGCGGCTGGCCGAGTTGCTGGAGATGGTGGGACGGCCTCAGATCCTGGGGATGCAGGCCGACATGGCCCATACCCTCTTATTCACCCTGGGTTACAACGCGCCGGAAGATCGGCTGCTGCCGGCAGACTACGATTGGTCCGATCCGGGCGTGCTCTACGAGGCGCTGAGCAAGATGACCGGCGTCCTGCGCCCCTGGGTCAAGGACTTCCACGTCGCCCAGAACGATGCCACGGTGAAGGGCTCGGGCTCGCACGACAAGACCGGCCGCCACTGTCTGCCGAACGATCCGAACGGCAAGCTGGACATCGTGCGGGCCGCCGGGTTGTGGATGCGCGATGAGACCGGCGCGCCCACCCGCTCCTATCAGCACATCAACTGGGACGGCTGTATGTTCCCCAACGAAGTGATGAGAGACCCCCAGACGTGGCGCAACGTTCTGAGCACCATGATTGCGGTGCGAAACGCCCACGGTTGGAACTAGTCCGGAGAGAGCTATGAAGAAAGATCTCAAGATCGGTTTGGTCGGCTACGGATTTATGGGGCGGGCCCACTCGAATGCGTTCCTGCAGGCGGGTCGTTTCTTCGACCTGCCGTACCGGCCCGTGCTCAAGGCCCTCTGCGCCCGTAACCCGGAACGAGCGCGCTCGTTCGCGGAGAACTGGGGATACGAATCGGTCGAGACCGATTGGCGCCGGCTGATCGAGCGTTCGGACGTGGACCTGATCGATATCGCCAGCCCGAACGACACGCACGCGGAGATCGCCATCGCCGCCGCCCGGGCCGGAAAGATGGTGATGTGCGAAAAGCCGCTGGGCCGCAACGCGGCCGAGGGCGAGGCCATGACCCAGGCGGTCGAGGCGGCCCAGGTCGCCAACATGGTCTGGTACAACTATCGCCGCGTGCCCGCGGTCGTGCTGCTGAAGAATTTGATCGACGAGGGGCGGTTCGGGCGAATCTTCCATTACCGGGCCAAATTTCTGCAGGACTGGACCATCTCGCAGGATCTGCCGCAGGGCGGCGAGGGCCTCTGGCGCCTGGACCTGGAGGTGGCCGGGAGCGGCGTGACCGGCGATCTGCTGGCCCATAACATCGACACCGCCCTCTGGTTGAACGGCCCGATCTCCGAGGTGGTGGCCATGACGGAGACGTTCATCAAAGAGCGGAAACACAATCTGACCGGGAAGGTGGAGCCGGTCGGGATCGACGATGCCAGCGCGTTTCTGTGCCGGTTCCAAAACGGCTCGCTGGCGACGTTCGAGGCGACCCGTTACGCGCGCGGCCACAAGGCGCTCTATACGCTCGAGATCAACGGCGAGCAGGCCTCGGCGAGCTGGGACCTGCACGACCTGCATCGCATTCAGTACTTCGATCACGGCGATCAGGGGCTGGTGCGCGGGTGGCGCAGCATTCACGTCACCGATGGCGATCATCCCTATATGAAGCGCTGGTGGGTGCCCGGCCTGCAGATCGGGTACGAACATACCTTCGTTCATCAGTTCGCGGACTTTCTGGAGGCGCTCGGCGCCGGTCGGACCGCCGCGCCGACCTTCAGGGACGGCCTGGCCACCGACTACGTGACCGACGCCGTCTTGAAGTCGGCCCGGACCCGGCAATGGGAGCCGGTCTAGTCTCACAGCCTGTGAAGGAGCATCAAAGGAGCACTTATGAAAAAACATTTCGCTCTGACCGCCGCGTTGCTCGCGGCCGCGTTGTTGGTCTTTCAGGGAATCTCGCTCAGCGCCCAGCAGGGCCCTCCGCGCGGCGGAGCCCCGCGAGGCCCGGGCATCGAGGCTCTGTCGCTGGACGACCATACGGGTTTCGAAGCCATCTTCGACGGCAAGTCGCTCAAGGGCTGGGACGGCGATTCGGCCGTCTGGCGCGCCGAAAACGACGAGATCATCGGCGAGACCACCGCGGAGAAACCGCTCAAGGCCAATACCTTTCTGATCTGGCGCAGCGGACAGCCCAAGGATTTCGAACTGAAACTGGAGTACCGCATCAACTCCACCAACAGCGGCGTGCAGTATCGCAGCGTCGAACTGCCCGACGTCGGCAAATGGGTCTTGAAGGGCTATCAGGCGGATATCGATTTCCAGAACACGTATACGGGACAGCTCTACGAGGAGCGCGGGCGCGGATTTCTCGCCCTGCGCGGCCAGATGACGCGCCTGCAACCCGGGACCAAGAGCATGATCGCGGACCTGCGCACCGGCGACGAGCTCAAGACCCTGATCAAGGTCAATGACTGGAACCGGTTCCACATCATCGCCCGCGGCAACGTGCTGACCCACATTCTGAACGGCCACCTCATGGCGGGGGCGATCGACGACGACGCGGCCAATCGCGCGCTGGGCGGGTTGATCGGTTTTCAGCTCCATATGGGGCCCCCGATGAAGGTCGAGTACCGGAACATCTGGCTGAAGAATCTCTAAATATTTTGCCTAAGAGATCGATTTACAAACCGCGAAACACGCGAAATACGCGGAATAAGCCGTCTTTCGCGTGTTTCGTGTGTTTCGCGGTTAAAATGTGCCGGGCTCTCTCGATTCTGTCGATTGTCTTCATGACGTACTCGTGCCGGGCGCCCGGGGATTCGCCGGCGAACGGCGCGCGCGCCGTCGGTCCCGAAGTCGAGATCCGGTCGCCGCTCGGTCTGCCGCCGGTGCCGATCCCGGCCGATAACCGGCCGACGGCCGATTCGATCGCCCTCGGCCGCCGGCTCTTCTACGATGTCAGACTCTCCGCCGACGACACTCTGGCGTGCGCCGGCTGCCATCTGCCGGATCTCCACTTCACCGACGGCCGGCCGGTCGGGAAGGGAGTCCGCGGACAACTCGGGGCCCGAAATGTCCCCTCCGTGCTCAATGCGGCGTTCAATCTCCGGCAGTTCTGGGATGGGCGAGCCGCCGATCTGGAGGCGCAGGCCGGGGTTCCGATCGCCGATCCCAAAGAGATGAATCTGCCGCACGAGATCGGGGTGGCCAAACTCAACGCGGATCCGGCCTTTCGGGACGAGTTCGCCAGGGTCTTCGGAGCCGGGCCGATCACGATGGAGAAGATCCGGAAGGCCGTGGCCAGCTTTGAACGCACCCTGCTCAGCGGAAACTCGCCCTTCGACCGGTACCGGTACGGAGGCGATCGAACCGCGCTCAGTCCCGCCGCCATCCGCGGGCTCGCGATCTTCACGGATCGGAGCCGGGGCAATTGCGCGACCTGTCACACCATCGGCGAGAAGTTCGCGCTCTTCACCGACGGCCGATTCCACAACCTCGGCGCCGGCCTGAACTCCAGCGGGGAATTGACGGACCCGGGACGCTACGTTCTGACCGGGCTGGAGGCCGACCGCGGCGCCTTCCGCACGCCGAGCCTGCGCCACGTCGCCCGGACCGCGCCCTACATGCACGACGGCAGCTTGAAGACCTTGCGGGAGGTCGTGGACTTTTACGTGGGGGGCGGCAGTTCGACCCCGCAACTGGATCGGGAGATCCAGCCGCTCCGCCTCTCCGGGCAGGACCGCAGCGACCTGGTCGCCTTCCTCGAGGCTCTGACGGGCGCGGTCCCTTCCCACGCGGGACCGCCGGGGAGCGATTGATCACTTAAATCATCAGGCTTTCGCGTCTTTCGCGGTTTAAGAGAAGAGAATTGATGAAGATCAGGATATATCACACCAGGATTTTGCTTTTCGCCTTGCTGATGGCGGGAGTGGCCTGTTCACGCTCGAAACCGGCGAAAGTGGGCGAGACCCAGCCGGTCGCGACCGTCGCGCCGCCCGGATTCAAGGTCGATCCGCAGACCGCCGGAGAGATCACGGGCCGCATCCTCTTCACCGGGAAGAGGCCGCCGCCTAAAAAGATCGAGATGGACGAGGACCCGGTCTGCGCGAAACTCCATCCGCAGGCGGTCTTCGACGAAGCGGTGACGGTCAACGCCAATCAGACGCTCGCCAACGTCTTCGTCTACGTCAAGCAGGGATTGGAGGAGAAGCGGTTCGATCCGCCGGCCGAACCCGTGGTGATCGACCAGAGCGGGTGCCGGTTCGGCCCGCGCGTGCTGGGCCTGCAGACCGGCCAGATTCTGCGGGTGACCAACTCCGATCCGCTGACTCACAACATCCATCCGGTGCCCCAGATCAATCGCGACTGGAACCAGAGCCAGGCGCCCGGCGCCGATCCCCTGGCGCGCCGCTTCACGCAACCCGAAGTCATGATCCGCGTCAAATGCAACATCCATTCGTGGATGAAGGCCTGGGTCGGCGTGGTCGCCCATCCCTACTTCGCCGTCACCGGGACGGACGGCTCCTTCCGGCTCCGCGATCTCCCGCCGGGGGCCTACACCATCGAGGCCTGGCAGGAGCAGTTGGGGCGGCAGGAGCAACAGGTCACGCTCGCGCCCTCCGGAAAGAGCGAACTCGTTTTCAAGTTCACAGGAGAATAATTTTCATGAATTGGTTGAAGGTTTCGGTGATCTCATGCGGCCTCGCGCTGATGGCGGCGGGATGTTCGCACGCTCCCACCACGACGAAGCCCGCGGCGGTTCCCGAGTGGAAGAGCGGCTACCGTGTGTATGTGACGAACGAGATCTCCGGAGATCTGAGCGTGATCGACGGATCGACGCTCGAAGTCATCGCCACCGTCACGCTGGGGAAGCGCCCGCGAGGCCTCCGCGCCAGTCCGGACCGGCGGACGATCTACGTTGCGCTGAGCGGTTCGCCGCCCGCGCCGCCGGGCGTGGATGAGGACAAGCTGCCGCCTCCCGACAAGAGCGCGGATGGGATCGGCGTCTTCGATGTCGATCAGAACCGGCTGGTGCGGGTGATCGAGGGCGGTTCGGATCCCGAAACCTTCGATGTGAGTCTCGACGGAAAGACCATCTTCGTCTCCAACGAAGATCTGGGCCAGATGAGCTTCGTCGAGGTGGCGGCCGGAAAATTGATGCAATCGGTCGGGGTCGGCGGCGAACCCGAAGGCGTGACGCTCTCTCCGGACGGCCAGCGGGTCTATGTGACCTCGGAGGCCGAGGGCGCGATCTACGTCGTCGAGGTGGCCGGCCGCAGACTGCTCAAGAATTTTAAGGTCGGCCGCCGCCCGCGCAACCTCGTCTTTATGCCCGATGGGTCCCGCGCGTACGTCAACGCGGAGAACGACGGTGGGATCGTGCTGCTCGATACCGTGAAGAACGAGAAGCTCCAGGCCATTCAACTCGGAACGCCGGGCGAGATCAAACCGATGGGGTTGGCGCTTTCGCCCGACGCCAAACAGTTGTATGTGAGCACCGGCCGCGGGCGGAAGATCTTCGTGGTCGATACCGCGACCAATCAACCGACCGACTCGTTCGAGGTCGGGCTGCGCCCGTGGGGGATCGCGGTCTCACCCGACGGCAAGACGCTCTTTACGGCCAACGGGCCCTCCAACGATCTCTCGGTGGTGGACCTGACGACCCGGACGGTGACCAAAAAGATCCAAGTGCCGGGGGGACCCTGGGGCGTCCTGGTGATCGGTCGTTGAGTCCGTACCGCGAGCGGTGCTGATTTTTTTGTTGCGCGCAGTTCACAAGCCGAATAGAATCCCGGATCGCCCCAACTTCAGTGAAAGTAGCGCGACCATCCTGATCGCCGCCTCCGCGTGTTGCCGCACGCCGCCTCTTCTCTGATCCCGGTTGGTATCGCCTCGAATGGTCTCCGATGGAAGGCTTGCTCAAAGAGATCGATGTTGTTTCCGCCGAGGACGTCTTTGGCCGGGTAGAGGGTTCTACTGGGACCGCCACCATTGAAACCGCCGTTGGCGTGGTCCTCGACCGCGCGCGTTCTCTCTCCCTCCTGCCGCGACCCTGGTCTTTAACGGAGCTGGGGCCCACCGATTACGACTATACGTGGCTGCGAGTCTGGGTCCAGGAACTGGACGAGAGCACGTTCTCCTACTCGCTCTGCCCCCTCCGCCGGTTCGGTTGGGACGAGCATCAATATCCGCTGCGGGCGGCGCTCGGACTGTTGTTGATGTTCTGGTTCTCGGAGAGCGCCCGGCGCGAGGCCGTGGAGGGCGAGGGCTGGCAATGGGTTCCGCAAGAGGCGATTCAACCGCAGGTCCGGAGCCGGCTCTTCGTGCGGGAACAGCCGTCGTCCGCCCTCAAAGATCTGTTGGAAGTGGCGGCCCGCCGCTTCAACCTGCGCCACGTCTTCGGCCGCGCCGGAGCACAGCAGTGGGTCGAGACGGTCTTTCTGCAGTCCGGTTTCACTCGCCGCGGGTTCGAACGCCGCCTGCCCGAATGGCTCGCCGGGAGAACCTCGACCCCGGCCATCCGGCAATTGCTCGAGGAGGAGACCGGCGCCCCCGGCTTTAAGCAGCTCTGGCAAGTTCTGCTGGACTACCGGCAACGGAAGATCGAGCGTGAAGGCGCCGGGGCGATGCTCTCCGGCAGTCCCTGGCTCTTGCCGGAATGGCGGGAGCGCATCTTGACCCTGGCCACCGTGGAGGTGGCCGAGATCGCGACCGGCTTGAGGCTGTCCGCCTCGGAGACGGCCCCGGAGGCGAACGATTCCTTTCTCTCCGAACCGCTGTTCAGTTGGGATCCGCCGTCAGCTCCCTACTTCCGCTGCCGGTTGGCCTACCTCGACGCCCTCGGTCTGAATCGGGAGCTCTACCACGTGGTCGTTGACGGCCGTTACGTGATGCGGGTCTCCCGGCGGGAGGACGGCGGCTATGAGGCCGAGGCCGACCTCTACCTGCCGTTCGAGGCGGCCCGCGTGACCGTGCAACTGGTCGAGAGCACCGGCGCGGTCGCCGCCGCCGAAGAGATCGAGTTGTGGCCGGAGAGCGAAGACGTCGTCGTCTTTCAGTTGAGCACCGGCCGCCGATTGGCGGACTCATCCCGTCAGCGGCTGGAGACGCGGGAGGCGTATGCGGTGTTGACCGCTCCGGATCTGTGGATGGAGCCCGGTCCCTCGTGCGATTGCTCGATTGGCGGCGGCCGGTTGTTCCGCCTCGACGCGGATTGGAGCGCGGAGACGCATGTCTGCTTTGAGGACGAGATCCTGTGGGAGCCGTGTTTGCCGCAGCTTCCGGCGGCCGAACCGCCGGCCTGGGTCGCGAGCGTTTATCTCTCGGTCGATCCCTCCTCGCTGGTTCATCGCGCCCTGCGCTGGGGCGACCGGATCCATCTCAAGATTTCGCATCCGGCCGAGGTCACGGTCAGTTTCGTCCGGTATCGCGGCGGGCCGATGGAGTTCGAGACCCAGAGCGAGTATTGCACGTGGGTCGGGCCGATCTCGCTCACGCCGGAGGCCGGATCCGCCGACCTGCGGTTACAACTCGGCCTCAAACATCAGAACGAGTCCTACCGGGTCTTCCTCGGGACCGATGCGAATCTGGTCGGCGTCGCCAAACAGAAGAACAGCGACTGGAAGACTTTGACCGAGCAGTTCGTGCTCAGATCGGAGACCGCCCGCCAGTTTCGGTTCAGGATCGCTCCGCCCCGATCGTGGGACTACCGGGAGCGCTCCGCGGGTGAGTGGGCCTTGATGGAAGGCGGTCTGTGGTTGAAGAACCTGTCGGTCGATCCCGAACCGATCGGCGAGGTGGCCGGCCTGGGCGCGCCGCTGACTCTGCGGCTCGGTCCCCACCACTCCGACGGCGAGGCGATGACGGTCGCGCAGGCGGTCATCGATCGCGGCGTGGTCGATCAGCCGCGGCTCTCGGACGGGGCGCTGCAACTGCGGTTGTCGCGCCCGATCGCGCCCGGCGACCGGCATTACGTCGTCTACTGGGACGTGGACGGACAGCTTCACTATCTGCCGCTCCGTCCGCAGGACGAGACGCCCCACGATCTCTGGCAGTGCGAGCTGCCGGCCGGGACGCCGGATTACGTGGCGGTCGCGCCGGTCTTCGAGGGCCGGCGGATGGGCGTCTGGTGGCGGGACGATTGGTATCTGCGGCTCGGGCGATTGTCGGAATCCGATCCTCATTTCACGGCCCTGCTGGTCCGGTGGTTCGGGCTGCCGCTGCTGGCCGAGCGGCCGCAGGCCCGCGTCCGCGAGATCGCCCACCGGCATGCGCCGGAGTTCCTCACGGCCTGGCTGCAGGAGGAGACCGCGGCCCCGCCGCCGTTCAACCTCACCGCCCTGACCGAAGGCTGGCTGGCCGCCGTCCGCGCGATCTTCCTCGACTGGATGCCGGACCCCGACGCCGCGACCAGGCTGCTGACGACGCTCTGCGAACAGGATGATGCGATGGACTGTTTTCAGCGCTGGGTGTGGCGATTGCTGGCGATCGATCCGCGGCTCTTCCACCGGGTGCTGACGGCCTGGCTCTCGGTTCAGCCCTGGCGGCAGTCCGCCGGAGAGATGCTCGATCGATTGCGCTGGCAGATCGCCGAGGCCGGAGACGAGACGGAGTATTCCGTACAGCGGGGGCGCCTGTTGGCGGAGAGCGCCCGCGAATGGCGCGTGCCTCCGGATTTCATCGAGCGGGAGCTTCTGGAGCGGGCGGTCTCGTCGGCCCGCGGAGAGGCCTTGTCGGAGCGGGAAGAGGTGAATCTCACCCTGGCCGTCGGTTCGGAGTCCCTGCGCCGGCTCCTGGCCGTGACCCTGGTCAAATCGATGACCTGAGGGACGGCTGCAGGTTCACCCCGTCGCCACGCCAGCCGGTGGCCGGGCAACAACACTTGAGACTCTCAGGCTCGACCGCCGATCTTTCGCGGTTCAACTTACCAGCCGGGCCGGGTGGACCAGAGGGGGCTCGTTCTGGGCTCGACCTCGTCTTCGGCCAACGACAGGCAGAGCACCTTCACCCGTTGTCCCGGATTGAGTCTTTGCAGCAATATTTCGCGCCCGTTCGGGAACCGAACCGCATCCCGATAGGTGTTGGGGATCGCGCTCAACTGCGTGAAGGTCACCTCTTCACACTCGGCTACCCCCACCTCGTTCTGCAACTGCCTGGGGATGTCCTGCAGGAACAATCGCGCCCCGGGTGGAACGCAGACCGCGGGGACGGACTCCCCGGTCTCCACCACGAACCAGTTTTTCAGCCTTGCCCAGAAGCCGGAGACCTGTGGCTCGGCCTGTGGCTCAACGCTGACCTGCAATTCAGACGGAGATGTGAGTCCCAGTGTCGACAAGGGAAACCGGTGCACGACCAACTCTTCACCTTCTACCGCCAGGCGATTGGGCAGGCTATGGAGCGAGTAATCACACATCGCTTAAGACCTCCTTTACGACGGATTGTTGATTGTTGGTAAATCCTCTGTCTGTTTGCTGACATTATATCAGAGAAAACGCCAAGGTGGCGCCGTGATCCGGACAATTTCGAGCGGGCGGGGAAGTGGTTCGGGCTCAGGCTCATGCCGGGACCCCGGTTGCCCGGACTGCCGGTCCTTGCTAGAATGCGGTCGCTCCGGACCCCGAGCGATCGGTTCACAATCGGTAACCAACCACCTGCATTTTTCGTTTCATGGAGGCAGTC
>DATEFT010000699.1:0-5794 GCA_035280505.1 Blastocatellia bacterium | reverse complement strand
TGAGATATTTGAGAGACGGCGCCGCTTCCTGGTCCACAACTTCCGGCGCCAGACTGGCCTGGGAAACTGACATGGCATTCCTCCCCTGAAATAGGTTCCGGTTCTCGGTCTTCAGTTTTCAGTAATTTTCAGTTCTCTGTTTTCAGTTCTCGGTCTTCAGCTTCTAGTGTTCCCGAGGGCCGAACTTTATCGGTCACTTCAACTTAGAAAGCCCCAATCGGCTTCGACAAGTTGAGGAAGGCCGAAATCAGAAACTGGAGACTGCAAACTATTAAGAGGCGATAGATTGCGATCAGCTTACGATACCCGGCTATATATTCAAAGCAGGGGGAGCGCGTTTTGCGATATCGGCGGAGCTAATAAATAATGGACCATCCAGCATCTGGAGAGATCGCTCAAACGGCCTGAGCGGCTCCCGGAAATAATCAATTTCAGTACGAGCAGCCTATGAAGATTTCATCACCACCAGACGATGCGACCCCGCAGGTACCGGTCATCAACATCAATCCGCTGACCCGCAGCATCGAAGGAGAGGCGGACGCGCGCCGAGCGGTGGCCGCGCAGATCGCGCGGGCCTGTCGGGATTACGGGTTCTTCTACATCATCGGTCACGAAGTCGACGAAGAGTTACAGCAACGGTTGGAGAGTCTCAGCCGGCAGTTCTTCGCCCGGGACCTGCAGAACAAGCTGGCAGTGCGAATGGAGCTGGGCGGCCGCGCCTGGCGCGGCTACTTTCCGGTGGGCGGAGAGTTGACCTCCAACCAACCCGACCTCAAAGAAGGGATCTACTTTGGGGACGAACTGGGCGACGATCATCCGATGGTCAAAGCGGATGTCCCGCTGCACGGGCGCAATCTGTTTCCCGCCGGTCTGTCCGGCTTTCGCGAGACGGTGCTCGACTATATGGCGGCACTGACGCGGCTCGGACACCAACTGACGGCGGGAATTGCCGGCAGCCTGGAGCTTGACGAGAACTACTTTGCCGATCGTTACACCGCGGATCCGCTGATCCTCTTCCGCATCTTCAACTATCCACCGGCCGGTTCGGCCGCCGGTTCCGAAAACGGCTGGGGAGTCGGCGAACATACGGACTATGGATTTCTGACGATCCTCAAACAGGACGATCGAGGCGGATTACAGATCAAGACGAAGACGGGATGGATCGAGGCGCCGCCCATCCCGGGTTCATTCATCTGTAACATCGGAGATATGCTGGATCGCCTGACCGGCGGCCGATATCGATCGACTCCGCATCGCGTCTCCAACCGATCACCGGGCGATCGCCTCTCGTTCCCGTTCTTCTTCGATCCGAACTTCAACGCGAAGGTCCAACCGATCGAGTCGAATCGCAGTCTCAAGGATGACCAGGCAGAGCGCTGGGACCACGCCAGCGTGCACGACTTCGCCGGAACCTATGGAGACTACCTGCTGGGTAAAGTCTCCATGGTCTTTCCGGAACTGAAGAAGAACGTGATCTGAAGCTGGTCGCCCGAGAGCGCGACTCTTTCGGCCTGGCGCGACTGCGGATTCGAACCGTCTTGTTGATCTCGACCAGCCGGCCGTCATGCACCGTCAGAACGATCGAGCCGTAACGAATGATTCTGAGCCCCTGAACCAGTTCGCGAAACAGCTCTCGCTCAGCCGGCAAGAGTGCCAGGTTGGTCCCGTCCGTCAAACTCTCGGCGTCTCGAAAACCGCTGGATTCCAGAAGGCCGTTGAGATCTGGCATGCGGGCGCCCTCCTTCTTTGGATCTAAACAGGGTGATTAGAGCAGTGATCAGGCCTCTCGGCGTCTGTCTGCGTCTCGAATGATGTTGGGATCTCCGGCCAACCGGAACTGCGATGGTTGGCCTAAATACAGAAATTGCCGAAGGTGGGAAGACACGGGAGAGAATGGCAGAGGCGCCTCAAGCTCGAGTCACGAAAGAGTCGCCGGGTTGTAATCGAACCTGAGATCATGAGCTTCGCTTCGTTGGTCCCAGCCCCGGCGCTCACCGCCAAATACCAGCCGTTTGCTAGAAGATGTCTCGACCGATTGCTTGAGATCGACCTGTGACTGCCGCTCGATCGCCATTATAAACGCGCCCATCAAACGCCGGTGACCGGCGGGCGCGGATAATCTGCAGCTAATTACCAGTAAAAAGTGGGAGTTATATTCAATTTTGGTTCCTCGTCAAGAAAATAAAAATATCTTTTCCGAGCGGCCGGCGCGCGCTCAGGATGCCCGAGACTTGGCGGTTTGATATAATTTTTGTTTTGGTCAATCACCTCGCTCGGGCGGTCCGTCCCTGCCTGCCCCGAGCCTCATTGAGACAAGCTGGTTATGAAGAAGGCAGTAGGAATAGATTTCGGTACGACCAATAGCGCGTTGGCGATGGCGGACTCGAGCGGCTCATCGCGGCTGGCCACCTTTCAGGGCGAAGCAGAGGCGGAGTTGACCACCTTCAGGTCGATCCTCTACTTCAGCGCGGAGGAGCGCGGGCCCGATCGCCGGCCGCTCATGGTGGCGGGGCCGCTGGCCATCCGCAAATACCTGGACGCCGACGGCCAGGGGCGACTCGTTCAATCGATGAAGTCGCATCTGGCCAGCCGCTCGTTCACCCAGACCACGATCCTCGGGCGCAACTATACGCTGGACGACCTGATCGCCATCATCGTCAGAAAGCTGAAAGAGGCGTCCGAGAAGAGTCTCGGCGACCTGGGTTCCAGAGTGGTGGTCGGCAGACCGGTCCATTTCGCGGGGGCCAAGGACCAGGATGACGACGATTTCGCCCTGGGCCGGCTTCGATCGGCAATCGAGAAGGCCGGGTTCGGAGAGGTCACCTTCGAATTCGAACCGGTCGCGGCGGCTTATCAGTATGAACAGAAACTGGACCACGACGAGCTGGTGTTGATCGGAGATTTCGGCGGCGGCACCAGCGATTTTTCGCTGGTTCGGTTGGGACCGACGGCCAAACGGGAGGCGAACAGGGGCCGCAATCTGCTGGGCAATGACGGCGTGGGAATTGCCGGCGACGCGCTGGACAGCGAGATCGTGATGTCGGTCGTCGCGCCCAGGCTGGGGTTGGGTTCGCAGTACAGATCGCTGGAGAAGACCCTGCCCATGCCCTCCTGGCTCTATCAAAAGTTGAGCAGTTGGCATCACGTCTCGTTTCTCAAGGATCAGCAGACGACCGGCATGCTGGCGCAGATCCGCTCGCAATCCCTGGAACCGCGAAAGATCGATGCCCTCCTGCATATCGTCAGAAATGATCTCGGCTACAAACTTTACCAGTCGATCGAACGCACCAAGGTGGAACTCTCCAGCCAGGAGCTGAGCCTCTTCTCCTTCAAAGACCTCCCGGTCGAGATCAAGGAGAAAGTTCGCCGCCTCGATTTCGAGACCTGGATCGAGCCCATCATCAACAGCCTCGAAGGCTGTGTCGACCGGCTGCTTGAGCGATGCCAGGTCGGCCCCGGAGACGTCGACAGCGTCTTCTTGACGGGCGGCTCGGCCTTCGTCCCGGCCGTCAGGCGGCTCTTCAAACGGAAATTCGGCGCGGACCGCCTCCGCGGCGGAGAAGAGTTGACCACCGTCGCGAGAGGACTGGCCCTGAGGGCGCTCGAAGAGTAGCCGGCCTGATCGAGAGCGCGGGTCAGCTTCCCGGACTCTCACTTGTCGCGATAGTTGAGCGGCGGTCTCTGGTCCGCCGGAATGCGCGAACGATATTCGGTGCCGGACCGGCGACGGTTGAAATCGGCGCGCGCGGCCGCGATCAACTTGGGATCGTTGAGCAGGTCGATGCCGGAGAGCGCGAGCGTCTTGGCGGCGACGACCATCCCTTTGCGCCCCACGGTGTAACCGGTACAGGCGACCGCCTGCCAACTGTGGGCCGGCGTCCCGGGAACATAGGTCGCGGTGCGAAACTCCGAGGTCGGCACGATCCAACTGACGTCCCCGACATCGGTCGATCCCGACCCCGAACCCTCCTCGAGCGCCTGCACCTGTTCCTCGCTGCCCAGAGGCAGCGCGCCTTCGAGCGGGAAGGTCAGGCGCAGCTTTTCGGCGAAGCCTCTCTCGGGCGGAGAATATTTGACTCCGCCGACCAATTTCAGATTCTGATCGAAGAGCCGGGCCAGCGGTTCGTTGGGCAACAGATTGTAGACGCTGTGCACCAGTTCCATCTCCATTCGCGTTTCGGTCGCCAACGCTCCGGCCTGGGCGCATTTGACGATCCGGGACCAGATCCCATCCAGAATGGGCATACTCGGATGCCGCGCGTAGAGATAGATTTCGGCGAAGTCCGGAACGATGTTCGGCGCTTCGCCGCCTTTGGTCACGATGTAATGAATCCGCGTGGTCTGCGGGACGTGTTCGCGCAGCATATCGACCGCGTGACTCATGAGCATGACGCCGTCCAACGCTGAACGCCCCCGGTCCGGAGCGGCCGCGGCGTGTGCCGCCTGGCCATAGAAACGAAACTTGGCCGAGATATTGGCCAGCGAACTGCGCAGGCTGGCGCCGTTGCTGTCACCGGGATGCCACGCCAACACGACATCGCAATCGCTGAAGACTCCCGCGCGCGCCATATAGACCTTGCCGGCGCCGCCCTCTTCAGCCGGCGTCCCGTAGAAACGAATGGTGCCCGGCAGCTTCTTCGCCGCCAGATAGTCCTTGATGGTTACGGCGGCATAAGCGGAGGCCACGCCGAACAGATTGTGACCACAACCGTGCCCGGGCGCCCCGGCCTGTCGAGGCTTCTTTTCGGGTTCAGTCTCTTGCGAGAGGCCGGGGAGCGCATCGTATTCGCCGAGGATTCCGATCACCGGTTGGCCCTGACCGTAGGTGGCGACAAAAGCCGTCGGAATCTCCCCCACGTTCTCCTGGATCCGGAAACCGGCCGCTCGAAGCTCCGACTTCAACAGATCGGAACTTTGGCGCTCTTTGTAGCCGACTTCGGCGAACTCCCAGATCCGGCGGGACAGTTCGCCGAAGTGCGGCGCCCGCTCGTCCATTTGACGCAGAATCTCTTCGCGCTCCTTGGGATCGGAGCCCGAACCGGAATCGGCCCTGGTGGCGGGCTGGGCCGGATTGGAGATCAAGGCTAAACCGCACAACCAGATGATCAGTAGTCGTCTCTTCATCCTCATCCCTCCACGTATTTATTTAACCGCGAAACACGCGGAATACGCTAAATTCGGCCGATTTCGCGCATTTCGCGGTTTGTAAACCAATCTTGTCGGCAAAGTACCTAATCGGACTTGTTCGCCCCCGCCTTGCCGAAACAGTAGAGCTGGCCATGAGTGCGAAGATAGATTCGCCCGTCGGCGATGGCGGGCGTGGCAAAGACCTCTTCGCCCAACGCATTCACCGCCAGCACCTCCCATTCGCCGGCGGCCTTCACGACCGAGACCGTTCCATCCTGGCTGATCAGGTAGACCTTGCCGTCCGCCCCGACCGGCGAGGCGAAGTATTTGTCGATCGCGCCTTTCAGCCGCCCCTGTTTGACGACGTTCCCCGTCGCCGGATCGAAGGAGATCAAGATGCCGCTGTCATTGATCATGAAGAGCGAGCCCTGGTAGAGCAGCGTCGAGGGCACTTGAGGCACGGGACGTTGATATTTCCATCGGATCGCCCGGTCGGTCATATCTCCCTGCCCGCCCAGTTTGATCGCCAGCAGACCGTTTTCAGCCGCCATCACGGCCCGGAAGAGATCCCAGTCCCGGGCGTTCAATTTCCCGTCGCGATCGAGATCGAAAAAGTCGAAGCCAAAGTTCGGACTGAGCATCTTGTCCATCGGATCGCTGCCGGAGA
>DATEFT010000698.1:0-6702 GCA_035280505.1 Blastocatellia bacterium | reverse complement strand
CAACCGACGAATGCGGAGATCGCGGAGAAGCTCGGCCTCAAGGTACACCCGGAACGGACCTCTTACGACCTGGTGATCGTCGGCGGTGGGCCGTCCGGACTGGCGGCGGCAGTCTACGGAGCCAGCGAAGGTTTGCACACCGTGCTCGTCGAGCGTCACGCGCCCGGCGGGCAGGCGGGATTGAGTTCGATGATCGAGAACTACCTGGGGTTCCCCGAAGGCTTAAGCGGGACGGATCTGGCTCGCCGCGCCGTCGCGCAGGCCAAAAAGTTTGAGGTTGAAATCCTCTCGCCCCAGGTGGCCACCGGCCTGCGTGTCGATGGCTCATCGCGCGTCATCACCCTGAGCGACGGATCCGAATTGCACTGCGAAGTGGCGATCCTGGCAACCGGAGTCCAGTGGCGCAGGCTGGACGTGCCCGGAATCGAGCGGCTGACCGGGGCCGGAGTCTATTACGGCGGGACTTTCGCTGAAGCCTTCTTCTGCCGTAATGAAGATGTCTACATCGTCGGCGGGGCGAATTCCGCCGGGCAGGCCGCACTCTACTTCTCCCGTTATGCGCGAACAGTCACCCTGCTGGTGAGGGGAGATGCGCTCGCAAAATCCATGTCACAGTATCTGATCACGCAGATCGAGTTCACTGAGAACGTGAGAGTGCGTTTACAGACGACGGTCGTCGAGGCGCATGGAGAGGAGCGGCTGGAGGCCATCATCATTCATGATGCGGCGACGGGGGAGAGAGAGACCGTCCGCACCAATACGCTCTTCATCTTCATCGGCGCGGAGCCGCATACGGAATGGCTCGAAAAGGTGGTGGAGAGAGACGCTCGCGGTTTTATTCTGACCGGGCCGGACCTGGCCCGACTTGGCGGCGACCGGCACCGGCCGCCCGGCTGGCCGCTTGACCGGGACCCGTTCCTGCTCGAATCCAGCATCCCGGGAATCTTCGCCGCCGGCGATGTCCGGCACGGATCGGTCAAGCGGGTCGCCGCCGGTGTGGGCGAAGGGGCCACCGCCCTGCAGTTGGTCCATCAGTATCTGAGCCCGACCTTGTCCGGTTCATAGACGGCTGGTGAGGAGGGGCAGTTTGACGACAAAGATCGCCCCCTGCCCCTCCCCCGCGCTGTCGGCGTGGACCGTCCCGTTGTGGAGTTTCACCAGTTGGAAGACAATCGCCAGGCCCAGCCCAAGTCCCCCGTGCCTTCTGGTGCTGGAGTCGTCAGCCTGGCGGAAGCGCTCAAAGACATGCGGGAGAAAATCGGGGCTGATGCCCAGGCCGGTATCACTGACAATAATCTCCATCTGTGTCTGAACTCGTTCCAGCCGGACCTGGATGCGTCCGCCCTGAGGCGTGAACTTGATCGCGTTGGAGAGCAGGTTCGAGACGATCTGCTGTAAGCGGTCGGAGTCGCCGGAAACTGTTTCATCCCCCACCTTGAAGAGGGCCTGTAAAAGAAGCCCTTTCGCCTCGGCCGCCGGACGCACGGCCTCAACCGCCACCTCGACCACAGAGGCAATTTCAACCGGGCAGAGATTGAGGCGGATATTACCGGCAATAATGCTTGAGACATCGAGCAGATCATTGAGAAGCTGATTCTGTGATCGCGCATTGCGCTCCACGACCTCCAGCGCATGCTCCTCCTGACTCTCCTCCATCTGGCCGGTGCGCAGCAGGCGCGTCCAGCCGAGAATGGCGTTGAGCGGAGCGCGCAACTCGTGCGAGACCGTCGCCAGAAACTCATCCTTCGCGCGATTGGCGGCTTCGGCCTCGAGTCGCGCCTGCCGCTCGGTTTCGTAGAGGTGCGCCAGATGTTGAAGCGCCGTATCGGCCACGGCCTGCAAAAGCCAGATCATGTCTTTGGATTTTTCGGCCTCGACACGCGTGCACTGCTCTCGTTGGAGCATAATGGCGGCCTGGTTCGCCGCCACCTGCAGGATCAGAGTTTCGACCTTGGTTGGAAAATCCGCTCGCTGCGAGCCGGTGACGACCACCCCAATTTCCCCCTGTTCCTGGGCTCCCACCCGGAAGCGCGCGATCAATATTTCTCCTTCTCCGACCGGGTTCGGCATGACCTGAGGTGAGGCGGACGTGTCGCGCATGAGCCAGGATTCGAGCGCGCGGCCAATCTCCAAAGACTGACCGGTCAGACGCTGGTCGCGAGCGATGCGGGTCGCTTCAATCGGGACCCCGTCCTCCGGATTGTTCAGCCGGGCATAGATGAAATCCAGGGGAAGCATGTCGAGCAGCGTATCGAGCAAGCTCCCAATATTGTCCGTTAGTTCGCGAGCCTTCCATCTGGTAGGAAGTACTAACAGACGGGCCAGATCATTCATGCACTCCTGGACTCCCTGGATATCTTCGGCCCCGCGATTAATAGCTTTCTCTATATTCATATCATTAGTTAGGTCAGTTATCTCGCTCCTCACTGGCTCATGTGAGCTGTCAATCTCTGACGTGGTCGATCTACGGATTTGAGTCTAATCGCCGCCCATGGCCGCCTGCTCTCTAGCCGCGACTGCTTCGGAAATAAAGATTGATCCCCCACCCGCGGCATCAAAGTCGATGATCACTTTGTGCCCATTGCGCACCTCGCCTTTCAGAATGAGCCGTCCCAGCGAAGTCTCAATCTCCCGCTGGATTGCCCGCTTCAATGGCCGCGCGCCGTAATCAGGATCATAGCCCGTGCGCACCAGATGTGCCTTGGCGGCGTCGGTCAATTCGATCTCGATCTGCCGCTCAATCAGACGCTGGCGCAGCCGGTCGAGCTGAATCTCGACGATCTGCTTGAGATGCTCTTCCGCGAGCACGTGGAAGACGATGATCTCGTCCACCCGGTTCAGGAACTCCGGCCGAAAATGCTGGCGCATCTCTTCCAGCACCACCGCCTTCATTCGCTCATAAGCCTCCCCACCGAAGGTGCCGCGATATTCGAGGATGCGAGAGCCGCCGATATTCGAGGTCATAATCACGATCGTGTTCTTGAAATTCACGACCCGCCCCTGGCCGTCGGTCAGGCGGCCGTCGTCGAGAATCTGAAGCAGGACGTTGAAGACATCGTGGTGCGCCTTCTCGATCTCGTCGAAGAGGATCACCGAATACGGGCGCCGCCGCACGGCCTCGGTCAATTGGCCGCCTTCCTCATAACCGACATAGCCCGGAGGCGCTCCGATCAGGCGAGCGACGGTGTGTTGCTCTTGATACTCGGGCATATCGATCCGAATCATGGCGTGTTCGTCATCGAAGAGGAATTCGGCGAGTGCCCGGGCCAGTTCGGTCTTGCCGACGCCGGTCGGGCCGAGGAAGATAAAGCTGCCGATGGGGCGATTCGGATCTTTGAGCCCCGACCGCGCACGAATTACGGCTTCAGCCACGGCGGTCACCGCCTCGTCCTGGCCGATGACACGCCGGTGAAGTTCCTCTTCGAGGTGCAACAGTTTTTGGAGTTCGCCTTCGAGCAGCTTCGAGACCGGGATGCCGGTCCAGCGGCTGACGACCTGGGCAATGTCTTCTTCGTCCACTTCCTCCTTGATCAGCCGCGATTCTCTCTGCGCCCCGGCCTGCTTCCTGGCCAGCAGCTCTTCTTCGGCCTGGAGTTTGCGTTCGAGTTCGATCAACCGGCCGTACTTCAGTTCCGCCGCGCGGTTGAGGTCATATTGGCGTTCGGCTTGTTCGATTTCGATCTTGGTCTGTTCGATCTGCTCCCGCAACGCGCGCAATCGCTGCACGGCCTGTTTCTCGGCCTGCCACTGCGCCTTGAGCGCGTCGGCCTGCGACCTCAATTCAGCCAGCTCCCGTTCGAGTTTAGCCAGCCGCTCTTTCGAGGCCGGGTCGGTCTCCTTCTTCAACGCCTGGCGCTCGATCTCGAGCTGCATGACGCGGCGCGAGATCTCGTCCAGTTCGGCCGGCATGGAATCGATCTCGGTGCGGAGCTTGGCCGCGGCCTCGTCAACCAGATCGATGGCCTTATCAGGCAGGAAACGATCGCTAATGTAGCGATCCGAGAGCACCGCCGCGGCGATCAGGGTGGAGTCTTTAATCCGCACGCCGTGATGAATTTCGTAACGATCCTTCAACCCGCGCAAGATCGAGATAGTGTCTTCGACCGTCGGTTGATCAACCATCACCGGCTGGAAACGGCGCTCGAGCGCGGCGTCTTTCTCGATCTGCTTCCGATATTCATCCAGGGTCGTCGCGCCGATGCAGTGCAATTCGCCGCGCGCCAGCAGCGGCTTGAGCAGATTGCCGGCATCCATCGCGCCTTCGGCCTTGCCGGCGCCGACCACGGTGTGCAGTTCGTCAATGAACAGGATGAGCTCGCCTTCGGATTCTTGCACCTCCTTGAGCACAGCCTTCAGTCGCTCCTCGAACTCGCCCCGATATTTGGCGCCAGCGATCAACGCCCCCATGTCGAGGGCGACGATCCGCCTATTTTTGAGGCCCTCGGGCACATCGCCGCGCACGATGCGCTGCGCCAGCCCCTCGACAATCGCCGTCTTGCCCACGCCCGGATCACCGATCAGGACCGGATTGTTCTTGGTCCGCCGCGAGAGGACTTGAATGACGCGGCGGATCTCTTCGTCACGGCCAATCACCGGATCGAGTCTGCCCTGCGCGGCGAATTTGGTCAGGTCACGCCCATACCGTTCGAGTGCTTCGTAAGTGGCTTCCGGGTTCGATGAGGTGACGCGCTGGTTGCCACGCACTTCTTGCAACGTGCGCAGCAGCCGCTCGCGCGTCACCCCGAGTTCCTTAAAGATGCGCCCGGTCGCGCCCGCATCCTCGCTCATGGCGAGGATCAGATGTTCGATGGAGACGTAATCGTCCTTGAGCTGTTTGGCCTCGTCCTCGGCTTGAGCGAGTAGACGATTGAGGCGGCCGGTGATGTAGATCTGGTCGGGCGCTCCGGTCGGGCTGGAGACTTTCGGCAACCGCTCAAGCTCATGCTCGACTCGCCGCTTGAGACCATCAACATTCACTTCGGCTTGATTAAAAATCGAGGTCGCCAGCCCGCGCTCTTGATCGAGCAAGGCTGCCAGCAGATGTTCGACATCGACCTGTTGATGGCCGTAGCGCAGGGCTTTGGTCTGCGCCGCGCTGAGCGATTGTTGCGCTTTCTCAGTCAAACGGTTGAGATCCATCTTTTTCTTCCAGGAGTAAGACACTCTTTCCATCGACGCAAATGAAAAATGGAAAAATGATTATTCACATCATGAGTGTCAAGTGGTATGCCACAGTGTTCAGGCGAGGCCGCGGGAGACGCCGTAATCCGGCCAATCCACCGTCTCCCGCCCTCATTCCCGCTGGAACATGCCAATTGCTAGGAATTTCGGTCTTACTCCGTCGTCACTTCTCCACTCTCACCCCGTGCCTCATCTCCCGCCCATCGCTTAGAGTGTGGCAACCTGGTCGTCCCCGATTTGCCAACCTGGTTCAGCACGCCCCTCCAAAAGTGCTGGGACAATTTGGTCTGAAGGCTCGGCGCAATTCAGCCCCAGATCCTCTTCTATTTTTCATTGCCCGCTTCTCATTAGTCATTGATGATCGGTTCACCTCCCGGACCGGAGCATAACGGCATTCAGCTTGCAGCCTGAAAAAGAAGATTTTCAGTTGGCGGCGTCGATTCACATACTGCGTGCGGATCGATGCCGCCAAAACGCAGCAAGAACGATGATCAAAAGAGAACGGAGGTATTCGAAATGGCAACAGCTAAGATGCAATTACGGAGTGATGACGAAATCCGTGACAGCGTGCTGCTTGAGCTTAAATGGGATCCGAAAATAACTTCACCCGACATCGGGGTCGCGGTGAGAGACGGAGTGGTGACCCTTTCCGGGTTTGTTTCCAGCTACTGGGAGAAGGATGCAGCCGAGAAAGCCGCCAAACGTGTTTATGGAGTGAAAGGCATGGCTAATGACCTGCAAATTAAACTCCACTCGGAGCGAACGGATCCGGAGGTCGCTCGAGACGCGGTGCAAGCGATTGAGAGCCACGTCGGCATCCCCAGCGACCGGATTAAGGTGACCGTGAAGTACGGTTGGGTAACGCTCGAAGGCACCGTCGATTGGCAATATCAGAAGGCTCTTGCGGAGTCGGCGGTCAAGAAGTTAAAGGGAGTGGTCGGGATCACCAACAATATTGAGGTCAAACCGGTCGTCACTCCAATCGACATTAAAAGCAAGATCGAGGAATCGTTGCGGCGGAGCGCTGAGCTTGACGCGCGCCGGATCAATGTCGAGATTGAAGGCAGCACGGTCAGGCTCTATGGCAGTGTACGTTCCTGGACCGAAAGAGCAGAAGCCGAGAGGGCGGCCTGGTCTGCCTCCGGAGTCGCCAAGGTCGAAAACTACATCACGATTAGTCCGTAATCAATTTTAAACGGCGAAACACGCGAAATCGGCGAAACACGCCAACCTCCCGGGGTTTCGTGTGTTTGGTCTATTTCGCGTGTTTCGCGATTCAAAATTGAAATACTCAATAAGTAATGACTTCGCACTGAAGACTAAAAAATGAAGACTAAATTATTTCAGAGATTCGTTCTGGTGGCGCTCTTTAGTCTAGGAGTGTTGGCGGAAACCAAATCGGACTATGACCGGGATTATGATTTTTCCAGACTTCGAACCTGGGATTTCAAAAGGATGCACAGAATGCCGACCGACCCGATCGGGGAAAATCCCATTTGGGATGAGCGAATCCGGCGCGCA
>DATEFT010000697.1:0-4558 GCA_035280505.1 Blastocatellia bacterium | reverse complement strand
CGCGGGCTCCGGATCATGTTCATCGTCAACCTGGGGTTCCGCGCTGCGCGCTTCACCCCCAGGCTTTATGCTCCCGCGCGCTTCGCGCGCTGGAAGACAGCAACGACCGTAGCGTCACATAACTTAGTTATCAAAGCACTGAGCCTAGGCGGGGGGCTGATTTTGATGCGAAGGAAAGTCCGTCGAAGGCCTCTCGATCAGATCCGGCAATCGGCGGCGGCGATCGATCCCGAGGGTCCATGACGGCGGGTCGCTCGCCGGGAAGGTCTCCATGAGGTTGTAATCGATCTCCTCTTCACTGAGCTCGCAGTCCGATGGGATCGCTTCCGGTTCCGGGAGATCCACGTTCCGTGGTTGATGCATAGAAACCTCCTTCAGGTCGGTTCAGGGTCGGGCGGAACCGCGAACGGCGGCGAGGCCGCTCGCGATTCCGATCAGGGGGCCGGCCACTCGGGGCTCAGGGTTTCAGCACGACCTTGACGCAGCCGTCCCGCTTATTGAGGAACATGTCGAATCCCTCGGGCGCGTCTTCGAGCCGCAGACGATGCGTGACGACAAAGCTCGGATCGATCTCGCCCTTCATAATTCTCTCAAGTAGCGGGCGCATGTAGCGTTGGACGTGCGTCTGCCCGGTCTTGATCTTGAGGGCCCGGTTCATGAGCGAGCCCAGCGGGATCTGATCGTCGTAACCGCCATAGACTCCGGGGATCGAGATGGTCCCGCCGTTACGGCAGGCCATGAGGGCCTCGCGCAGGACATACGGCCGGTCGGTCTCCAGCATGAGGGTCTGCTTGACGCGATCGTAGGCGCCCATGAGCCCGGGCATATGCGCTTCGAGGCCGACCGCGTCGACGCACGAATCGGGTCCCCGGCCCCCGGTCATCTCCATGAGCGTCTCGTAGACGTCCTGCTCCTCATAGTTGATGGTGACGGCCCGGCCCTGTTCAGCCATGCGCAGACGCTCGGGGACCCGATCGATGGCGATCACCCGTTCGGCTCCCAGCAGGTAGGCGCTGCGGATCGTGAACTGTCCGACGGGACCGCAGCCCCAGACCGCGACGGTGTCGCCCGGTTTGATCTCGCAGTTCTCGGCCGCCATATACCCGGTTGGAAAGATATCGGAGAGAAAGAGGGCCTGCTCGTCCGTCACTCCGTCCGGAATTTTGATTGCGCCGACGTCGGCGAAGGGGACGCGCACATACTCCGCCTGGCCTCCGGCGAACCCGCCCGTCAGGTGCGAGTACCCGAAGATGCCGGCCGGCGAGTGCCCGAACATCTGTTCGGCCATCCAGGCGTTCGGATTGGTGTTCTCACAGAGCGAGAACATCTCCTGCTGACAGAAATAACAGTTGCCGCATGAGATCGGGAATCCGACCACCACTCGATCGCCGACCTTCAACTTCTTGACGTCGCGGCCGATCTCGACCACCTCGCCCATAAATTCATGCCCGAGGATGTCGCCCTGTTCCATGGTCGGAATGAATCCGTTGTAGAGGTGCAGATCGGAGCCGCAGATCGCCGTCGTCGTGATCCTGACGATCGCGTCGTGCCGGTTCAGAATCTGAGGATCCGGGACCTCCGTCACCTGGACCTCTCTCTTGCCGTACCAACAGTTGGCTTTCATTACTCTTCTCCTTTCAGATTTAGCGTGAAATGGCGCTGCGGCCTTTCGGCGGCTCGGGCTTGACGGCCCCGCCGGACCCGGTCAGGTCATACTTCCACGAACGGCTGTCGGAGCGCCCGGCCGGTTGCCCCTCGGTGGTGATGATCTCGCCGGTCTCGATCAATCGTTTGAATCGGCGCAGATCTTCCTGAACCTGCAATTCCGGAACTCGATTGAAGAGTTTGGCCATGGCCTTGCCGAGCGCGCCGCCCGGAGGTTCGAGATGCATCTCGAGCTTGACCACGGTCCCGCGCCCGCCCGGCGCCCGCTCGAACCTCACGGAGCATGAGTGGTCGATCTTCGCGTTCTCCACCGAGCGCCACGCGATCAGTTGGT
The DNA here is from genome assembly GCA_035280505.1 of Blastocatellia bacterium. Taxonomy (GTDB): domain Bacteria; phylum Acidobacteriota; class Blastocatellia; order RBC074; family RBC074; genus JAKEHZ01. The sequence goes on along the minus strand of DATEFT010000697.1, from coordinate 2,559 downwards.
TGGGCCGGTCCTCGGTGATCTCGGCGTCCCATTCGATCCTCTTTCCGGCCGGTCCCCGGGCCACCCAGTGCGAACGGTTGGCGCCGGTCGTCTGCACGGATTCGAGGTGGGCCATGAAGTTGGGCAGATTCTGGAAGCTGCGCCAGAACCGGTAGAGCTCCTCGGGCGCGCGGTTGACGATGACGCTCTTCTGCACGTCGATCGCGCCGCGGCCGCCGTTGCGCGTGAGTTGCCAGGCGCAGTAGAGGTCCAGCGCCGCGACTCCGGCCACGGCCGCGGTCGCGGTCACCAACCGCTCCTGTTTGATCCGGGGCCGGGAATAGGCTGCGCCCAGAAACGCCAGGTCCATGACATCGCCGCCGACTCGGGTCCAAACGGCCGTGGCGGGCCGAGATGGAATCAGGATGCCGAGACCGTGTGAGATCTCGCGCATCCCCATGGCGCGAATCACGCGATCGTGATCGCCACGGATGCCGATCAGCCTGGACAGCTCCCGGGGAGCCGCGACTTCGGCCAATCCGAGACCGAGGCTGAACCAGCCCAGGCCTCGCGCCAGCCGTTCCAGGCCCCCGTTCCGGTGCCGGTCGATGTGTGCGCGCGCCGTGAGCCCCTTGCGTTGAGATTTTTCGTTGGTTGCCATTAGTTATTCTCCCGATGAAAATCGCCACTGAAAAAAGTGGGAAATAATTGCGCCGGGGAGCCGCTCTTCGAGTAGTCGGTCAAAAGACCCGATCATTCTAGAAGCCTCGTCGCAGGGCGGTCAGTACGTCAGAGCGCAGAGCTCACGCAATTTACACCCGCGCGCAGTCTGCAGACGCGCCGCGAAATGTGTGCGACAATATCCGGCTGCTCCGCAGATCTCATAGATCAAAAAATGCCAATCAAATCGGTGACTGGACCACGTTAACTGAGGAGGAATCATGATCTTGAAAACAGCCTTATCGGTGGTGTTAGCTCTGTTCCTGACGGCCGGGGTTAAAGGGGTTGAGGACCCCGAGGTGGCGACTTTGAAGATCGGCGCGAAGGCACCGGACTTTGAATTGCCGGGAGTGGACGGGAAGAACTGGAAGTTGAGCGATTTCGACCAATCCAAAATCCTGGTGGTGATCTTCACCTGTAACCATTGCCCGACCGCGCAATACTACGAGGAACGGATCAAGAAGCTGGTGACGGACTACAAAGATAAGGGCATCGCTTTCGTGGCCATTTCACCGAACGATCCGGAGTCGGTCCGGCCCGATGAGCTGGGATATACGGATCTGGGCGACACGCTGGAAGAGATGAAGATCCGCGCCAGGGACCGGCAGTTCAACTATCCCTACCTCCTGGGCGGAGGTCAGTATGAGGCGATCGCCAAGGCCTACGGTCCGAAGGCGACGCCGCACGCCTTCATCTTCGACCGGGAGCGCAAGCTGCAATACGTCGGGCGGATCGATGACAGCGAGCGCGAGAAGTTCGTGCGGGTCCGCGATGCGCGGGTGGCGCTCGACGCCATGCTGGAGGGCCGGGAAGTGCCCGTCAAAGAGAACCGCGTCTTCGGATGTTCGGTCAAATGGGCGTCGAAGCGCGACGACGTCAAGAAGTATCTGGATAAGATCCAGGCCGAGCCCGTCACGGTCGAACCGATCAACGCCGAGGGGCTGCGCAAATTGCGCATGAACGCCTCGCCCAATGATGCCGGGAAGCTGCGCCTGATCAACTTCTGGGCGACCTGGTGCGGACCCTGCGTCACCGAGTTCCCGGATTTGATGATGATCAATCGCATGTACCGGCAGCGGGACTTCGAGGTGGTCACGGTGGCGGCCCAGTTTCCGGATGAGAAAGGCGAGGTCCTCGCCTTCCTGAAGAAACAGCAGGCTTCCAATAAGAGCTTCTTCTTCGGCGAGACCGACAAGTACAAACTGATCGAGGCTTTTGAGCCCAGTTGGGACGGGGCGCTGCCGTTCACCATCCTGGTCGATCAGACCGGCGAGGTCCTCTACAAATCACAGGGAGCCTTCGACGTCCTCGAAGTCAAGCGCCGCATCGTCAAACATCTCAACCAGCGTAAACCCTGGTAGCACCGAGGAAGTCTAGAGAAGCCTGGACTTCTCTAGACTTTCCCAGACTTCCTTAGTATCAAGGAGGGGCGGGGAATGGGCATCAGGCCGCGGCGGCGTCAGCGATTCCTGCACACCAAGCTCTTCCGGATCCGGAAGTATTTCGATCTTTCGCAGCCGCAACTGTTGAAGAGGTTGAAACTCTCGCAGGATTTTTCGGCGACCAATATCTCGGCCTATGAACGGGGCCATCTCGAACCGCCCTACTATGTCCTGCTCAGATATGCCGAACTGGCGGGCGTCTGCACGGATGTCCTGATCGATGATCGGCGGAAACTGCCGGCGGAACTCCCCGGCCTCCCCGAGCATCGCGGCCACGGTCACGAGGATACGTCATGATCAGATACCGGGATGAACTGAGTCTGGCTCCGGGAGCGGCGAACCGCCTGGAATTGGGTGAAGATGAAACGCAGGTCTGGCCCATCGCCCTGGCTGACGCCCGAGTTCGGGCGGAGCCCCT
>DATEFT010000696.1:0-11467 GCA_035280505.1 Blastocatellia bacterium | reverse complement strand
TAACACAAGTTGTTTTCTAAAACCGCGAAAGATGCGGAAGACGCGAAGAACGGTGGATTTAGCGTGTTTCGCGTCTTCCGCGGTTTCTCAACCGCATGCTAAAAAACGTATTTCAACGCAAACTGGATCTGCCGCGGGCTGAGATAGGTATCAGCCGATCGGCCGAAGCCCGGCGCCTCCAGGATCCGGACCGGGATCGCAAAATGGGTGCGGTTAAAAATATTGAAAGCCTCGGCTCTCAAGACGATGGTCTGCCCCTCGGTCACCCGGAAGCTCTTGATCAGAGTCAAATCGGTTCTGGCGACGCCGCTCGCGCGGAACGCGTTGCGCCCGACGCGTCCATTGGTGCCGAGCGCGGCCAGCAGATTGACGGCATTGGTCGTCACCGCCAGCCGCTGCTGCCGGTCGTCGACGACCTGCAGACCATTGGAGGTATCGAGGCGGTCGGTCAAATTGCCGTCCAGATTGAGATCGAAGCTGGTGTTGACCGTGAACGGCTGGCCCGTCTGGAGGCTGGAGATCAGCGCAAACTGCCAGTCGCCCAGCAGCCGGCCCTTGACGCCCTCGGTCGCATTGTACCGGCGGAGCAGCGGCAGGTTTCCGACCGCGCTCACCGCGAATCGGTGCCGGAGATCGAAGTTGGCGCTGCCCCGCTCCAGATCCAATCGGCGATCATCCTGCGGCAACGCGAACGCCCCTCCCAGATCGAAGACATCCGACACGTTGTCGATCGCATGCGACCAGGTATAGGCGGCGGAGAACTGATAGCCGTTCGAGAACCGCTTGGCCACGCTCGCCTGCAACGAGTGATAGATCGCCGTGGCCGACGAATCGAAGATGGTGAAGGCCCCCAGGTTCCGATTCGGACGCCCGGGATTGGCCAGGCTGCGGCTCAACGGCGGGACCGCCAGAGCCAGAATCGGATTGGAACTGAATCCCAGCGGGTCGACCGGAGAGGTGACCGAATTGGGGCCGCCGTTCGGCGTCCGGAACCGCGTCAACTTCACGCCATGCGATCCGACGTAGGCCAGATTGACCAGCACCTCGTTGAACAGTTCGCGCTCGACCTGCAGGTTGTATTGCAGGGTGTAGGGCGAGCGCAGCTTTCGATCGGGCAAGGTGAAGGCGATGCCGCCGCCCGAGACGGTCATCCGGGGGCTCAACGGATTGAACGGATTGAAGAGCAGCCCCAACAGTTGCGGGATCGCCCCGGCCGGCGCCTGAATCTGGTTCAACTGCCCGGGTTGGAGCAGGCCCCGGCTGGTCAGGCGGCCCTGATTGATGATATCGAAGACGAAGAACCGCGTATTGGCCAGCGCCGACAATCCGCCTTCCGGAGCGCGCAGAATGTTCTGGACATTGGCGTCGAAATTGACCGGCACGAAATTCGGAAAGACGTTGCGCGATTGACTGACCACGCTGCCCAGCGTCAGGTCGTAATAGACGCCCGCGCCGCCGCGAATGACGGTCTTCCCGGCCTCTTTCGCATTCGACGCCAGCGGGTCCCAGGCGAATCCCAGTTGTCCGCCGAAGTTGTTGCGGTCGGGATCGAAGATCTGGCGCCGGTTGCCGATCACGCCCCGCACCGCGTTGACCGTGCCGTTGAAGAGGTTGAGCAGAGTCGCGGAGTCATAGACCAGGGCGCCGTTGGTCGTGAAGACGCCCAGCGTCACGCTCGAATCGTGGGCCGGCAACCGGTCGAACGCAAAGGTCCGTTCGATCCGGTCGTCCACCTCGTGCGGAACCGAGTTGTACTCGTACCGCAATCCGTAATCGAGACTCAGGCCGCGCCGCGCGCGCCAGGTGTCGTTGACGAAGAAGTTGAATTGCCAGAAGCGCAGCCCGATCGTCGAATCGGGCTGCCCGATCGCCAGCGACTGAAAGAAGCTCGACGAGATGCCCAGCGCGGCCAGGTCGGTCCCGCTGAAGAGTCCCGGGGTCGGGCCGAGCTGGCTCAGGTTGGGAACCGGCGCGCCCGCGATCGTGCCCGAGAGATCCACGGAGCCGCCGAAGACGACCTGCGGCCGGAAATTCCGATTGAGAAAACTGTTGAGCTGGCTGCGCCGCAGATCGGCCCCGAACTTGAGCGTATGGCTGGCGCTGAAGTAAGAGACGGTGTCGGCGAACTGGATCGTGTTGTTGGCCCGCGCCTGCGGAAACAGATAGACATCCAGCCCCACCGGGCTGAAGGGAGTAACCACCACCTGCCCGATCGGGCCGAGGTTCCCCTCGGTATCGAACCGCTCCGGAGTCAACCGGTAGTTGACGAACGATTGCGGGAAGGCCGGCGAATTCAGATTGATCAACTGGCGCGAATTGAGCAGAAACGGTTCGTTGGGCAGAAAGCGCGACGGCGTCAGATACGGATCGCGAAGCTCCGAGAACTGCAGCCGGGTCCGCCCATAGCTGACCCGCAACTGGTTGGCCAGGGTCGGCGAGATCTGGCTGGTCAGAAAGAGCGACAGATTCTGGGTGCCCACTCGCGGTTGCACGCCCGAGAAGATCGCCTCGCCCACCACCGGCACCTGACGATTATCATTGGTGAAGTTATAGCGGGCCGTGAAGTTGTGCGTGATCTCCGGACCGAAGAGCCGGAAGCTATGATCGAGCTTGCCCGAAAAGATCGTGCCCTCTCCGTCCGCCGGCAGCACCTGGGTGAAGGTGTTGTCGCCGTACGGGCCGATCGGGTTGTTCGGAAAGGGAAAGAGCGAGAAGACCGAATCGCCGGCGGTCGAGGTCGGAATGAAGTCACGCCGCTGGCCGTTGGCATCGATCACCGGAAATCCGCTGGCCCCGGAATTGAGAAAGCCGCGCTGCGCGACGGTGGGGACGGCGAAGTGCGTCTCCTGTCGGGCCTTGATGTCCTGTCGCTCGAACGAGGCGAAGAAGAAGGTCTGGTCGCGAACGATCGGGAACCCGATCACTCCCCCGCCCTGGTTGCGCTGAGACGGATCCTTGCCCAGCGACGGATTGGGCTGCACGAACGGGACCACCGGAGCCAGGTTGCTGGTCCTGACGACGACCGGCACCGTCCGCGGATTGACCGGCGAACCGTTCACGAACCGGTCGAAAGCGGTGGCGTTCAACTGGTAGCTCTGCGCCCGGTCCGAGGTGTAGTCGAAGAAATTGCGCGCGTTGAGCGCGCTGTGATTGAAGAAATCGTAGACCGATCCGTGGACCTGGTTGCCGCCGGATTTGGAGACCGCGTTGACCTGAGAGCCGGCGCTGCGCCCGAACTCGGCATCCCACAGATGTGTGACGATCTGCACCTCCTTGACGCTCTCGATGCTCTGGGGCACCAGCGCGACGAAGCCCTGACGCCGCACTCCCACGTCCTCATCGTTATTGTCCGATCCATCGACCGTGAAATTGTTCGAGCGCGCGCGCTGGCCGTTGACTGAAAACTGGCCCGCCGTCCCGATCCCCGGGCCGATCCCGGGACCCGCCACCCCTCGGACCTGCGGCGGCGGAGCCACCCCGGCCGAGAGATGGGCCAGATCATCGAAGCTGCGGATGCCGGAGAGCGGCAACAAGGCGACCTGCTGTTCGTCGCCGTTGGCGCGCCGCGTCGCATCGAACTGATTGCTCAACCTTCCCGCCGCATCCTCCTGTCCGGCCAACTGCGTGGGCGGCGTCGGCGGCGGGGGCGGCGCCGGGTTGGCCGTCGGCGGCGGCGGCGTGGGAACCGGAGTCGTCACGGTCACGTCCGGAAGCGCCGGTTTCATGACGATATCCGGGATGGTCAGAAAAGTCTGATTCAATTGAATCTTGATCGGCTCTTTGGTCGGCTCGCTCAGGGCAAAGCCCTCTTTCAAGACCTCGATCCGATATTTGCCGAGCGGCAGAAAGGCAATTCGATATTGGCCCTGGAGATTGGTCAGCGTCGCCCTCTGATTCCCGGTCTCCAGATTGATCACGCGCAGACGCACGCCCGACATGGGCGCGCCATTACTGTCGAAGACCTTCCCTTCGAGGGTCCCGGTGATCGTGTCAGGCATAAAGATTGAGAAGTTGTTCAGGGTTAATCTACCGCTCCACGTTCCCATTTCGTCGATGGGTGCAGATAATAACATCAGGGGAGATGAGACCAACAACCAGATGCTGAGAAATAGACGGGGAACTACTGTGATGGGGTCGGACCACTGGGACATGACTAATCTCCGTTAGTTTAAATTTCATATAGATTGAATACCGGGGCTAGGTTTTAGGGAGCGCTTATCTTAGCTTGCTTCACTGGCTTGTCAACCTATGTTTTCCGTTTGGAGTTGGCGGTTGGCAGAGGATGATGGCATCCAGAAATTTGGCAGAATCTTGGCAAATTTTGGCAAAATTCCGGCAGCCCGGCTCGAGAGGGTCGGCCCGGGAGAGCCACCCCAACCGCGAAGATCGAGAAAAAAGGATCCGACGAGGGGGAACCGACTTTTTTGTGGCCTGAGCTTTACGCCGACACGATCCTCGGATCCGGAAGGTCAGCGCCTACCCGTCTGCGTTGAGGCAGATCATTTCGAGTGATGGCTTCGGCGACTTTGCCGGGATCGGCCCATAAGAGGCGCATGATCTGAGCGAAGATGCCCTCCGGATCCGACAGCAAGGCGATCAGCAGGTCTCCCGATTCCATCGAATCCTGGCCCCGCCGAGAGGCGACTTCGAGCGCCCGGCTCAGAACCGCCCGGCCGTCGGGAGCGAGATAGAACTTCTCGCCGAAGGGCGCGTGCGCGCGCAGGTTTCTCAACCGATGATGAATGATGGCGCTGACCACCTCCGGATCGATCCCGGCCTCCTTCAGCGAAGTCACGAACAGCGGCTGGTTGACCTGCCAGACGACCAGGAACAGATGTTCCGCCGAGAGGCCCGGATGGTTGAACCGGTGCGACTCGCCGATCGCTTTGGAGATCACCGCCTGAGCCGACCGGTTGAAGAGTTTTCCCAACTCCCGCCAGGCTTCACTATCGACGGGAATCGGCTGGCCCTGCTCGGACTCGGCGACCGGAGCCGGGTGTTCGACCTCCAGGCGGCGCGAAGAGAGATTGAGGGCCGCGTCCAGCATCTTATCCAGGTCGGCCCCCAATTGACGCATGACTAAAGTCGGGATGCCCTTCGTATCCGCGAAGAGCGAGATCATGAGGTCGGACGCGGAGATCTGCAGCTCTCCCTGCTGGCGCGCACGCTTCAATGCGCGGTTGAAGACATCGCGCGTGGTATCGGCGATATACATCTTTCGGCCGACGTGTGGTTTGAGCTTGGCCAGTTCCTCGCCCAGCGCCTGCTTGATCGCTGAAGTCGAAACTCCGGCCGCCTGGATGGCCTCCTCCAGAACCCCGTTCTCAACCTGACAGATCGCCATAAAAATATGGGTGGCAGAGATCAGGTGGTGATCCCGCTGCCTCGATTCCTCGACCGCGCGATAGACCACTCTTTTACCAGAATCATTGAACTTGTCCATCATCGGACCTAAATCGAACATCACCATACACCCTCCACTAATGTTTGGGAGTCCTCCCTCTTGATAACTATATGGTAACGAAATTATACGAGAACGACTGCAATCTTTCTCAATATGATTATCCGGGGCTGAATGATATCTTTCTCAAAGATGCCGATTTCAGTAAAATCGGCCCGCATAGTTAGGAAAGCGGTCCGATTCAACGAAAGGGAGTACAATGAACTGTCCAAAATGTGGCACAACCTTAGCTAATGACGCACGATTCTGCAGCGTTTGCGGATCCAGTCTCAGCGCCGGGGCCGGGGCTCCGGGCGGAGCGCCTGCCGGATCCGGCATCAGAATTGACAGCGATGGGCGGGGAACCGGCCGGGGTTACCAATACCAGATTCTCTATTCCGGCGCGTTCGCGCTGGCGAACGTTCAGCTTCAGGCCGAACAGTCGATCCAGGCGGAGGCCGGAGCCATGGTCTCGATGTCGGCCAACATCGAGCTCCAGTCGCAGATGCGCGGCGGATTGATGGGTGCGCTCAAACGCGCCGTCGGAGGCGAATCGGCCTTCGTCTCGACCTTCACCGCTCGCGGCGGACCGGGCGAGGTCAGCTTTGCGCCCGGCTCACCGGGCGACGTCGCGGCCATCGAGATGAATAATCAGACTTTTTTGGTGCAATCGAGCTCTTACCTGGCGGGCGACGTCAACCTCACGCCCGACACTCGCTGGGGCGGCGCCAAATCCTTCTTCGGCGGCGAGGGATTGTTCGTGCTGCAGGTCCAGGGATCGGGCTTGCTGCTGGTCTCATCCTTCGGCTCGATCCATCGTAAAAAGCTGAACCACGGCGAAAGGTACGTCGTGGATACCGGGCATCTCGTCGCCTGGGAGGGCCACATGCATTACGAGTTGCGTCAGGCCGCGTCGGCCGGCTGGTTTCGGAGCATGTTGAGCGGCGAGGGAATCGTGGCGGAGTTTACCGGTCCCGGCGAGATCTTGATTCAGACGCGTAATCTGGCCGCCTTCGCCGGAATCCTCAAACCGTTCTTCCCGACCCAATCGGGCAGCAGCTCGATCTTCGGCGAGTAGGGCTTTCAGAACTGCTAACTGGCAAACCGCGAAACACGCGAAACACGCAAAAACGCCTGATTTCGCGTATTTCGCGGTTTAAACTTGAAATGCCAACCCAAGTACTTACCGTCTCCGCGAAGCGAGCAGAAATTGCAGCAAATACATGAAGAAGTTGGCGAACGACAGATAGAGGCTGATGGTCGTGCTGACCGCCTGCTCCCAGGTATTTTCGCTCTTGCTCAATCTGAAGAAATGGTAGAGGAAATAACCCGAGAAGACGAGCATCCCGATCACCGAATAGACCAGGTTGACCGTGCGCGAGAATCTGACGAAGATTCCGACCAGCCCGACCACGACCAGCCCGATCAGCCCGATCAGCAACATCGGCCCCAGAAAACTGAAGTCGATCCCGCTCACCATCGCGAAGATGCCGGTCCCGAGCATGACGGCCGTGGTCCCGGTCAAGGCCTGGAGGACGATCCCCGGCCCCTCTTCTTCAACGACCATGGCGATGAACGGCCCCAGCATCATGCCGTTGATGAAGCCCCACCCGACCAGCAGGCTGCTGGCCATCAGGCCGCCGCCGGCGCTGCGGATGATGAACATCCCGATCACCGACAGGATCAAGAGCCCGATCGCCGGCAGCCATCCGACCAGCCGCCGTCCCACATAGGCGCCGACTCCGGCCGTCGCAATCGTCAGACTGAGAAGGCACATCACCTTCGCCAACAACGGCGTGTTATCGACCGGGAGCGCGCGCAACCCCAGAAACATCAAGATCAGCCCGGCGAAGACGGCGACGACCAATCCCTTGATCGAGTCCAGATCCGCGTTCAACCGGTCGGCCAGATTGGCCGACCGGCTTCGAATATATCTCTCTGTTTGCATGATCTTTAATCCTCCAATCGTGCGGCATCAGAAAACATCCCGCTTCCTATAATTATGCCATCAATCGGCGAACTTGCAATCATCGAGCATGGCCTCGGCCAGCACGGCCAGATAGTCCTCGTGCGTCAAATCGATCGCGCCGAAATAGCCGATGTGGGGGGTTCTCATCTGGGCATCCAGCAGACGGTAGCCGCGCTGGCGCAACCGTTCGACCAGCGCGACGAGCGCGACCTGAGAGGCCGACGGCACCCGGGTAAACATCGATTCACCGAAGAAGGCCGATTTCAAAGCCACTCCGTACAACCCTCCGACGATCCGATCCTCGCTCCAGACTTCGATCGAATGCGCAAAGCCGCGACGATGCAGTTCGATATAGAGCGCGATGATCTCATCACTCAACCAGACCTCTTCGGGATCGACCTGGTCATGGCGGGCGCAGGCCCGAATGACCTGCGGGAAATCGGTATTGAATCTGATCTCACAGTCGACCTTGCGTAATGTCTGCCGTAACGAACGGCGCACGCGAAAACGATGGTCCAGGGGAATGATGGTCCGCGGATCGGCCATAAACCACTCGATCCTTCCGTACCGCCCGCGCGCCATGGGAAAAAACCCCTGCTGATAACCGGCAATCACCTGCTCCGGGGTGATGATCGGCTGCGAGGCTGATTTTCGACTTTTCATAAAACAACCTTAACAAGAAAAGTCCAGAGAAGTCTAGGAAAGTCTAGAGAAGTCCGGGGAAGTCGGAAAAATCGATTCGTCCCGACTTTTCCCGACTTTTCTAGACTTTCCTAGACTTTCCCAGACTTTTTAGAGATGTTATCTTGGCCAGTCTTGATCTCGAGAGGGAGAAATTTTGATGACACGCTGTTCCTTATCCGCGATACCCGTCCGTGCCATGACCGCGTTGACCGTTGCGTTCCTGTTGATCACGCCGGCCTCCGGCCAGCGGACCAGGCCCAAGAGCCCGCCGCCGCCGCCCGCCGCGGCGGAACCCGCGCCGAGAGTTCGAACGCTGAGCTACACGCTGGCCTTTCCGCAACCGCAGACGCATCTGTACGAGGTCACCTTCACCATCGGCAACGTCGAGACCCCGCAGCTCGAGCTGCAGATGCCGGTCTGGACTCCGGGATCGTATCTGGTCCGCGAGTTCGCCCGCCACGTCCAGGACTTTGCAGCCGGCGACGAGAGCGGCCGATCGTTGAACTGGCAGAAGACCGATAAGGCCACCTGGCGGATCGAGACGGGCGCCCAGCCCGACCGGCCGAAGACCGTTCGGGCCAGTTATCGCGTCTATGCGAACGAATTGAGCGTGCGGACCAGCCACCTCGATTCGACCCACGCCTATTTCAACGGCGCCAGCGTGTTTATGTATCTCAAGGGCGCGCTCGATCAGCCGCTGAAACTGCGGATCCAGGCCCCGGCGGGCTGGCGGATCACGACACCGCTCGGGCTCGCGCCGGAGGCCGACGGCACCTACACCGCGCCCAACTACGACATCCTCGCCGATTCTCCGACCGAGATCGGCACCCACCGGCTCCTGGAATTTATGGCTCGCGGCAGAACCCATCGCATCGCGATCTGGGGCGAGGCCAATTACGACGAAGCCGGACTGAAAAAAGATTTCGCGAAGATCGTCGAGGAGGCCGCTCGGATCTTCAACGGGCTGCCTTACGACCATTACACGTTCATCGTTCAGATCCAGCCCGGGATCGGCGGCGGACTCGAACACCTCAACTCCACGACCTGCCAAACGACTCCGCGGGCCTTCAGCTCCCGCCGGGATTATCGCGGTTTTCTGGGGCTGATCGCCCACGAATATTTTCATCTCTGGAACGTCAAACGCATCCGCCCCCTGGCCCTGGGTCCGTTCGATTATCAAACCGAAAACTACACCCCGGCGCTCTGGTTTTCGGAAGGGGTGACGGACTACTACGCGCAGCAACTGCTGCGGCGCGCGGATCTGATTACGGCGCACGACTACCTGGAAGAGATCGGCAACAACCTGCGCGACTATGAATCGACGCCGGGGCGCCTCGAACAGACGGCCGAGTCGGCCAGTTTCAATACCTGGATCAAACTCTACCGGCCGGACGAGAACTCGATCAATACGGCGATGTCCTACTATCTCCGCGGCGATCTGCTCGGCTGGCTGCTCGATTTCGAGCTTCGCACCCGAACCAACGGTGCGAAGACCCTGGACGACGTCATGCGCCTGCTCCTGGAGAATCACGGGCTGCCCAAACCAGGGTTCACCAACCAGGAGCTGAAGGCCGCATTCGAGAAGGTCGCCGGGAGCGACCTGACCGATTTCTTCAACCGCTATGTCGGCGGCAATCGGGAGATCGATTTCGAAGCCTACTTGAACCGGGCCGGGCTGCGCCTCGATCGCCGTTATCGACCGGACACCCCTTACGCGGACAGCAAGATCGATCAGCCGGGCTGGCTCGGCTTTCGCACTCGGAACAACGGGGACCGGGTGGTGATCTCCGATCTCCGGGCCGGATCCGCGGGATACGAGGGAGGTCTGAACGCGGCGGACGAGTTGGTGGCGATCGACGGCAGGCGCCTCGACTCCACCAATCTCAACACCGTGCTGGGCGAGATTCGGAACGGCCAACGCCTGACCGTCACGGTCTTTCGCCGGGAAAGACTCTTGACCTTCGAGTTGACGGCGACGATGAAACCTTTCGATCAATACCGGATCTATGAGCTGGGCGACGCCGCCTCGAATCAACTGACGCTGCGCCGGGCCTGGCTCTCCGACGAATCCAAACAACCCTGAAGAAGTCTGGGGAAGTCTGGAGAAGTCAGGAAGAACAGGTCTCCGGACTTCTCCAGACTTCTCCAGACTTCTCCAGACTTCTCCAGACTTCTATTATGAATCGTGTAGAGATCGTCCAGAACACTCTCAATCAATACCTGGCCTCGGCGCCGGCGGCCGGTCAACGTCTCGATCGAACCGCGCGGCTGAGTCCGGAGTCCGGACTGACCGTGCAGCAAGCCCTGGAGATCTTCGAGGACCAGGTCACCAGCCGGCTGCTGGATGTCGCCTCCCGCGAACTCAAAAAGCGCAACCAGGGGTTCTATACCATCTCCAGCGCCGGACATGAGAACAACGCCATCGTCGGCACGCTGCTGAGACTGGACGACCCCTGTTTCCTGCACTACCGCTCCGGCGGGTTGATGATGGCGCGGGCGCGCAAACTGTCGGAATCCGACCCGATCTTCGAGACGCTGCTCTCATTCTGCGCCTCGGCTGACGAACCGATCGCGCAGGGACGGCATAAAGTGTGGGGGAGCTTTCCGCTCTGGGTTCCGCCGCAGACCAGCACCATCGCTTCGCACCTCCCGAAAGCCGCGGGCCTGGCCTTTGCGTTGCGCCAGGCGCTGCGCGCGGGCCGCCGCCTGGAGCTGCCCGAGTTGAGCGCCGACTCCATCGTCTGCTGCTCATTCGGCGACGCGTCGGCCAACCATGCGACCGCGCTGGCCGGCATCAACGCGGCGCGTTATGCCATGCGGCGCGGCGGATCCGCGCCGATCCTCTTCATCTGTGAAGACAACGGGATCGGCATCTCGGTGGAGACCCCCTCGGGGTGGATCCGGGATTCATTCAGTCACCTGCCCCATCTCACATATTTCGAGGCCTCCGGAACGATGGATGAGATCTGGAAGGTCACGGCAGAGGCGATCGACACCTGCCGTCACCGGCGGGCGCCGGTCTTCCTGCATCTTCACGTCACGCGGCTCTGGGGGCATGCCGGGACCGATGTCGAGACGACTTATCGAACGCTGGAAGAGATCGTGCTGGCCGAATCCCGAGACCCGCTGCTGCTCAACGCCCGGCGTCTGATCGAAACCGGGGCCGCCGTTCCGGCCGAGCTGCGAGCCAGGGTCGAGCAGATCCAAGGCCGAATCGACAACCTGCTGGAGGAGGCCGTCCGCCGGCCGCAGCTCTCGACCGTCGAACAGATCGTCGCCTCGCTGGCGCCCTATGACGAAGCGGAGATCCGGAAGACGGCGCTGGTCGCGGCCGCCCGCGAAGCGCGCGAGAAACTCTTCGATGAGTCGTTGCC
>DATEFT010000695.1:0-3312 GCA_035280505.1 Blastocatellia bacterium | reverse complement strand
GCCTGGAACTGGATGCACCGAAACGACGGCACCGGCGTCTGGACCCATTATTGGCCGAACGGCCGGAAGAAGATTGAATCGAACTGGCGTGCTTTCAGGGCTCATGGGGTGGCCACCCATTGGGACCGGAACGGAAAGGTGGTACGCCGTGTCACTTTCAATGACGGAGCCATCATTGACTGAAGCGAAGGGCGTGTGCGGCGGAGGCTCTTCACCCATCTTTCAAATCGACTACCCGGGCCTCAGGCAATCGCTCCAGGATCTCTCCCAGATTGATCCATGCTTTCACATGGTCGAGGATGTTCGAATCGGAGGTCACGGCTATTTGACCGGAGGATCGCAAGACCTGGTCGGGGTTCATCACGACTTCGACGCTCCATGGCCAGTCATGCTCGGCGGCCATTTCGCGGATTCGCTGCGCCAGGCGGCCGCTGTTCGAGACGGGTTGATCCAGCAGCCACAAGGCCGAAGCCGGTTGGGCGCGGAGCAGGGTCTCGCTGATCAACCGGATCGCCGCTTCGGTTTCGGTTACCGATCTGTAGGTGCCATGAACGCTGGACATATCGCGAAGGCAGCCGTCGCGGCAGCGGATCAACACGCCGCCTGAAAACGCGGCCTCGGTCGTGATGATGATATTGAATCCGTCTATCAGCAGGTGTTGTCCATTGACGGATTCGAGAGGCCGGCGGGTTCGCTCGCGCGATTCCCTCTGCTGGTCGGAACAGGCGGCCCTGACGACGGCCAATCGCTGGCGATCTTTGAGCGTAAAACGGTCGCCGACCAGTTTGAGCGAGGCTGTCGGTGCATAACCCCGGCTGAGCAGCCACGAAAGATCCTCAACGGCCCGCCGCAGGATTTCCTGATTTTTCGCCGCGAACAGTTTCAGGTCCGCCGGATGCGCGCCGCGATGTTCCTGTTTATGTAAACTCATTTCGGGTCTCACTCGCCAATTATCCCGAGCCGACGCCAAATCAAAATTTCTCCCGGAACCTCTATTTCCTCTTTTTCGAGTTTTTCCCATCCGGGTCAAACACAAACTCAAATTCCGTCTTACCGCTCCCGCCTGAAACGTCCGGGAACGGGGGGAACTCAAATGTCGGCGCGACCTTCAGCGTCGAGACCTTCCATTGCGCGGGCTGCTTATCGAGCCTGACGTAATACCCGTATTTCTTATTTGAATCGAGGCCGTCAACCTGGATGAGGGGAGCGCCGGTGAAGAGCGCAATGGCCCCCAGCTCACTGCCGATCGCCGGGTAGACGCGAAGGTTGGCGAACTCGAACTTCTCGGCTGCAGGGCGGTGCTTTTCAACCGCGGCGAGCTGTCGATCTTTACTGACGGGATCCCAATAGGAATACCCGTTTTCACTGATGTCTTCGGGGAACCATCCGTCGTAATCGTCGGTGAGAAACCGCTCGAGAGCCGATCTATCGCGGCGCAGGATGGCATCGGCCCATTCACGCAAGGCCGCGGCCACTTCCTCCGAATCGCGGTGACTCTGATCGAGGCCGGCCGGCTGCACCGTCGGTTGGTCCGCGAACATGGGCGGGCCCGAAACCATCGTCGGCAGCGTCGTTAATCCCGCCTCGCCCAAACTGGCCAGGTCATTCAGATCCCTGGTGGCCCGCCATTGACCCTTCACTTTTTTGAAGGCGGCGTAATATTGGCGGGAGATCGTGGTCTCGCTGCCGTCGCGTGAGTTGCGGAAGTGGATGACGGCCCGGAAGATCAGAAAGGCTTTATCATCCTGGTTGATGGCCGGAGGATCAGGGATGACGTCCATGCCGGTGATCACGCTGCCTCTCTTACGAAAGGCCTTGATGGTTTTCGACATCTGGCGCCCGAGAAATTCAACCTCCCGGCAATCTTCCGGATCGAGATATCGGCTCATTGAACGATCATCCCGAGCGAGTGTTTCGCCCAGCTTCCGCGCCAAGGCGCTTAAGATCTCTTCATCGCTGCCAACCGGATACTGAAATCGCGTGCTGCTGGTCATATAGCCTCCCAGATCTTGAAATAGATCGGCGCCGCCGACGCGGCCCGGAATCAGAAGCCAGGTGATCACGGCCATCAGCGCCGTCGCCGGAAATAGATAACGCCAGCCTCGCCTGATGACGCGCCCCTGATCGGTGTTCAGGATCGCTTCGATTCGTTTCTCGAGAACCCGTCGAGCGGAGAAGAAGGCCAGTTGATTCGCGCCGCGCCCCGCCACCTCGCGCTCGGCCGCCTTCAGAATGCTCTCCGCATAGAGCTCGGCGTGAATTCCGGAACTGACGACCTGTTCATCGCAGGCCATTTCCCGATCGAGGCTCAGGCGATGGCCGGCGTAGCGCACCAGCGGGTGAAAAAAGAAGACGGCGCCGAGTACCGTTTGAAAGAGATTGACGAAATGATCACGTCTCGCGAGGTGGGCGGACTCATGTCGAACCATGGCGCGCCGCTCGCGCGGGCTCGTCCAGGTTGCGATGTCCATGGGGAGCAGGATCATCGGGTGCAGGACGCCGACCAGAATCGGTGAACCGATTTCGCCCGAGAGCCCCACCCGCGGTCCGCCCCGTTTCGACCCGGCGCATTCCGATTCGTCAATCTCCAGCTCGGCCAGGGTCATCCTGACGGCCCGGCGACGGATCAGTTTCAGACCGGCGGCGGCACCGGCGGCGAGCGCCAGGGATCTCGTGACGCCGATCATCCAGGCCAGAAAGACGCCGGAGAGCGCAATCTGGATCAGGTCGAGGGTTTGAACCGGCGAAGCTGTTGAAACGATGAGCGGCGCCACCGACTCCAGGGCGGGTTCGACGATGGCCGGAAGAGGCAGCTCAACCGTCTGCAGCAGAGAGTGACGGATCGGCCTTGAATGAGACAGCAATTCGTTCAAGGCGAACCAGAGCGGAAAGCTGGCGACCGCGACCAGGCCCAGCAGCCAGATCCGGTGCCGAAGCGTCGGCGATTTCACCCGGGCGAGCGTGAGCCCCACCCACACGCACGCGAGCAGCACCAGGGCCTGCCAACTCCAGATGAACAACCAGGCCGCGCACTCGGCGGTAATGCCAATCAACCCATCCATCAAGGTATTCATTCGGCCCCCTTTTCTCGGTCGCCGCGGGCGTTTTCGACGGACACTCGATCGACCATCACGGTCGCGCCGAGACGTCGCACGGTAGCTCTCACCTGAGCGTTACGATAACGGATTTATACGTTTTCGTCAACGTATTTGTTAGGTGATAAAATCGACGACGTGGAGAACGGCTTCGCTGACTGTGACAGGCGAAGATCCGGCATCAGGTCTGCGGCAATTTATCGGGCTCTGTTGACGG
>DATEFT010000694.1:0-9015 GCA_035280505.1 Blastocatellia bacterium | reverse complement strand
GACCAGGCATTGTTTGAAAGTGATCTTCAGATACTCCTGTTGTTCTTTACCCGCCTTGCGGCAGGTCAGAATCGCCTGGGTGATGTGATCGCCGTTGGCGCAGGCCAGCAGCAGCTTGGAACTGGCCTTGCTGGCTTTCATGGAGAAGTTGAAGTCCTGCATCTGAACCTTGCCCGCGCCGCCGCCGCCGCCGAACGACTCCTTCCCCATGTTGGTCTCTCCCCAGGACCAGGAGAGCAGATCGATCTCGTTCTTGTGTTTGGAGTCCTGGCTCTCGCCATCGATCCCTTGAAGCTTCAGAAAATAGTCTGTCGTCGCCATCGTCTAAATTCTCCTTAAATGGCCAAGTTAAAGGTTGAAGCTGCCGGCCCCAAACCGCAGCCTGTCGAACGAAAGTCTCCGGGTCGCGCCTCGCGGCTATCTCGCCGCTTTCGGCAATTCCGCCACCAACCGCAGCGAGACCGTGATCTCGTCGAGTTGGAAGTGGGGCTTGAGGTAGGCCACGGCCTTGTAGACGCCCGGTTTACCCGGGACCTCCATGACCTCCACGCGAGCGTCGCGCAGCGGATACTTGGCTTTGACCGTCTGGACGGCCTTGTCGTCCTCGACCACGTACTGCCGAATCCATCGATTGAGGAAGCGTTCGCAGTCTTCCCGCGACATAAAAGATCCGATCTTGTCGCGGCAGATCGATTTCAGGTAGTGCGCGATGCGCGAGACGGCGAACATATACTGCAGTTGCGTCGAGAGCCGCGCGTTGGCGTTGGCGCTATCCTGATCGTACTTCTTCGCCTTGTTGGCGGACTGGGCGCCGAAGAAGGCGGCATAGTCCTGGTTCTTGCAGTGAACCAGCGGAATGAACCCCAGATCGGAGAACTCCTTCTCGCGGCGGTCGGTGATCGCCACCTCGGTCGGGCACTTGAGCGCGACCTCGCCCTCGTCGGTCTCGAAGGTATGGGTCGGCAGGCCCATGACCAGCCCGCCGCCCTCGACCCCACGGATCGCCACACACCAGTTGTGGAGAGCGAAGGCTTCGGTCACCCGCGTCCCGAATGAATAGGCCGCATTGCCCCAGAGATATTTCTTGTGATCCTTGCCGTCAACGTCCTCCTGAAAGTTGAAGGTCTCGGTCGGCAAGGTATCCCTGCCGTAGGGCATCCGCATGAGCGTGTGGGGCAAGGTCAGGCCGACGTAGCGCGAATCCTCCGAGTCGCGGAACGAACGCCACTTGCCGTATTCGACCTGATCGAAGATCTTGGCCAGGTCGCGGACCTCCGACAGTTGAGTGAAGCTGTCCCAACCGAACATCTGCGGCGACGCCGCCGAGATGAAGGGCGCGTGCGCGGCGGCGGCGACTCCGGACATCTTCTCCAGAAAGTTCAGGTCCTGATACGAATTGCCGAGCTCGTAATCGCCGATCAGCATTCCGTAAGGCTCGCCGCCGAACATGCCGTACTCCTGCTCGTAGATGCCCTTGAAGACGGCCGACTGGTCGAACTCGATGGCCGCGTCCATCTCTTTCGAGAGCTCTTTCTTGGTCACGTTCATGACCCGGATCTTGAGCATGTTGCTGGTCTCGGTCTCGAAGACCAGGTGCCGCAGGCCGCGCCAGGAGCCTTCGAGCTTCTGAAAGGCTTCGTGGTGCATGATCTCGTTGAGCTGCGCCGAGAGCAGGCGGTCGATCTCGGCGATCCGGGCGTTGATGGTCGTCTCCAGGCTCTTGGACATGACCAGTTGCCCCTGCATGGCTTGCTGCACAAAGTCAGCGATCAGGTTCTTGCCCCGTTCGACCTGGCTCTCATCGCGAGCCCGCAATCCCTTGTCGAGAATCTCGTCGAGCAGACCGATCTCAGCCGGCGGTTGCGGAGTCGCGTGGACGCTGGTCTTCAGTTCTTGTTGCTCGTTCATCTACTCCTCCTTTGGTTCGCCCGAATTCTCGGAAGCCGCGCCGGATGAAGATTCCAAACCGAGAGCGGCGCCGAGGGCCTTCTGAGAGTCGGCGTTCTGCAAAATCTCTTGCAGCAGATCGCCCAGCCGGTCGTTGCCGTCCATCTTGGCCAGCAGGTCGTTGAGATTTCGCCTCAGTTCGACCAGTCTTCGCAGCGGCTCGACCTGTTGCGCCAGACGGTCGGGGTGAAAGTCCTCGGTCTCCGCCAAGTTGAGCTCGACGCTCATGGTTCCGCCGTCTTCCGACAGCTTGTTGGGCACGCGCATGACCAGGCGCGGTTTCATTCCGGTCATGACCTGATCGAAGTTGTCGCGGTCGATCTGCACGAATTTGCGATCTCTGACTTTCGGCAACTGCTCCGCCGGTTGACCGCTGAAATCGCCCATGACTCCAACGACAAAAGGCAGTTCCTTGACCTCCATCGCATCGCCGATCTCGACATCGTAGGTGATGTGCACGCGCGGCGGACGAATGCGGCTGATCTTCTGTTGAATACTTTCTCGTTTGGGCGGCATACTCTTTCTCCAGATTTCAGGTTTCAGGTTTCAGGTTTCAGGCTGAAAACTATTCACCTTCAGTTTTGATTCCCAAGAGTTCATGGAATTGGTTCAAGACGCTGAGGTCTTTGACCACGTCGTGCAGCCAGATATCCAACGGCATCTGGCCCCACTTGATAGCGCGATGTAGCAGATAGGAGACCGGGCTGTGCGGTTCGGCCTGACGGAAATATTCGGCGACCTCGGCCAGACGGCGAAACGCCTCTTGCCGCGTCGACACCTGGCCCGGCAGAGCGGTGAAGTCCGAGTGGCCGTTCGATGAACCGGGCTCGCCGGCTGCCGGCGACCGATCCTCGGCGGCGGCGACCTCCGGCGGACGTTTCGTCCGCTCCAACTGCGCGACCACCGAGATCAGATCTTCGAGCGCCCGGCGCAGCTCTTTCACGCCGGGGGCTTCACGCTGGAAATGCCGATCCACGGCTTCTTCGAGGGCCTCCAACTCTTCCGCGCACTCCTTGAGCAGATCGAGGCGCTCCTTGAAAAACGGGTAGGGCGTCCCCTGCACGGCCTTCCGCCAATCTTCGCTGGTGACCTTCCGCTCCTTCTCCGCCTGCGCCTTCAGTTGGGTGACTCTCTCCAGCTCGTCCGAACTCAACGAGTCGAGCTGGTCCTTATCGGGCACGTCGAAAAGTTTGGACTCTTCCCAGTTCAGATAGGAATATTTGAGCCCGGTCGCGCCGTCGGTCAGCGGGATGGTCTTGACCGCAATCGCGAGCCTGGCGTCGAAAGCGGCGACGATGTTGGCGCGAGCCGCGAAATGTCCGTCCTCGCCTTCGGGGTCGCTCGCGGGAAAGACCGCTTCCCAGTATTGCTCGATCAGGCCGCGCAACAACCGGAGACCGTCGCGCAGCCCCGCCAGCCGGTCGTGCCGGTCGGATTTGACGAGCGCGTCGGAGAGCCAGGCCGCGATCTGTAGATCTTTGGTGAGCGAGCTCAGCGCCCGCGTGGAGAGTTCGATCACGGCCGGCCAGTCGGGCGCTTTCGGCACGGTCTCGTACAGGTTCTCGCGATGCGCCTCGCGGATCCGATCATGCCAGTAGATACCTTTCTTGGGATCGAACCAGACCAGCTTCAAGTCCTGGCCGGTGGGCGTCTCTTCCGAGATCGGTTTGAGTAAGGCTTCGAGGTCCGTGATCGACACGATGGCTGACATTAATTCTTCTCCCTGATTCTCCGACTTCGCTCTGTTCCGATGACCGCATCATCGAGGCGTGCTGCACAACGGCATCGCCATTCATCGTCCCACGATCCGAGAATACAGGGATCGGTGCTTCGCCACATCGCTAGACAGAGGGTAAAAGAGCTAGCTATTTTGGGGTAGCTTCAGCTACCTCCGAATCCTGATCCCGATCTACCTGCCGATGGATCGCGGCGCACGAAGCCGGGCGAAATCGATGAACGGATTGTTGCCGGCGCTCGGCGGTTGGATCGTGACGCGGACGCCATCCAGATTGATCTGATAGGGAGGGCTGCCGCCGGACCGCTCGGCCACCATTCTGAAGAGCCCCCAGGCTCCGCCGTAGTAGTTTCTCGATCTTCGGAACTGCCCCTTGTCGAGCGTGCCGATCTCCACGCCGCTGATCTGGCCGGATGACGGCCAGTTGAGCGAGGCCGTCTGCAGCCCGCTTTCGGCCTTCACGGTCTGCCCGTCGATTCGCATCTCGACGGTCTGGCCCGGCGGCGGTTGCAGGGCCAGGCTATATCTGAAGGCCGGCTGGCCTCCCGGTGCCCTGATCGCCAACGCATCGCGCAGGCGGAACATTTGATTGAGATAGATCACGAACTCCTCGGAGAAATCCTCTTTCCGCAAGGGCGTGTAAGGCCCGGGCGTGCGGTCGAAACTGTTCTTCAGGTACTGATCGAAGAATTGCGTCAGCCGGCCGAGGTAATCGGCGAGGTCGGCAGGCTGAATCTCCGTGGAGCTGCCGCTCTTAAAGGGATATCGCTCTTCCAATCCCCGCGCCGCGTTGTAGAGCGCATTCCAGGCCGCGTCGCGGTCCTTCTCGACGCCGCGTCCGAGCGCGCTCTCGACATTGTCGAGCGGGCGGCCGAGCAGGGCCGCCATCGAACCGCCGCCCGGATTGGCCTTGAGCGATCGGAGCAGGCCGCGCGCTTCGTCGCGGGCCTTCTTGTATCCCGGATCCTCCGCCAAAGCCGCGACCTGCCGCCACTCGTCTCCGGACTTCTCGTTCAGCCGCTGGCCGACCTCTTTCAGCTTCTCCAGATAAGCCTCGAGTTTGAAGCTCTTGACCGCCGCGAAGGACTTTTCGACCTCGGTGCCGGCGCCCTCTTTCGAGGTCAGCCAGGACTTGAGCCAGGCGATCACGCCGCCGGTGATCGGCGGTTCGGAGAGCGTCGTTTGCAGCCGCACCTGATCGAAGACCGCGGCGAAGGGTGAATTCGGCTGGGAGAACAGGTCGAGCGCCTCGACCGCATCGCTCTTCTTCTGAAACGCCTTGATCCGGATCCCTTCGAGAAACCGCTGCCAGGCGGTGAGGTAGTCGCGCTCGTAAGCCTGCCGCAGAGCCTGCGGCTGCACGCGTTGATAATCGAAGGGCCGCTGCAGAACCCAGTCGTTCTGGCTCTTGCGGCGGACCTCTTCGAAGGCCGCCAGCCAGGCTTCGCCCTTGACGTGCCGGTAGTAGGCCTCTTTGGTAAAGGTGTAAGGCACCGACAGCGATCCGATCTCCTCGAACCACTGGCTGCCCTGCTGGCCGCCGACCGCCTCGCGTAAACGATAGGGCTCACCCTGACGGGCAATGTCGTCGATGATCTCGTTGTAGATCTGCTTGGCCGCCGCATAGTTCCGCAGTTTCTCGCGGGCCTCGGTCACGACCGCCCGATCGGCCACCGGCCTGGGAACCCGTGGATCGCCGTCGTCGCTGCGGCCAGCCTGCTCGGCATAGTAGTAGAGGTGCCGCGTCTCGGTGGAAGATGGACCTTCCCGCCAGAAAGCGGCCAGTTGTTGTTGCAGAAAGACCGGCTCGACCCGCTCCTGCTGCTCGACCATCAGATAGGCTCGCAGCCGGTCGTAATAGCCCTGCTCGGCGGCATCGAGTTGTTCCGGCTGCTCCCCGGCCGCCTGGGCGGGCGTCTTCTGGTTCAGATCCTGCGCCAGCGCGTCGAGGCCGGAGGCCAGCAGCCGCTGGCTGACGAAATCGAAATAGATCTCGCGCAACCGCGGCCGGAGCCGGTTACCGGTGTAGAGACCGAGACGGCGGGAGATCGGGCTCAACCAGCCCCGCTCATAATCATCCAGTTCGATCAGAAGATCCTGCAGACGACCGAGGTCTTCGGCTTCGATCGGAGTCAATGGCGCCGCGAGGCCGCCGCCCGCCGGCTTGAAGTGGCGCAACAGATCGGCGCCGGCGCGTTGGCCGTCCGCGATCAAGCGGCGGTTGTTGAAATATGAGACGGACATTCCGATCAGCAGCAACAGCGACAGGGCTCCGAGCGCCGCCGCGGAGATCGCCAGCCGGCGAATCCGGTGCGGCCGTCCGTGCATGACCTGCAGGGCGGCGGCGACGTGCCGGTCGCCCCGCAAGACCTGTCTGAAGAGCCCCTCGGTGAAGAGGCCCTTGCTGCGAATGTGGACCTCCAGGATCGAGCTATCTCCGGTCTGGCGCGGCGGCGGCGGCAGTTTGGGGGCGCTGCCCGTGAGATAGATGCCGCGGAGCAGCGGCAGCCGGCTGAACGGATTCGGACTGAAGAGCGCCGTGATAAAGACGCCGAACCGCTGGCGCGCGGTGTTGAAGAGCAAGGGAAAGTCGAAGGCCCCCAACTGCTCTCCCGGCGTGTCGGCGGCGTCGAGGCGCGGCAACCGGCGGCTCAGGAGCGAATCGAACAACTGATCGAACTCCGTATCGAAGAGCGCGTGGGCCCGGTCTTTGTTGGCCAGCGGGATCATCGCCCCCCAGACTCCCGAGCGGTCCGCGGCCGCCAGCCCGCCGAAGAAATCGCCGAAACCCGGAACCTTGTCGGCGTGCGTGAGGACCAGGTAGATCGGAAACTGGATTCCGAGTCCGGAGGTCAATTCATTGAGCCGGGCTCGGAGGATCCGGGCCTGCTGCTCGACCTCGGCGGAGGTCTGCATCGCCAGCAATCCCGCGCCGTTGACGGCGATCACCAGGCCGTCGAGCGGGCGCTGCCGGCGATATCGCTTGAGAATCTCGATCAGGCCCAGCCATTCGTCGCGATCGGCCCCTTCGGTCTGGTAACGGCCGGCGGAATCGATCAAGACGGCGTCATCGGTGATCCGCCATTCGCAATTGCCCGTCGGACGCAGCAGATCCAGGTCGACCTGGCGCTGGCTCTGGAGCGGAGTGAACGGAAGACCGGCCGAGAGCATGAGCGAGGTCTTCCCGCTCGCGGGCGGCCCCACGATCAGAAACCAGGGCAGGCCGTAGATGGCGTCGCCGCCCGGCGCCGCGCCGCGCCGGTTCCGGCGCAGAAAATCGACGGTCTCGGCCGCGCCGCTCTCCAGATGTGGGTAAGTTCGCGAGGGACGGTCCGGTTGAGGCGCGTCCTGCTCCGACTGGGGCGGCGAAGATTCAGGCGCCGCGGACCTTTGCAGATACGGCCTGACCAGAAATCCGATCGGCCAGAGCAGCAGGATCAAGGCGATCAGGATCACGCTCACGATCGGATCGCCGCTCAAAACCAGGATCAGCACGACGGCGATGAGGGTCAACCCGACGAGCGCGGAGATCAGAAACCAGGGCTTGAGACGATTAGTGATGGCAATCATTTTTGGAATCTGCAAACATCAACCGCTAAACACGCTAAGCGGTTCAATCTATTTCAATAAGCTCTCCCGCATGGCCGCCTCGAGCGTCGAGAGCAGCGACCAGTTGAAGACCAGATAGGCGAAGATCACGACGCCGACCGCCGAGATCGCGGCCACCTTGACCCAGCGCGGCAATTCCGGCTCCGGCGGCGGCGGCGCCGGTTGATCGTTGAGCAGGCCATGGGGCGACAGCTCGCGTTCGCGCAGGCGGCCCGCCTTCCGCAACTGCTCCGCCACGTGATTGGTCACGGCCGGCAATTGATCCTCGAGAAAGACGTCATACTTGCCCTTGAAACCGAGCAATAGACAGAGGTAGTAGACCTCGATCACGTCGGCCTCCGGCGCCCCCTCCTTCAAGAGGGCGTCGAGACGCTCGAAGAACTTGTTTCCGGCCAGGGCCTCCTTGAAGTACTCGAGTTGCAGCGGATATCGTTCCCACTCTTCGCGCAGCGGGAACCCGCCGGCCAGCACCGTCTCATCCACGAAAGCGGTGAGCGCGAACCTGGCGTCCTGCAATTGACGTTCTTTGTAACCGCGCCGGCCGCCCTTCTCCTCAAAGGTCTTGAGCAGGTTTTCGACCGTGCGGCGCATCTCGTCCGACGGTGCGACCAACTGGGCCTTGATCCTCATCATCAGTTGGAACAGCGGCGTCGCCAGGTGAATCAGTTCGTTGGCCGGCTTTCCGCTCGCGCGCCCTGGCGGATGATTGACGGCGACCTGTTGCTGCATGTGATCTCCTCTCAACGATCTCGAAACGATCTTCAGGTCTAGCTGGGCTTGATCGCGTATAGCTCCAGCCTGGCCTCCGGGAACTCATCCGCGACCCAGACCGAGAGCGTCTTGGTCGCGACGATGAAATCCCAGAAACGTTTCAACGACGCGTCCACGTCGTTGCGGTCCAATCTGAAGTAATGGAGCCCGGCGCGGGTCGGAATCTGTCCGGGCGGCCGGACATGCGTCATGCTGACGCCGCTCAGGGCGTTGTTGATGACCGTGTCGATGCCGTCGCGGTGTGCGATCTTGACCGCGAACGGGACCCGCTCGATCAGGCGGTTCTCGGGCACCTGCGCGCCGACGGCCAGATAGAACTCGGCCTCGCGCAACAATTGATCGTCGTTGACCCGGGCCGCATAGAGCGCCGGGCGCTCCTGCGTCAGCGGGATCGGAACGTACCGCTGGGGATCGACGCGGTCGAGCAGGAACCGAATCTCGAAATCGAGCTGGCGAAACGTGCCGTACAGATCCAGATGGTCGTAACGCGGCAGGTCCTTGGCGTGGCGGTCGAAGACCAGGGTCATCAGGGCGCCGGCCAGCCGGGCCATTTCGGTGTAGAGCCGTTCGGGGTGAACGATCCGCTGATGAAAGAGATGCTTCAGCGGAGGGACCGCCGCGTTGAGAGTCGGCAACGCCCAGAGGACCATGCCGTCGTCGGTCGTAAAGACGGCCTGGCCCGAACCGCCCTGATGGCGGCGCTCGCCGAGCGAGTGGCTCTTGGCCACCAGAAATTCGATCAACTGGCGCAAGAGATTCTCCAGCCAGGCGGACGCGCCAAGGTGCAGCGCCGGCGGAACGTACTCCTCCGAGAGCTTCAGGCGGCCGGTGGTCGTTCGCTTCAACTCGGCGATCTTGATCACGCTGTACCCCTCGCGCGGCTCGTCGGCGAACAGCAGCTTGAAGTTGGGCCGGGCGAACGCGAGCTGATGTTCGCTCTCGCCCGTCGTGTC
>DATEFT010000693.1:0-6917 GCA_035280505.1 Blastocatellia bacterium | reverse complement strand
CCGGATCGTCAATTGGGGTGGATTCCGGTTCAGAGCGTCGGTTATGCCAGACCCGTGCGGCGGCTGATGTTCAGGCATCGGCAGTCGAACGGTCAACTCAAACATCGGACGTTGCTGACGACGCTCGAACCCGATCAAGTGTGGGCCTTACTGTGACCCGCGATTGGAAATGGGCCTCATTCAGTCGGCCCCAGGTGTTGGTCAAGACTACGATCGACCCGATTCCCTGCCCAACGCCTTGCTGAAGAGGCTGAAATGAAAGTTCATCGCTATCCACTTACCACACTCCCTATCAAGATCACGCCGAGCACTGGTCCTCTATTTTGGGCGAAAATTAGGGAGTTAGCGAGCGCTGCTTAGGAACGGTCTAATAGTTGATTAGTCGTGAGTTCGTGAAAGATTTCGCACTTTACAGAGGGCAATTCCGATAATTGCATTTTTCGGAAAAATGATTGAAAAATGCCAGCTCTCCGGACTATCATTTTTCGTCGATTTCCCCGTGAATTGGCCCGATTGATTACGATTTCGACCCTGGAGAGCACCCTAATGGCTGCCAATCAACTGATCATCGTCTCCTCAACTGTTCCCACGGACTCAGGCACCGCCGATTCGCCGGTCGCCCGGCCGACGCGGTTCGAACTCCCGAAAGCCCGGAACTTCATCGAGAAGTCGGTCTCGGAGGATACCCGCCGGGCCTATACCCGGGCGCTGCTCGATTTCTTCTCATTCGTCAATAAGCCCCCGGCGAAGGTGACCGTCGAGGATGTCATCGCCTATCGGGATGAGTTGATCAAGAAGAAGAGAAGAAAGGCCCGGACCGTCAACACCAAGCTCTCGGTAGTCCGCGCCTATTTCAACTACCTGAAGGCGGCCGGGGATCTCTCGTTCAATCCCGCCGACACCAAGCTCGTGAGCGTCCCCCAGGTCCCGGAAGATATGGCCGGCCGAACCTTGGCGCCGGAAGAGGTCATGCGGCTGATCAATGCTCCCGATCAGAACCGGACCGACGGCGCCCGCGACCATGCGTTGTTGCTTGTCCTGGCCCGAACGAGCCTGCGGGTGAGCGAGGTGAGAAATCTGCGATTGTCATCGATCGTCTGGAGCCACGGGCGCTGGACGGCGCGAGTGCGGGTCAAGGGCGGACGAGAGAGAACCATTCCGTTGCCGAAAGATATCAAGCAGGCGATCGATCACTATCTACAATTGGATGCTGTGCGGCGGCAGAACCTCCACTGCGACGGCGATGACGCCTTCATCTTCCAACCGATCGTCAACTATCGGACTCTCGAGTTTGATAAGCCGCTCTCGGCCCGGCAAATCTGTCAGATCGTCAATCGCTGGGCGGACTTCGCCGGGCTCAATCAAAGAGTGACTAAGGATAATCCTAACCAACCGGCCACCAAGAACAAGAAGTCGAAGAAGCCGAGACTGAAGCTGTCACCACATGATCTGAGGCGGACAGCAGTCACCAGGGCACTCAGCCTGGGATTCACTTATCGTCAGGTTCAGGGAATGACCGGGCACAAGGATATCCGGATGGTGGTTAGATACGATCACGAGCGCGGAAACATCGAAGAGAACGCAATCAATTTCCTACATTACGACAACGATTGAGGCGGCGCCTATTTCACGACATTTACTGATGCGAAGTCGCACCGGTAATATATACGCGAATACTATGATTCCCCTACGAGAACAGTAATAGAATCATAATCACTCTGCGACGAGTAAGTCGTGTATGTCGAATATAGCGAGTATTGTACTTTGTTGCCCGGCTGTATATATAATAAGGACAGGTAGCCGGGAACAGACGGCCGTCATGGGCAAGAGCGGATATCACACCAGAGGAGAACCAGGAAAGAGTGGGGGCAGAGGATGCAAAATTCAAAATGTCGCTTGATGAGCGGAGGAGTCTCAACCGACTTCTCTCTTCCGATAGGCCGCTGGCTTTGACGACGGACGACGATTTGGATGACAAGTTCAGTCTGCCGGAACTCGTCAGGCCTCTGCTGAAACAGATTCTGACGGAATTGGCGCAGGGGCGCACGGTGACGGTTCTGGCGACCGACTCTGAGATGACGACCCAGGATGCGGCCGACTATTTGAAAGTCTCGCGAGGCTACCTGGTCCAGGTCATTGATCGCGGTGAGATCCCGTCGCGAATGGTCGGAAACCAGCGGCGGCTGAAAGTCAGTGATGTCCAGCTCTATGAAAAAAAGATGGGGCGGATCATCGAGACTCCGCTCGCGATGCGCGATATGAGCAGGGACCTCCGGTGGTTAAGCGAGAATCGAGAAAAGTATGCCGGCAAGTGGGTGGCGATTTATGAAGGACGACTGATCGCCAGTGGCGGGAGTCCTGACGAAGTATGCGCCGCGGCTGGGAACTCAAGCCGACCAACCCCGCTGATCACCTTCATTGAAGCTCTCCCGAGGTCAAGAGTCAATCGCCGATGAAATGGGCCGTGATTTGATCCTCAGACCAAGCGGCAGCACGATAAGTCATGACAATATGAATCAAGCAGACATTCAGCGCGAAATTCTAAAGACCATGTAGACCGAGTGGGCCGCCGGCTATTCAAAAACCGGTCTACTTTATTTGGCGGCGAAACGGCAGTGGGGAGAACAGGAGTTCAACGAGGCCAGTGACGATCTCGAGCACAAAAATTTAATCAAAATTGTCGCCTCCGATCGCCACGCCAAGCCGACCGCAAACGGAATACTGCGAGCCGAACAGGAAGGAATTGCGCCGGCCGATCTCTCAGAAAACAATCGACTCTGGCGCACTAAGGTCCTGGAGCAACTGGCGCACTCATGGGATGAGAATGGATCGCGGCATCATAAGAGAACTCCATGGAAAGCTGATGAACCGGGATGGGATTCGGGGAATTGTCTTTTCACTCTCCGGATTTAGTAAAGGGGTCGTGACCCAAGTTCAGGACTACGCCAACAGCCGTGCGATTTTGCTCTTCGGCAAAGAGGACATCGAGAAATTGATGTGCCACGGAGGTAGCTTTGATGAAACCCTCAGCCGGAAATACGACGAATTAATCATGCGGCGAAAAGCAGTCTACGAATGACGGCGAAAGATGGAATCGCGCAAGATGCCTGATGAATCCAATAATCGATCGCTTGCCAGGCTGACGGCCCATCAGTCTATCGCTCCGGTTGCGGCCGATCCGATCGAGAACGCGATCGTCCTGTGGGCGGAAGCCAGCACTCGCACCGAGACCAGGGACCGGGAAGAGCGGCTGTCCGATAAGCAGAAAATTATCCGGTCTTTCCTGAATTTCGTCGGCAAGCATCCGGGGGAAGTGGATCCGATGGATGTCCGCGCCTGGCGCAAACATCTGGAATCGGAGAAGTCCGAGAATACGGTCTATTCCTATCTCTCGCGTGTCTCCTCCTTCTACGAGTGGCTCAGGACACATCCGGGGATCAAGGAACACATTCCCCACAACCCGGTCTCGCTGGGACGACCCAAGGCGCCTCGGCCGTACCAAACCGAGAAGACCAAAGCCTGGACTGACGACGAGATGAACTCGATTCTCGATGCAATCGCAGCGGAGGCGAAGAAGGGATCGATCCATGCCCTGCGGGATTATGCCGTGACGCTCTTCTATCTCTTCTCCGGCTTGCGCCGGAATGAACTCTTCGGTCTGCGAGGGAATGACGTTGAGTTGCAAGAAGACGGCCTGATCATCAGGTATAAACGAAAGGGCGGGAAACATCAGAGAAGGGAAGTGAGACAGGCGGAGGTCCGTGAGGCGCTCGAGGCTTACCTGAAAAAGTCGAAGCAGCTTTCAGTTCTGCATACCGGCGATCCAATTTGGACCAGGCACGATCGCGCCGGCGCCCCGGGGGAGTCCCTCACTTCACGATCCTTCGCCAATAACTTGAAGAAGTATGCGGCCAAGGCCGGGATCCGCCAGGTCAACATCCACCAGACGCGACATACTTATGCGCGAATCATCTTCGAAGACTCCGGTGACCTGCTCGAGACGCAATCGGCGCTCGATCATGAAAATCAGGCGACGACGCGGGTCTATGTCCACACCATCGCCGTGAAGCGAGACAAGCAAAGCGATCGCATCGCCCGGAGAATTCGCCGGCGAAATTGAAAGATAACCACTCAACTCGCACTCGGTAACGAACAAAGTGGCACCGTCTATAAAACAATCTTTACGAGAATCCCTGACTGGCGCAGACTGCGGACTTACGGATTTTGCTTCAGCCTCATTACAAACCAAGTCCGTCCGAGGCAGGCAAATTAGTGCCGGGTTCATCGGGTCGTGAAGATGGAAGGTTTGAATGATGAGACTTGAATGGGTTAAAGCACTCGGATCAATGCTCTTGTCGTGGCCGGTCGTGGGCCTGATCGCTCTGCTGGTCTTTCGTAAGGCCCTGCTCGGTTTGGTGGGCCGGTTTACTGACGAGAATCTACAGCGATTGAAGCTCTGGGGCATCGAGCTGGAGCGAGTCCAGAAGCGGCAAGATGTCCAGGAGTCCGAAATCAAGGCAATCCAGATCGCGCTTAAAGGCATCCTCACGAAGCATGAGATAGGGTTGCTCGAAGGCTTGAATGGGGCCATGCCGGTGATGATCAGATACGAACCTGATTTATACAGATATTTGCATCGGTTGGACGGGCTCAACTTTATCCAACCCAAGCCAGGGTACGGCCTCATCACCGTCGAGGAGAGACACAAAGACGATGAAAGATTACCGGTGCCTGAAAGGCCACTGTTCGACCTCCAGGAGTTCGTCTATATTACCGGAGATGGCAAGACGTATTTGGAAATCTTGAGCCGGATTCTTAAAAAAGCGGATGAACAACTCCGCGGGGAAGACAATCGCGCTTCATAAGAAATAGAATTGAGCTTCCGGAATGTCTAGCTGGTTAATTTGGCGAGAGTGGCGAAACGTGAACTCGCCGCTTAGTTTTCAAAAGCGGCGATTGGTTGCCTTGAGTACTCAGTAACAACCCGATCAACCATGACGCTAGAAGGTCAAAGGGAGCCATTTTCGTGCTTAAAGAGCTTGGAAAAACTGACTGGTTACAAATGTTGAAGATCTCGGCAGCGCAGGTCCCGCTGGACTTAACAGGGTGCCTGAACGGTCACGTCTGTCTTGTATCCGTTCTGATGGGGGGGCGAGGATATTCTGAAATTGTAGCTATCAGAGTAGACGATACAGGAGAATCCACATAAACTGATGAGTGTCTTATCGGAGGAGCGATGCAGATTATTAAATACATCCCACTACTGTTGTCGAGCTTACTGAGTTGTGTGGCTTGGGTGGGCGGCGCGCCCGAGATCACCGGGGCGGAGCCGCCAATTCGAACTGATCAGCAGGTATACTCAGTTACTCGCCTGCCTCCTCCGGATTCGGCAATCAAGGTCCTGATCAAGATCCTCTATACGAATCGATCCGAGCGTCTGGTGCACCTACCCGGATGCGCCGGACCACATCCAATAATCGAGAAGAAGATTGGCGATAAATGGGTCCCCGTGCTTTCACTACCAGTACCAACGTGCTTCAGCCTCCCCATTACAATCGAGCCTGGAGGGACGTTCAACGACAAGGTTTATCTCTACGGATATCCGCCGGGCAAAAGCAAATACCCAGAACTCGAGCCTGAGATGGACGAGGTCGATGGGACCTACCGGATTGTCTATGAAATTCTGCAGACCGACGGTCCGGCTCAGCCTCTGTTCTCAAACCCGGCCGAATATCTCCGATACCAACTGCGTAATCCCAACTCTATATCGCTTCTGCCTTTGGAGGAGCGGATCTCGAACGAATTCAGGTTGACCGATCAGCAGCAGCGGTAACGAGTTCTTTTCGGAACCTACGATCTGTTCCCAGGTATGGACTGAACGATTACTAAAAATCCAGAGAAGAAGGGAATCGGCAGAGCGTGTCATAGATTTTTGTGTTATGCCCTGCAGCACATAATGAAGAGGAGTCTATGCGCAGGGGTCAGGACGCACCTCGGTTTCAACCCGTCGTATCGGCCCTGAGCTCTGCGCATAGACTTGATTGAACTAACCGCGCCGTGGCTATGGGGTTTGATTGGTTGGGCCATCGTTCACGACAGGCCGGAGATGAACGTCTTTTCTCCTCCAGCCTGCCTGGGATTGTCGGACTCAGTCATTCAGTGGCACCCCTTCTCCGCTTTTGCCGCCTGATCGCCTGCGGATTGCCGCGAGGCGATGGCTTCCGGAGGTCGCAGATACACGATTCCCCATCAGCCCTCTCGGCCTCGCCGAAATCCTGGTTGAGTCACCGGCGTTCATCTCTAATTCACGACGTGTCGGCTGTCGGAGATGACAAGACCCTCCTCTGATCGGCCCCGCGTGAGGCTTCAATCCTTTCGACGATGACCATCTTTCCTCGATGGCAATTCGGACAGATCAGGCGTGCAGTCTCCGGATCGCTCTCAGCGACAAACTGCCGGACTTCATCGACCATCCCCGGTTCAGTCTTTTCAGCCGAGATCAGGCGGCGGCAGAGCTTCAGCTTCTCCGCCCGGCAGCAGTTGGCGAGAAAACCATAGTATCGAATCCGCACCAATCCACGCGGCAGGACGTGAAGCAGAAAACGGCGGGGGAATTCTTCCACGCCGAGCGTCATCGTCTTGGTGACATTGCCGTCGGCGTAGTCTTTGTAGCGGAAGGTCACCTGGCCATCACAAAGTTCCAATAGCCGGTGATTGGAGATCGCGACGCGATGGGTATATCGCGCCAGATACTTCAAGACCCGTTCCGGCCCGCCGAATGGTGGCTTGGCATAGACGACCCATTCTATCCGGCTCAATTCCCGCAGCCAGCGATTGAATTCTTCCGCGTTAGTCAGAGCGGAGACCTGTCCGGCATAGCTGAACCGGTCCTGTTTGCGTGCCTGGCGGAGAAAGGC
>DATEFT010000692.1:0-4301 GCA_035280505.1 Blastocatellia bacterium | reverse complement strand
ACTCGACGCGGATCTGCCTAACACGCCCTTCAGGGCGTGGTTCAGTCAGCTCGTCGGTCCGGAGGCGGTGGTGGTCTGGCAGTTGACTGAATGCGGAGAGCATGAGGATCGACCGGCCACGACCGATCAGGATCAGACCGCGTGTGCGGAAGCCAGCGCCGCGCTGCCGGATGGCCGCCAGTTGATCGTCGCGATCAGCGTCGGAACCTTCAAGACCGGGATTTCGGACAGACCGGCCTTCTACACGGCCTTCATCAGACAGAATAAGCAACTCTACCTGATACAACGCCTGCGTGACCTGGTCAAGCTGTGGCACTCGCCGGACACCCTTCCCGGACAGCTTTCGGACGTGACGGCGAGCCTGACGCGGATGGGATCTCCCTCCGGAGTGACGCCGCTCTCTCTGAGGAGTTTGAGCAAGAGTCCGTCGGCTCCCGAGATTGCGTCGGAAGTGACGGGGCCTCCGCCGGCCGCGCCTGAACCGGCGCCGGCCGCGACGACTCCCGAGCCGACTCCGACGCCTGAGCCTTCGGCGACCGGGACGGCCGCTTTGCCGAATGTGCCCAAGACGGAAGAGCCTCCTGAACCGCCGGCTCCGCAAGAGCCGCAGAAGATCCAGGAGGGAGTTCTACAGGGGCTCGCGCTGGTCAAGGTCAAACCGGTCTACCCGGCCAACGCCAGAAGCATGAATGCCTTTGGATCGGTTGAGGTCCAGATTTTGGTGTCGGAGGATGGACACGTTCTCAGCGCCAAGGCTGTCAGCGGCCATCCGGTGTTGCGCGGTCCGGCCGTCGAGGCGGCGCGCAAGTGGGTCTTCACTCCGACCACTTTGAATGGGATCGCGGTCAAGGTCGACAGCGTTCTGACCTTCGTCTTCAGATAACGGCACCGCATTCGCGCCTTTCGCGATTTCAAATCTCAAAAAGAGTCTTATCGGCCTTCCCGGGAGGCCACGGTTCCGCCCTCCCACACGTCCTGGGCGGCGGATGTGAACTGTTGAATCGACTGCAGGACCTTGATCGGTTCGTTGATCGCGCCCGAGTCGCGGAAATTTTTTAAGCGGAGACAGAGCGAGGGATTGATTGGCTGTCCGTTGGGGATCAACAACACCCCTTTGACCGAGAAGATGTCTTCGGCCAGCAGCATATTGGGCGACAGATCGTTGATCCGGACATACTTCATCTCATAGAGATTCTCGGTGCTGAGGATCGACCTGAGCGCGTCGACGACGGCCGGATCATAGAGCCCGCTGCGTTTCTGGATGGTCTCCAGCACTTCGGAGGCGTTCCGGCGCCCCTGGAGCATCTTGTCGAAATCGAGCGCCACTTTCAGGATGCGGGCTCCGATCGGAAGCTCCGCGCCGCGCCGGTGATCGTTGGGCAGGCCCTGGCCGTTGAAGAGCTTCTCCTGATAAGCGACGATCTCCGCCACTCCTTCCAGGCGCGGAATGTGTTTGAGCAGATCGTATCCGATCTGCGGATGGGCCTGGATCATCTTCAACTCATCATTGTCGAGGACGTGGCCGTAGTAGAGCCGGTTCAGGATCTCTTCGGGGATCGAGATGCAGCCGACCTGCGAGAGCATGGCGGCGACCTCGACCTGCCAGGTGTCTCGGATCTTGAGGACCTCGGCGAGCTGACTCACCATCCGCCGGACTCTCGACGCGCGGCCGAAGGCGGTCGGATTGACCATGGAGAGGATTTCGGTCAAGACCTGCACGCAGCCGATCAGCGTCTTCTCCAGCAACTCCTTCTCCGCCACGGTCAACCGGTATTGATGAATTGCGGCATTGAGCGCCACCGCCAGATTCTGGGGCGAGCAGGGCTTGTTGAGAAAACGGAAGATGCTCCCTTCATTGACGGCCTGGATCGCTGTCTGCTGGTCGGCGTTGCCGGTGAGCATGATGCGGACGCTGTCGGGCGAGACCTCCTTCACCCGCGCGAGGAACCGGATGCCGTCCATGTGCGGCATCCGCATGTCGGAGACGATCACGGCAAATGGCCCCCGGTTCGCCACGGCCTCCAGCCCTTCGGCCGCCCCGGTGGCGATCTCGATCTCAAACTCTTTCCTCAACGATCGCTGATATGCTTCCAGCACGTTACGCTCATCGTCGACACAGAGGATTTTCTCGTTCATCGTCGCTTCTCCAGACTCGCGAATCAACCGACTTTCGCGTCTTCCGCGGTTGGTAAACCAATTTCATTAACAGCGCATTTAGTACTTTAAGAGCTATGCTATGTGACGTGACGGTCGTCGATTTCTTCCAGCGCGCTTCGCGCGCTACAGGTCAAATAACTCATTAGTTGCCAGAATATCTGGTACGCCGGAAATTGAATTCTTTGAAATTTGGGATTCAAACCGCGAAAACCACGAAAGACGCGGAACCAAAGACCTTCGCATGTTGCGCGGTTTGAAAAAAGTCCAAGGAGCTGCGTTAACAGAGCCTTCAGCTCAAGCCGTCTCGCTTTGGGCGATGCTGGCGCAGATCTCTCTCCAGTTCGGGAGACGGTCGGTCAGCCCGATTCGGGCCAGGTAGTCCAGATCGATCGCCTCGGACGGATCTTTCCGGGGGGCCGGCCGCGTTTCGCGCTCCAGGGAATTGGCCACGTGCACGGCGGTGATCGGGCCGAAACCGTTGGCCACGCAGCGCTCCGGATGGTGATGAAACGCCACCGCCTCCACGATCGGATCCGGCAGCCCCCACAGACCGAGCAGGTAGGCGCCGATCTCCGAATGGCTGGCCCCGAAGACCTCTCGCTCGGACTCCTCTTCGGGTTTCTCCTGAGCCTGTTTCAGGCGCAGCATCCTGGAGTACTCCTCGGGCAGATTCGCGGCCAGCACCAGGTGCCCGGCGTCATGGAGCAGTCCGGCCGTAAAGGCGTCTTTGACCACGCCTGGATCCGGAGCCTCTTTCATGGCGATCCGTTTGGCCAGCGTCCCGACTCGCATGCTCTGGCTCCAGAGGGCGGCCAGCGAAAAGCCGGGCAGCGCCTCCTGCTTGACTTGCGAAAAGACGTTGATGGTCAGGACCAGCGTCATGATGGTGTCGAGCCCGAGCAGACTCACGGCTTCGCCGGGGCTGGAGATTCGCCGGCGGATGCCGAAGAAGGCGGAATTGACCATCTGCAGAATCTTGGCGGTCATTCCCAGGTCCTTGGCGATGATCTCTCCGATCTTCTTCATCGAGACGTTGGGCGATCGCATCTCGTTGACCAGCTCGGTGAAGAGCGAAGGCAGACTGGGGAGCGACTGCAATTGCGAGACGAGCAGTTGCAACGCCCGATCGGCCAGCAGATCCCGCAGGGCGCAGGCGCGGCAGATCGTCTCCTTGATCAACTTGGCATCGCAGGGCTTCGAGAGAAACTGGTGCGCGGGCCCCACCGACTTGAGAATCAATTCATGATCGGAATAACCCGAGAGAATGATGCGGACGGTCTGCGGGTAGCGTTTCATGACCTCGCCCAGAAGCTGGGCGCCGTTGATTCCGGGCATCCGCATATCGGAGATCACGACGTCGAACGCCTGCCGGGAGAGAGTCTCCAGCGCCCGCTCGCCCCCGACGGCAAAATCCATCTCCCATTCGTTCCTCATCGGGCGCAGCATCCGCTGGAGCCCGTCCAGGATATTCTGTTCATCGTCTACGAAGAGGATCTTTTTCATCAAACTCCTAGTTTGAGACGGCCGGCAGGGCGGCATCCTTGATCGGGAGGCGGATGATGAAAGTGGTCCCGCGCCCCTCCATCGTTTCGAAGCCGATTGTCCCTAGATGTTTCTCGACTATGACCGAGTGCGAAATGGCCAACCCCTGCCCGGTGCCGCGCCCGACCTCTTTGGTGGTGAAGAAGGGATCGAAGATGCGGTCCCGGACCTTCTCCGGAATTCCGGTCCCGGTGTCGGAGATGCGAATCTCCGCCCATCCCCGGTCGTGGCGGGTGCTGACCCGGATGGTCCCCTTGCCGTGATCGCCGTCCCCCACGACGTCGGCGATGGCATGCGAGGCATTGACGATCATATTTAAAATAACCTGGTTGAGCTCGCTGAGCAGGCACGGCACGAGCGGCATGTTCGGGTCCAGGTCGGTGACCAGCTCGGCCACATACTTCCATTCGTTCATCGCGACGGTGACCGTGCTCTCGATCGCCTTGTTGATATCGGCCGGCTTCTTTTCGGTGCCGGGATGCGCGAAATCTTTCATCGACTGGACGATCTTGCTCACGCGTTCGACTCCCTCCAACGACTGCTGCAGCGCCTTCGGAATCTCTTCCGCCAGGTACTCGACGTCGGCATCCCTGACCGCCGCC
>DATEFT010000691.1:0-5037 GCA_035280505.1 Blastocatellia bacterium | reverse complement strand
ATTGATTACTCGTGGAGATTCCGCTCGTTGCCGCTCGCGGTCTTGATTTGGAGCCTAAAAAATAGTCGGGGCGCTTTCGCGCCCCTAGTTTCAGCAGCGTCCTCAGCCATTAGGGTATAATCGCTGCTAATTGCCCCGATTATACATTTTCATCATATGAAGTCAATATCCGGAGGCCAGATTATTCGCTAAAAATGAGACGCCGCCCCGGAGGCGGCGTCGGAGGACCATGCCGAGCGTTGACTACCGGGACCACCATAGCAGAAGCGGACCCGGCTGTCCTTGACCTCGATCAAGCGGGGACGGGAGCCTGGCCCAGCACCGCCAACAGTTCGGTCAGGTGGGCGATCTCATAGGTGATCCTCAGATCGCCGGGCCGGGGTTCGCCGGCAGGGTTGTACCAGCAGGTGTCGATTCCATAGTCTGCGCCGCCCCGCATATCCGAGGTGAGGCTGTCGCCGATGATCAGGACCTCGCGGGGATCCGGATTCCCCAACCGATGGAAGGCGGCCGCGAAGAAGGCCGGCTCGGGCTTGGCCTCCCCGACCTCCTCGGAAATAATCAGTTCGGTAATGTAGTCCCGGAGCGGCGAGAGGGCCAGGCGGCTGCGCTGAACGGCCTGCAACCCATTGGTCACGATCGCGAAGCGGCATCCGCCGTTGGCATGCAGAGCCTGGAGCAGGTCCTGGGCGCCGTCGATCAACTCGGCGCAGATCGCCAACTGTTCCAGATAGGCCGCGCCGAGCTCACCGGCGGAACAGGGCAGTTCCAGAGCCTCCATCAGCAACTCGAACCGGCGGATCTGCAGCGCGGCCGGAGTGATCTCTCGCCGCTCGAAAGCCTGCCAGAGTTGCCGATTGATCCCGCGATAGACCTCCAGGGCCTCATCGTTGAACGGCGTCTCGACCGATTGAAAGGCTCGCTCGAGGGCCAGGCCTTCCGACCGATGGTAATCGAACAGCGTGCCGTCGGCGTCGAACCATAACCAGGGATAGTGTTTTGCCATAGGGCTATTTTCGATGGGAGCCGCGCCGACAAGCAAGCAGGAACCCGCGCCGCTTGAAATCGGAGAGCCGGCCCCATAGACTCGACCCGCGACTGTCGGTCAAATCTTGAGGAGTGAAAGATGGACTATCGTAAGCCGGCCTTGAGCGGAGTGGTCCTGGCGACGGCGCTGGGGATGTGGTTGATCGTGATGGGAATGGCTCCGGCGCGGACGCCGCAGCCCGGCTCGGCGCCCGACCGGGTCGACGACTTCAGCGGAAAACCGCGAGTCGTGGTCTTAAGCGATATGGGCAACGAACCCGATGACCAGATGTCGTTCGTCCGTCTGTTGCTCTACTCCAACGAACTGGACCTGGAGAGCCTGGTCGCCACCACCTCCACCTGGCAGAAGAACAAAGTCCAGCCCGAAACCATGCGCCACCTGATCGCGGCCTACGGCGAGGTGCGGCCGAATCTGCTCAAGCACGCGCCGGATTGGCCGGAGGTCGCCAGGCTGGAGGCCCTGGTGACCGCGGGGCAGCCCGCCTATGGAATGGCGGCGGTCGGTCCCGACCAGATGTCGCCCGGAGCCGAGGCGATCATCCGGGCGGCCGACCGGCCCGACCCGCGCCCGCTCTGGATCACGGTCTGGGGCGGCGCCAACACGCTGGCGCAGGCGCTGCTGCATGTCCGGGCGACCCGGTCGCCCGCCGAGACGGACCGGTTCGTGCTCAAACTCCGAGTCAGTTCGATCTCGGATCAGGACGACGCCGGCCCCTGGATTCGCCGCGAGTTCCCCAACCTGCATTACATCGTCAAACCGAGCAGCGCCGACGGCGGCGAATACGTCTACGCCACCTGGACCGGCATCAGCGGTGACGAATACTACCGGAACTGTGCGGGCGCCGATCCGACCACCGTCACCAACGAGTGGCTGGAGAAGAGTGTCCGGGCCAGGGGGCCGCTGGGAAAGCTCTATCCGAAGTTTGCGTTCATCATGGAGGGCGACACCCCGTCCTTTCTCGGCCTCACGAACAATGGACTCAACAGCTATCGCAATCCGAGCTGGGGCGGCTGGGGAGGGCGTTACGTCTATCGCCAACCGTTCGGCGAGACGCATCCGATCTGGACGCAGGGCGGCGATCTCTTCCGCCGGGTGACCTCACAGGATACCGTCACCGGCCAGAGCGGCCGAACCTACGTCTCGGATCAGGCGACGATCTGGCGCTGGCGCACGGCCTTTCAGCACGAATTCGCGGCGCGCATGGATTGGACGGTCAAACCCTACGCCGAAGCCAATCACCCCCCCAGGCTGATCGTCAATGAGAAGGAGGGCACCGAGCCGATCATGATCGAAGCCACGGTCGGCACGCCGGTGACGCTCGATGCCGCCCGGAGCAGCGACCCGGACGGAGACCGCCTCAGTTATCGATGGTTCCATTATCCCGAAGCGGGTTTCGTGCCGGGAGCCAACCTGGCGGCCGTCACGATCTCGCAGGCCGACACGGCCCGGGCCCGGGTGACGGTGACGGCGGCGTGCCGCCCGAACTGGATTCCCGCGAACAGGCCGTGCGCGACCGGGGTCGCCCACCTCATCCTCGCCGTGACCGACAGCGGCTCGCCGGCGTTGACCTCCTATCGGCGCATCATCCTCAATGCCCGCTCCGCACAGTAAAGACTCGATTTTCGCGGTGCGATCCAATAGCAAAAAACAGAAACTCTCGGCAAGATCGGGGAAGAA
Organism: Blastocatellia bacterium; assembly: GCA_035280505.1. Taxonomy (GTDB): domain Bacteria; phylum Acidobacteriota; class Blastocatellia; order RBC074; family RBC074; genus JAKEHZ01. Next base: position 2,312 of record DATEFT010000691.1, on the reverse strand, counting down.
GCCGGCTCTCTATTTTCATAAGATCTTTGCGGTTACTGACGAAGTGACCGTTTGTATCAGCAGTTTTGAAAGGAGAGCTGATCATGAAAACCATTTCATTGCTCTGCACGGCGCTGCTGCTGGCAGCCTGCGCGACGGTCGCCCAGACCTCCAGAGTCTGGGCCCAGTCGCCGGCCGCGGCCGCCGCCGGCGACTCGAGTGATTACGAAACGGATCAGGGCTGGCCGCGGCGCATCGAGAGCGGGGGCCTGACGATCCTGATCTACCAGCCGCAGGTCGACCGATGGCAAGACAACCGGCTGGACTCTTATGCCGCAGTCTCGGTTCAATCCGATCCATCTCAGGAACCGACCTACGGGGTCGTCTACTTCACGGCCCGGACGGAGGTGGACAAGGTCAACCGGGTCGTCACGCTCGAAGACTGTCAGGCCACCCGGGCCAACTTTCCGACGGCTCCCGACCGCGCCGCGGACTATCTCCAGATCATCCGGCAATCGACCGGAGGTCAGATGAGAACCATCGCGCTGGACCGGCTGGAGGCCGACCTGGCGATCGAACAACAGTCGGAGCAGCGCGGCCCCGGCTATGAACTCAAGAACGACCCGCCGCGGATCATCCTGAGCACCCGGCCGGCCATGCTGGTCTTGATCGACGGCCGTCCCGTTCTGCGCCCCGCCGGCCAGGGCGGGTTGCAACGAGTGATCAATACGCGGGCGCTGATCCTCTTCGATCAGAAACAGAACAACTACTATCTGGCCGTCATGGATGGCTGGGTTCAGAGCCCGAGCCCCGAGGGCCCCTGGTCGCCGGCCCCGAATCCGCCCGGTTCGCTGAACCATGTGCGTGAGAAGTTCGCGAACAGCCAGGAGGTCGATCTGTTGACCGGCGACGAGACCGGCCAACCCGATTCGAAACAGAAACCGGAATCGCTCAAGGAGATGGAGAAGGCCGGCACCTTCCCCACCATCTACGTCAGCACCGTCCCCGCCGAACTGATCATTACGGACGGGGCGCCGCAATTGACTCCGATCAACGGAACCGGTCTCTTGTACGTGACCAATACCAGCGACCAGATCTTTCTGGATACGGCCGGTCAGAACTACTACGTGCTGATCTCCGGCCGCTGGTTCAAGGCCCATTCGCTGGAAGGCCAGTGGCAATACGTGGCCGGAAAAGAGTTGCCGCCGGAATTCGCGAAGATTCCCGAGAGCCATGTCAAGGCCGACGTGCTGGCCTCGATTCCGGGAACCCCGCAGGCCCGTGAGGCCCTGATCTACAACGAGATCCCCCAGACCGCCACCATCACGCGGAATGGCGCGCAACTGACGGTGAGCTATGACGGCGCGCCGCAGTTCAAACCGATCAGGGGCACTCCGCTGCAGTACGCGGTCAACACGCGAACGCCGGTCATCGGGGTCACGGCCCACGAGTACTTCGCGGTCGATAACGGCGTCTGGTTCGTGGCCGGCGCGCCGAACGGGCCCTGGGCGGTCGCGGACGCGGTGCCGTCGGTGATCTACTCGATCCCGCCGAACAGCCCGCTGCATTACGTCACCTACGTCAAGATCTACGGCTCGACCCCCGAGGTCGTCTACTGCGGTTACACGCCGGGATACTTCGGGACGGTCGTCTCTCCGGAGAATGTCGTCGTCTATGGAACGGGCTGGTACTATCCGCCCTATCTCGGCGGCTACTGGATCGGCTGGCCCTGGACCTACGGCTTTGGCGCCGGGTTCGGTTGGTCCAGTTGGGGCGGTTGGAGTTTCGGCTTCGGACTGGGATTCGACTATCCGTTCTACAGACCCTGGTGGGGCCCGCTGGGCTGGGGCTGGGGCTGGAACCGCTGGAGACCGGGCTGGGGCTGGGATCATTGGGGCGGAGTGGCGCACATCAACGTCTACGGCCGGTGGGGCCAATCAGCCTGGATCAGGACCAGGTCGCCCTGGGCCGCCCCGCACGCCGATCGTTTCGGCGATCAACGAGGCTTTCGGACCGGTGTCGGGAGACCTGAGCGAGGCTTCGTGCGCGGCGAACCGCCACGGGCTCCGGGCGAAGAGAACCATGGCCTCTACGCGGGAAGAGACGGAAACGTCTATCGCCGCTCGGGCGACGGCTGGCAGCGGCGCGGCCCCAACGGCTGGGAGTCCGCCGGCCGAGGCCCCGAGACCGGGCCGTTGGAGAGAGCGGAGAGGTCCCGCAACATCGGCGGCCAACGCTATGGCGGATTTCGCTCCCGCGGATCCAGCGGCGGCGGATTCCATGGCGGCGGCGGATTCAGCGGCGGCCACGGCGGCGGCCACCGGCGGTAATCA
>DATEFT010000690.1:0-10481 GCA_035280505.1 Blastocatellia bacterium | reverse complement strand
CTTGAGGACCCGATCATCGGGAAAGCGGCGGGTGGCGGACTGGACCTGTTCGAGCGCCTCGCGGCGCCGCCCGTCCTCCCGCAACGAATCGATGGCGACCACGTCGAGCAGCGGATTGCGTTCATCGATCACCCGGCGGGTCCGCGCCAGCATGGTCTGCAGCCGAACCTGATTTCCGACTCTCCGGTAGACCCGGGCCAGGCGATTGACGACCTCGCTGAAGAGGGGCATGTTGACCGGGGTCAGGGACCCCTTCGGCAGGAAGCTCTCGAAGATCTGTTCGTACTGGGCGATGGCCTCTTCGTTGCGCCCCGACTCCTCGTAGGTCTCCGCCAGCATGATCTGCAGGTCGACCTTGGTGCTGCTGTCCACGTGCGCGATCCCGGCCTTGAGCGTCCCGATCGCGGCCGAACGTTGATTGGAGCGGCGTTGCGCAATCGCCAGCAGGGCCAGGGCGCTGGCGTTGGTCTGGTCGAGTTTGACGTACTCCTGCAGGCGTTCGACGGCCTCGGCGTTGCGCCGGGCGCGCACCAGCGCGGAACCGTATCCGATCAGCAGCGCCGGACTGTTGGCCGACTTGACCAGTTGCGAGTAGATCCGCAACTCCTCCTCGCTGGTCCCCGCGACCCGCAGGATATTGATCAGGTTGCGAGCGTTCGCGTTCGATTCCGGATCCGCCTCATAGGCCCGGCGCGCGGCATCGATCGCCGCCCGATTCCGGCCCTGTCCCAGATAGAGCTGCGAGAGTTGGAAGTAGGCCTGGTCGGACGAGAGTTCGCTGTTCATGAGCCAGCGATAGAAGAAGGTGTCGTTCGGCGGAAGCGCGGCGGCCCATTTCTCGAGGGCGTTGGCCCGGCGCTCCGGGTCGTTCTTGAGCTGGTACAGGTCGCTGAGCAGGGCCCAGGCCTCGGCCTGGTTGTGATCGAGTTCCGCCACCTTCTCGTATTCGCGGATCGCCCGGTCCAGACTGCTCGACCGGACATTGGTCTCGGTCTTCGTCTGGGAGACGTAGAGACGGGCGAGCAGGAGATGGCCGTCGACGCTCTTCGGATCCAGCCGGATCGCCTCCAGCGCCTCGCGCTCCGCCAGATCCCGTCGTGAGAGATAGAGGAAATAGAGTTCGCCCAGATCCACGTGCGGGTCGGGGGCGGACGGATCCAACTGAATCGTGTCTTTATAAGCCTTGATCGCGTCTTCCAGCAGGCGCGTGCTGCGCTGCCGTTGCGCTTCGCCCTTCAGACGCTGCGCCTCGATGTAGCGGAGATAGGCCATCTGACGCTGGCGAGTTTCGGAGAATCTACGCTGCGGCGGGATGGTGGGCGTCGGCTCCGTGGTGAGCCCGGTTCTCGGCGGTTTCGTGCTCTCTTCCTGGGGGGCCACCGCGACGACCCGGTTCCCGGCGGCGACGATCAGGGAGCAGGCCAGCATCCCGAACGCCGTCACGCTCTTCAGACTGTTGATGATTGGCACTACGATCTCACTTTCCTGCCACGCCCGGTCTCGTGGCGTCTAGACTCACTCCCAAGAGACGGCTTCCCGATCAATAGCGAGCCGGTTGGCGCGTCGCGTCGGCCGGGTCCGATCCCGTCTTCGAAGCGATCAGGTGCGCCCATTCACGGCGGCGCGGGAAGCTATAGATAATCAGAAACAGACTGACCATGCCCAATCGCCAACTATACTGATAGTCTCCGGTCAAGAGGTAGAAGACCAGCCCCGCGATGGCCACCACTTCGGCGATCACGGCACAGACTACCGTCACAATCAACAATTTACTGAGCACGGCCTGAGCCCCGCGCGAAGCCGCCTGTTTCATCAACAGTGAGGAGAGCAGCAAGCGCCTCAAGACCACCACGATCAGTCCCAGGACGATCACCCCGATATAGATCTGGCCCGACCATTTTTCGCTGCCCGGCACGAAGTCGGTGGGAATCACGATTCGCGCCACCAGCATGTAGACCAGCACGGTGAGGCCGAACGCGGCGACCACGGTCGCCGCCATTTTGTATCGCTGGTTGAAGATCTTTTGATCCGCGACCGAAATATACTCCATGCTATTCCTTCGCTGTTTGCATGATCCCGTTTTCGACCACCAGATCGTCCTTGGTCCCGGGTTTGCCGTCCGGACCGGCGGACAACAGGCGGTACCGCGTCGGTTTGCCGCGATATTCCAGTTCCCTTCCCCAGAGATCGAACCGGGAGGGCGTGGGAAGGTAGCGGGGCGAGAGATAATCGAGCAACTGGGCCATCTCGTCCGTATCGACAAATCGCCCGCGGTCGCGCTGATAGGCGCTCAAGCCTCCGGCCAGTTCCTGGAGCATGACGGCCGTCCGGCGGACCTTCTCGCGGCGAAGGGCCTCTTCGATCAGGTCGAAAGACTCCCACTGCCGGTCGCCGAGCCGGACCTCCGTAATGCGCCAATCCCCATGCTCTTTGCTCACGCGAAACGCCGTCTCGATCCGGGCCTCGACCACGGCCTCTCCGCCGCCCAGCCCCGGTGAGATATCTTTGATCTGAACCGAATCTTTAGTCCAGTGTGCGCCTCCGATGTTCTGTATCAGTTCACGCGCTCGGCGTACGCTCAGAGTGTCGATCGGAGCCGCCGGCAACAACACTTTCGCCGTCAACAAACAGACTCCGATACCGGCAGCCACGATTAGTAAAGATTCTCTAGATTTGATCTGTATTACCATGCTCAACCTAACTGATCCAAACAGCAGCGCCCTTCACTACCTCCCGGATAACCCTCTGTGATGGTAGCAAAATACGATAACAAACTAAAGCCGCTGATCAGCCCATCGAAATCATCGATTCCATCAAACGGGTCACCGCCACCATCTCGGCGACGTCGTGGACTCGAACCATCCGGGCTCCGCGCAAGACCCCGATCGCGACGCTCGCCGCCGTGCCCGCCAGAATCCCCCGCCCGGCCAACCGAACGCCGGCCGGCCCCTCGCGTTCCAGGGTTCGCCTGATGAACGATTTGCGCGAGGGACCCAACAGGATCGGCAGGTCGAACTCCGCCCGGATTCGGTCGAGGCCATTAATCAACTGCAGATCCTGTTGCGGCGATTTGGCGAAGCCGAGCCCCGGATCCAGAACGAGCTGCCCCCGTCCCACGCCGCGCTCGAGCGCCAGCTCAAGGGCCCGGCGGAAAGCTCCGTTGACCTCCGTCCAGAGGTCGGCGACCGGAGGCAGTTGCCGCATGGTCTCGGGCGTGCCGCGGGAGTGCATGATCACGAGCGCGGCGCCGGTCTCCGCGGCCACCTCGGCCAGATGGAGATCGAAGCGGAGCCCGCTGATATCGTTGATCATCTCGGCGCCCGCCGCAATGGCCTCCCGCGCGACCTGACTCTTGGTCGTGTCGATCGAGATCGGGATCCGCAGTCGTCCCGACAATCGTTCCAACACCGGCAGCACCCGCGAGAGCTCTTCCGCCACTCCCACCGGCGTGGCGCCGGGCCGGGACGACTCGCCACCCACGTCCAGGATCTCGGCCCCCTCGGCCTCGATCTCGAGCGCCCGCTCGACCGCCCGCTCCGGATCGCTGTACCGCCCGCCGTCGGAGAAAGAGTCCGGGGTCAGATTGAGCACGCCCATGACGTGAACGTGTGAATCGAGATCGATGGTGGACCGAATCAGCTTCATATTTGAGATTTGAGATCAAGTTTGTCAGGCGGGGCCGAGTTCGATCACGACGGCGGCGCCCACCTCGGCGCCGGTCAAGGCGGCAGCCGAACCGCACCAGACGGCGATCTCCCAATAGCCGGCGCTGCCCGGATAGGCCAGGAGTTCGTCGCCCGACTCCGCCTGCGCGTAGTGCGTGCCGAATCGGTCGATCACCCGGCCGGCGAAATGCATCCTGGTGGCGCCCCCGGGCGAAAACTCGCGGGCCGTCAAATTGGTGACGCAGTTCCCGAACCGGTCGATGTGGATGATCCGGCCTTCAATCAGCCCCCGGCTCTCGTGCACCTGCGGCCGGGAGATCTCGAGCCGCCGGTAATCGACGATCTCCTCGCCGAGATCGTCGATGGCGACTCCTCGCGCGAGGCGGGCGGCCACCGGAGCGAAGAGATCGCGGCCATGAAAAGTCGGGCTGACCGGTTGACGAAAATACTCGGCGCGAGTCAGATGAAAGACCCGAACCCTCGATTCCCGAAGATAGACGTAACTGAAGATCCCGTTGTCGGGGCCGACCAGCAATTGCGCCCCGGCCTCGACCGCGATTCCGCGACGGGCCGAGCCGACGCCCGGATCGACGACCGCCAGGTGCACGGTGCCCGCGGGAAAATGATGGTAGCAGGCGCCCAACGTGTAGGCGGCCGCCGCGATGTCCTGCGGGGCGATCTCGTGGGTGAGATCGATGATGCGGGCTTGAGGATGGATCCCCAGGATGACTCCCTTGACCGCCGGAACGAAATAGTCGCGAGTGCCGAAATCGGTAAGCAGGGTGATCATCGCGATCAAAAAATAATGAGTGGCACAAAACAGCGCTGTGCCACTCATCATCCGGTTGACGTCAAACTAGTCTTGTTCTCGGGCCGGAGCCGCGGTCCGGATCAACATCTCGGTCCCGGGTTCGAGCACGAGCTCTTTCCCGCCCTGAATGGCGACTGAACCGGCGCCCGCGCCGGCGCCCAGAATGGCGCCGATGGCCGCGCCCTTACCGCCGCCGGCAATGCCGCCGATGATCGCGCCCAGTGCGCCGCCGCCGACACTGCGGACGGCCGTGTCTTTGGTCTGGCTGCCCGACTGAACGTTACCTTCTTCGTCGACGGTCTTGACGTTCTGACTCTCGTAGACCTTCTCGACCTGACCGGCCAACCGGCCGCTGCGGCCGTCGCGCAGTTGGATCGAATCGAAGGCCAGGGACATCTCGGTCTTACCCGAGACCTTGCCCGACTTGTTCAATTTGGCGATATGTCCCTCGACGATGGCCTCAGCGTAATCGCTCGGATCGAGAACCACGGCCGTGAAAGTGTCGCCCTCTTTGTTGGTCTTGGTGCTGATCTGGGTCTGCAGACGCAGTTTCATCTGCAGATCGTCGGGAATCGACACGGAGTCGCGGTCGCGGTTCCGGCGACGCTCACCCCGCGGTTCCTGATCGCGGTTGTCGGAAGCCCGCTGCCGTGGCGGATCGGATGGCGGGGGACCGTTGTACGCGGGCGCACTCTCGTTGACGGCCGCAATCACGGCTTTCCCCAGGTTGGTCGGCATCGAAACCGTGAAGGGACGACCGTAATAACTGTCGTTGTATCCCATCTCGAAACCGATGCGATAGCTCTCTTGGTACTCGGCCCGCGTCCCCATGTTCGGAGAATAGGTCCGGTCCGCGCGTTGATAGGCGTCACTCCGAGCAAAATCCCGCGGCTGGTTCTCGCTGAAATCGCTCTTGCCCTTCGTGAAGCCATCCTCATATCCGGCTCGATAGCCGTGCTGATACGCGAATTGGTAACTGTTCGGATCGTTAGTGATAACTTTCGGGCGCGGACGGGTTGTCGTCGGCTGCGCCCAAGCCCCTACGGACATCGCCGCCAAAGATATCATCAGAGCTCCCAATAACGATCCTCTTCTCACTAAGCTGGCTCTCATATACTGCCTCCTTCAACTTTTTGCCTGCCAACTCCATCAAGAAATAGAGGGTGCTCATGGTTCTACACCATTGTATCCCTCAATACAAGCTGCCGGTTGCGCGTGGCCGCCCGGATGGAATTCGTGCAAAACTCTTTACATCATTAGAACGACCCAAGACAAGCCTGATTCGGCTGGGGAGTGTCAATCTTCGGGGTTTTGGTTTAGACTTTTTTCGACATGACCGTGAAGAAGATCTATCTCGACAACAGCGCGACGACCCGCGTCGACGAGGAAGTGGTGGCCGCCATGCTGCCCTACTTCACCGAGGTCTACGGCAACGCGTCGAGCACCCACCAGTGGGGGCAGCGCGCCAGGCAGGCCCTCGAAGAGGCGCGCCAGGAGGTGGCGAGACTGCTGCATGCGCAGCCGACCGAAATCACCTTCCTCTCGGGCGGCACCGAGGGGGACAACCTGGCGATCAAGGGAGTGGCCGAGGCGCAGCAGGACCGGGGGCGCCGGATCCTCACCTCTCAGATCGAACATCCGGCGGTGCTGGCGACCTGCCGGCGGTTGGAGCAAGCCGGCTGGCAGGTGACCTATCTGCCGGTCTACCGCGAGGGCGTGGTGCGGATCGAGGACGTCCGGGCGGCATTGACGGCCGAGACGGTCCTGATCACGATCATGCACGCCAACAACGAGATCGGCACCATCCAACCGATCCGGGAGATCGGGGCGCTGGTCAGGGAGCGGCGCGACCAGGGACAGAGACATCTCTATCTGCACACCGACGCCGTGCAGTCGATCGGCAAGATTCCGGTCGACGTCAAGGAGCTGGGAGTCGACCTCCTGACTCTCTCCGGTCACAAGATTCATGGGCCCAAGGGGATCGGGGCGCTCTACCTCCGGCGCGGCGTGCGGCTGGCGTCGCAACTGCACGGCGGTCATCACGAACGCGATCGCCGGGCCGGAACCGAGAGCGTGGCCCTGGCCGTCGGACTGGGCAAGGCGGCCGAGCTGGCCCGGCTCCACCTGGCCGAGCGCATGGAACAGACCCGCCGGCTGCGCGACCGCCTGGAGACCGAGATTCTCAACCGGATCTCCGAGGTCACGCGCAATGGAGACCCCGAGCGCCGGGTGCCCAACATCGCCAATCTCAACTTCGAGCACGTCGAGGGAGAGGGCCTGCAGATTTCGCTGGATTTGAAAGGAGTGGCCGTCTCGACCGGTTCGGCCTGCTCCTCCGGCTCGACGGAGCCCTCGCACGTGTTGGTCGCGATCGGTCTCTCGCAGGATACCGGCCACGGTTCGCTGCGGTTCAGTTTCAGCAAGGACAACACGGCGGAGGACGTCGATTACGTCCTGGAGACGCTGCCGGCGGTCGTCGAGAAGTTGCGCCGGCTCTCTCCGCTGGTCAATCAGAAGCGTCAGGCACGTCTGCAGTCGCCACTGAATGTATAGCGCCAAAGTGCTGGAACATCTGGAGAATCCCCGCCACGTGGGCGACATGACCGATGCCACGGCCCGGGGCGACGCGGTCAATCCCGTCTGCGGCGATCTCCTGCATCTCTACCTCAAGATCGAAGACGACCGGATCCTCCGGGCCAGTTACCAGGTCTGCGGCTGCCCCCCGAGCATCGCGGCCGGTTCGGTCTTGACCGAAATGCTGACGGGCCTCTCGTTGGAGGCCGCGCGCCAGCTCACCCCCCAGGACATCACGAACGCCCTCGAACGCCTGCCCCGCAATAAAGAACATTGTTCGGTGCTGGCCATCGACGCCTTGCGGGCCGCGCTAGAGAAGTCTGGAGAAGTCTAGAAAAGTCTAAAGACCGGCCCCGCAACAAAGAACATTGTTCGATCCTCGCCATCGACGCCTTGCGAGCCGCTCGCACCCGGGGTATAAAGTCTAGAGCAGTCTAGCAAAGGCTAAAGGCCTATTCTTCTAGACTTTCCTAGACTTCTCTAGACTTCTCCAGACTTCACTAGACTAAAATTATGGTTGATCAGATTCTGTATCGGATCCGCGAGATGTTCGGCGAAGACCGGGCCGAGATCCTGAGCGGCGACCGATTTGCCGTCGCGGATGAGACCTCCCGGCTGGTGGCCTTTCCACAGCGGCCGGAGGAATTGAGCGAGCTGATGCGGCTGGCGGCGAGTGAAGGTTGGCGCCTCCTCCCGGCCGGCGCGGGCACCTGGCTGGAGATGGGAAACAGCCCGCGGCCGTTTCAGTTGATCGTCTCGACCGAGCGTCTGAACCGCATCCTCGAATACGAGCCGGCCGACCTGACGGCGACGGTCGAGGCCGGCGTCTCGCTCGGGCATTTCAACCGGCTGGCGGCCGAACATCGCCAATTCATTCCGCTCGATCCGTTCGGCGATCCGAACTCGACTCTCGGCGGAGTCATCGCCACGGCCAGCAGCGGCCCCCTGCGCTGCGCTTACGGCACGCCGCGCGATTGGCTGATCGGGGTCCGGGTGACGCATGCCGACGGCAAGTTGACGCAGGCCGGCGGCAAAGTCGTCAAGAACGTGGCCGGGTACGATCTGTGCAAGCTCTATACGGGCAGCTTCGGGACCCTCGGGATCGTCTCCGAGATGAGTTTCAAGCTGCGGACGCTGCCTCCGGCCGAGAAGACCCTGGTCTTCTCCGACCAGGATCTTCAACTGCTCTGCACGCTGGTCTCGCAGCTCATCGATTCCGACGTTCAGCCGGCGGCGTGCGAGTTGCTCTCGCCGAACGATGCGGCCTGGCCCGCCGGGCCCGGACGGGCGGCGCTGATCCTGCGATTCCTGGGCGAACCGGAGACGATCGTCTCGCAGATCGACGAGGCGATCCGGATCGGATCGGGGATCCCGTCGTCGGTGCTCAGTTCGAATGAGGCGGAGACCTGCTGGCGGACCTATGCCGAGGGCGAGACCGCCGCGCAATGGGCCTATCACCTGAAGCTGAGCGGCTTGCCCGCCAATCTCCAGGCGACCCTCGACCGGCTGCGAAGCATCCTGCCGCCCGCCTCCTGGCGAGCGCACGCCTTCAACGGAGTGGTCCGGGTTCACGGCGAAGCCGGCTGGCTGGACCGGTACGACAGCGCCCAGAGGGCCGGTAAATTCACCGAACTGAGGCAGGCCCTGCAATCGCTCGGCGGCCAGCTCGTGATCTGGCGCGCGCCCGCCGAGGTCCTGAATCAATTGGATGTGTGGGGCGAAGTGGGGGCGACCGCCGGCCTGATGCGGGCGCTCAAGGAGAAGTTCGATCCGCAGGCACAACTCAACCCCGGCCGATTCGTGGCGGGCATCTGAAGACTCTGGAAATTAAGCTCTTTGGAATTTGAGATTCAAAGCGCGAAAGACCGATGATTTCGCGTCCTCCGCGGGTTTCGCGGTTTGTAAACCAACTTTGCGAGCAAAGTCCTTAACAGAGATGATGGAGTATGACCGAACAAACTTCACTGCATACCGCGCTCAATGCGGAGATGGACAAGTTGCTGGGCTGCATTCATTGCGGTCTCTGTCTCTCGGCCTGCCCCACCTACCAGCAGCTCGGGAATGAGAACGACAGCCCCCGCGGCCGAATCTATCTCATGCGCGCCGTCGCCGAGGGCCGCCTCAATGCGGATTCAGCCGGGTTCTCCCGGCACATCGATCTCTGTCTCGGCTGCCGCGCCTGCGAGACGGCCTGCCCGGCGGGCGTCCGCTACGGCTTTCTGCTCGAATCGGCTCGCGAGACCGTGCTCGAACAGGAGGCCCGGACGGGCGGCGGATTTCAGAAGACCATGCTCAAACTGGCGCTGCGCCACGTCTTTCCGTATCCCCGCCGGTTGAAGATCGTCTTCACTTTCATGAAACTGCTGCGCGGCAACCCGCTCGTCAAATTCGCGCTCGATCGGGGCCTGGTCCGCCGCGTCTCCGGGCAGGCCGATTTCGCCCTCTCGCTGCTGATGACCAGCAGGCCGGTGGGCGACGTCGCCGCCGCCGCCGGGCCTGAGGCCACCGGCGAGCGTCCGGTCGCGGTCTTCACCGGCTGCGTCATGGAGGGCCTCTTCAAACACGCGAACGACGCGACCCGCCGCGTCCTGGCCGTCAATCAGGGCCAGCTCCAGGACGTTCGGGAGCAGATCTGCTGCGGCGCGCTGCACGCGCATGCGGGAGACCTCCAGACGGCCCGCCAACTGGCCAGGAAAAATATCGACGCTTTCGATCGGTTCCTCTCTCAGGAGAGCGCGGATCATCCGCCGACGATCATCATCAACGCCGCCGGGTGCGGCGCGCTGCTCAAAGAGTACGGCGAACTGCTCAAGGACGATCCTCAATACGCGGAACGCGCCCGCCGCTTCAGCGAGCGGGTCCTCGACGTCACGGAGTTTCTGGCGCGAAGTGAGATTCGGCGCGGAGCGGAGGTCAAACGGCGCGTCACCTACGACGCGCCCTGCCATCTCTATCACGCCCAGCGGGTGACCGCGGCGCCCCAACAGATCCTGGCGGCGATCCCGGGCCTGGAATACTCGCCGCTCGAAGGAATGCAGGACTGCTGCGGCGGAGCGGGCATCTATAATTTGAGCGAGCCGGAGATGTCCGAGAGCCTGCTCTCGGACAAGATCGAAAAGGTCAAAGCCACCGGCGCGGAGGTGCTGGTGACGGCCAATCCCGGATGTCAGATGCAGTTGGGCGCCGGGCTCAGAATCTTCAAGGCCGATTGCCGGGTCACCCACATCGTCGAACTGCTCGATGAATCCTATCGCCGAGCCGGATTCTATGAATAGTTAACCGCGGAATACGCGGAATACGCCGAAGATTTTCGCGTATTCCGCGTGTTTCGCGGTTCATCTTTCATCAACTCACCGCTTAAGCCAGAGCCGGATCGAGCCGTTCGGGATCGATCCCGAGATCGACCAGCGCCTGGGCCGCCTTCTTCGCGG
>DATEFT010000689.1:0-25897 GCA_035280505.1 Blastocatellia bacterium | reverse complement strand
AGCCTCACCCCATCGTCGCCGAATCGCCCCAGCGCTGCGTCTAGCCGCGCCCCGTCGTTGCCGAATCGCCCAAGTGCCGCTTCCAGCCGCGCCACGTCGTTGCCGAATCGCCCAAGTGCCGCTTCCAGCCGCGCCCCATCGTCGCCGAATCGCCCAAGTGCCGCTTCGAGTCGTGCTCCGTCGTTACCGAACTGTCCCAGTACCGCTTCGAGTCGTGCTCCGTCGTCGCCGAATCTCCCGAGCGCCACTTCGAGTCGCCCGGCATCATCTCCAAATCGGGCGAGGAGACGTTCAAGCAGTGCCGCGTCACCAACCAGAGTCCGTAAGCGCGCGACCCTGGCAGCGTCTCCCGCGAGATATCCGCCTCGCCCCAGTCCCCGCAACCATTCACCAAGTTTGGCAAAGATTTTTGCACCGAAAATAGCGAAGACAACCTCAAAGATGGCCCTCCCAGCCAGCTTCCCACGCTCATAGTCGCTCAGGTCATCACGCGTGATTGCCAAATATAGATAATAGGCGGCAAAGGCCAGTCCGACGATTATGGCAACGACAGCCAAAACTTTGAGAATGACGGCGATCACTCCGGCCGCAGCAGCAATAAATAGAGCACCCGCGAGAATTACCGCCAGCAGAAGCTTTAATCCGCCGATCGCCAGAATAATCAGAGCGATTACAACAATGATCGCCAAAATAACGAGAAGTGCGATCAAGAGCCCCTTGACCAACTCCCAGAGCCCTTCCAGGAGGCCAACGATAATCCCGCCGATCCAGGAGAGGGCGCGGGAAAACCAACTTTCGTCTTCGATCTCCTCCGCCGCCTCGTCAATCTTGGCGGGCAGTTCCTGTAAAGACTCAGCCAGCCTGGCCAATCCCTGATCGATCTTTTTGGCGATCTCGGCTTTCCCGGAGTCCAGTTCTGTCTGCCAGCGGCTGGTACTCTGCGCGATCGCCTTCTGAAGCTCCTGCTCTATGTCGGCATTGGCTTTCACCATCCCTTCAGCAGCCCTGGCGGCGGCTTCATCCATCTTCTGAATAACCGTGCTGGAGCTATTGGCCGCGCTCGTCTCAACGGCCAGCACCACCTGTTGAACGGGCTCGGCCAGTTGGTCGACCTGGCTGCTGGCATTCTGGACGGCTCCGCTGCTCCCTTGCTCAAGGGACTGCTGGACACTGTTAGTGAAACCATCGAGTTGACCGTTGAATTCCGTTACCGCACCGGCAATCTGGTCCCCGGCATCCTGCAGTTGTCTTGCAGCCTGCTGCCCGCTGGCCTGTCCCAGACTGGTTTCCACCTCAGAAATGAAGTTGTCGAGTCCAATAATGGCCTGCTTGGTCTCCTGATCTACGTGACTGCAAGCAGCCAGGGCCTGCTGATTAATTGCCGCGACGGCTCCAGGGATCAGTTGGCGAATCTGGCCTCCAACTCCTCGTCGGCTAACCCTGAGCTGGGCAATGGCGATCTGTGCGGACGCTGCCAGCTTTTCAAGTGGTTCTTGCGCAGTCTGATAGAGACCGGCAATCGTCTGATCTCGCTCGGCCACGATCTTAGTCCGGCCTCGCTCGAGCGCATCCGTGAATTTCTCATCCGCTTCGCGGGCCTCGCCGCGAAATTTGGCCGCCAGGTCCCTCGAATCTTTTCGAGCGGCGGCGGCCATCTCCTGCCCGACCTGCAGGAAGTTTTGCGCCATCTCCGAAGCCATGTCACGCGCAACGCGCCCGATCCTCGCGGCTCGATCATAGTTTCTATATTGTTGGGCTTTGCGGTCACCAATGGCAGTAGCCTCGCTGGCTTTCCCACGGGAGCCGGTTAGCGCGCGTTGCGCCTGCGATTCGCCTTCTCTTTCTGCCGCAGTCGCTTTGTCTTCGCCCACTTGACGGATAGCCGCCTGTTTTTCCTGAACCTGGCGGCGGAGAGTGGCCAGTTCGGTCACTGCTGTCTGGCGGATGAATTCAATCCTTTGATTCCGATGAGACACGATCTCATTTAACGAGCTCTCGGAGGTTACCTGGATCTGCCCGATAGCTTCGTCATGAATCTGCTCTATCCTTAGCGCCTCAGCCTCAATCGAAGATTGAACATTCTGCGTCTCCATCACCGCTGTGGCGGAAATTAGCTGCTTTTTCTGCCCGGCCAATTCAAGCATCGATTTCCGCTGTGAGACGGCATTGCTGTAAAATCCGGCAAATTCTTCCGCCGGGGCTTGAGTTGTTGGGATCGCAGCGTCCGTGGCGATGCCGGTCCCGGAATCTACCGAGGAAACGCCCAACCCCGCATCAGCGCCGTCGCTGCCAACCGCCGTTGGTGTAGTGGGAGCAACCGCCGGTGTTTCGCTCGAAACTGCTGACCCTTCTGCCATCAGCGTGGTGTCATCGGGCGGAGAGGTTGAAGCCGCTTCAGCCGTGGATGGGTTGGCGGGTGTCAGAGAGGATGCAGATCCGGCATCCACCTGTGGCGCGGCGCCAACTGCCATTCCAGCTTCCTGACTCGATTCAGTTTCCGCCGCTGCTTCGCCGCTCATGCTCAACAGTTCCGGCGTCGGGACGCCCGGAATATCCGGCGTCACTTCCGGCGACGGCAGATACCCGCCACTGGCAGTTGATAAGACTGGATCACCCGAGGTCGCTTGCGGAGTCAAAGTCGATGATGAATAAGTCGCGTTCTCTCCGGAAGCGGTAGGAACGTTGGACGGCTCCGAATACAATCCGGGTCCGACCTGATCATCCTCGACATCAGTAGGAGCCTCCTCGGTAGAAGGGCCACGGACGCCGACATCGGGGCTCGACACAGGAAGACTGCGGAGCGGCTCAGTCGGGGCTAAACTTTGATCACCGGCTGGCCCCATCTCCCGAACGCCTGCTCCGATTTCGCCAGGCCTTTCTCCGAGGCCGGAGTGACGCGCCACCGGCGATTGTCCAAACGATTGATCGGCAGACCCACTCAGCGCCCTATCTGCGACGGCAGCATTGCCATAACTCGACTGAAGTTGCGGAGTATTTGGTGAAGGAGTAGGAAGAGTGTTGGTAACGGCATTGGCCAATGCTGCATTGCCCAACTCCGATTGCATCGTACTAAAGCCAGTTTCGGGGCTCGGTATCGGCGTCGATTGCACAGTTGTGGCAGGCGGCGAATATGATGCCGAGTCTTCTTGCCGTTTCGGTAGATCCTTATCGAATGACAGACTCATTTCGCCTCTTGCAACAATGGAGCGTAGGCCCCCAATTCGGACGACGTCAGCAACCGCGCCTCGCGGCGATATTGCCGGGCGACGGCGCGAACGATGTGTCGCCTGGTGATCATCGTTTCGCCTTCCCCGGTACCAGGTTCCAGGGCCAGCAGCGCGGCGGTCTGGGCCGCCGCCACGATCCCGGCCCCCGTCAGGTCCAGGCGGGATAACAGGTCGAAATCGATGTCCGGTTCCAGCGGCGCGGTCTTCGGGAAGGCCAGTTCCCAGATCCGGCGGCGCTCCCCGGTCTCGGGGCGCGGAAAAGTGAGCACCACCTGGAAGCGGCGCGTGAAGGCCTCATCGATGTTGTCGCGCAGGTTGCTCGCCAGGATCACCAGACCGTAATAGGCCTCGAGGCGCTGCAGCAGATAACTCACTTCCAGGTTGGCGTAACGGTCCACCCCATGCTGGACCTCGCCGCGTTTGCCGAAGAGCGCATCCGCCTCGTCAAAAAACAGCACCGCCTGGCTGTCTTCGGCCTCGCGGAAGGCCAGTTCCAGATGCTTTTCGGTCTCGCCCACCCATTTCGAGACGATTCGCGAGAGGTCGATCTTCAAGAGCGGCATCTGTAATTGTTGGGCGATGATCTCGGCGGCGAGCGTCTTGCCCGTCCCCGAATCGCCGGTGAAGAGCGCCTTGATGCCGCCCTCGCCCGTCACCAGGCGTCCGAAGCCCCAGCCTTCGGCGATGCGCGGCCAGGAACGATAGAACTGCGCCACCTCCAGGACCTGTTTATGCAGCTCCGGCGGCAGAATCAGGTCGTCCGGACCGCGGCGGGGATTGATCACCGTCGCGAACTGATGGCCGAATTTGCGAGTCACGGCGGCGCAGGCCTGTTCGATTCGATCGCCGATCTCCGCGGAATGGCCGTTGCTCGAAAGCCTCGCCGCGGCCCGCGCGACCCGCGCCACGGCGCGCAACTCCGAGGTCCGGACCCGGAAGCGGGCGGCCAGGTCTTCGCGTTGTTGGCGGCTCAGATCGGGCAGCGCCCGTTCCCACATCGTCTGGCGTGTCGCATAACCGGGCGTGTCGAGTTCGATCTCGGCATATGATCGCGCCTCCAGCAGCGCCGTCGGCCGCCAGGGACGAGTGCCGGTGAGGATGACCGGAGTCCGCGAACCGGTGAGCTGATCGCCGACCACCGCATTGAAATCTCGCAGCGGCTCGCTGCCGGGCTCGGTGAGAGCATCGGTATCGATCCACAACAACGCGCCGAGCGCGGCGGCAGTCTGGACCGCGTCATTGAGGCTCGGTCCCAGGACATTGTGTTGAAGCGTTTTGCCGGCCGGTGACCACCGGCGCAGCGGCCATCCCGTGAGCGAGGCGATCGCGACGGCCGCCTCGCTCAGGCAACTATGGCGGTCTCCCCAAACCCCGAGGATCTCCACGTGGCCTTCACGCAGGGCTTGCCCGGAACGGACGATGAGGGCCGGGTCGACTCCCGACAGCAGTTCGATCTCCTCGGAGGTGGTCGGCACCGCGACCTCCGCCGGGTCGCGAAAATGGCTGGTCGGGTCTCCGATTGCCCCGGTCAGAAAGGCGAAGAGACCTGAGGCGAGACGCAACTCCTGCCGTAACTCGGTCGCCGGCTCGCCATAAGGTTGCAGCACGCCGGTGCGGCGCAGTTTGCCGAAACGCCCGACCTCCCGCCGGCGCTCGCAGCGCTCGGTCACGGTCTCGGCGGTCAGCGAACAGAGCAGTTCGATGCAGGGGTAACGGCGGTTGAGATCGTCGAGGATGTAGGCATAGATGCGCTCGTATGATCGATCCAGTTCGACCGCCGCGCACAGGAGCACGGCCTCCTCTTCAAATGGGGTGAGATCGAGCGCCCGTGCCAGGCGGTCGAGCGGGAGCACGAGCTGCGCGGCCGCGCAGCGTTCGCGCAACTCTCGTTCGGCGAGCTGTTCTCCCGCGGTGAGCAGAGCGGGCCGCCCGTCGGCGCCCTGAGTCTCGTGGAGCCGGTCCACGTCGCCGAGCAGCGTCTGGACCTGTTCTTCGGTGACGCAGAGCGGCGTGACATCGGGGCGGAACAACCGCGCCGCCATCCGCCCTTGCCGTTCGACCGCCGCCCGCAGAGCCCGATTGAGCGGCCGTAACCGCAACAGTAGATGTTCGATGGCTGGCAAGTTGGTCACAAATCTCCTCGCGAAAGTTCATCCGGACGTGAAGCTCAAGGTCCGGCCCGCAAACCAGGGAACAGTCGTGACATCGTCGAGCAGGCCGTGGTCGCGCAGATCGGAAAATCGCCGGCCGAGCGGCAGGCCGACCCGAACGGAATCGCTCGAAAAATGGACTCTCGCATCCAGGTCGCGAAATCTTTCCAGCGCCAGGTGCGGGGCGGTCGGCTCGCGGTGGCGCCACAACTCCCAGGCCATCGAGCCCAGGGCGACCGCGGCCGCCATCGTCAAATGGCGGTCAAGGGTGGCGTCTTTGGCGAGAGTGATGCCGGGCCGGTCGATCGCCAGCGATTGCCAGACGAGCCGGGCGTCTGCGGCCGCCTGTTCCATAGCCGGCGCGACCTGCACCAGCGACGATCCCGGAGTCGCGCCATCGTTGGTCCACCAACGTTCCAGTGGGCGGCGTCGCAACATCCGCCAGCTCTCGCCCCGGCCGGGCATCGCATCGGTGATAAAGCAGACTCCCTCGTGATCGAACCATCCCAAGACCTCGGGAGCAGCCGCCGTTCGCGGGATCAAGACGATCGACGAGGCCAGGCGCATCAGGACGGGACGCAGGCCGTTCAGATCGGCGGAAAACGCGATCGGAAAGACGCCCTCGGTGTCCAACAACAGAAAGCCTCGGCCCGAATCCGGATCGGTGCGGAGAAGCAACAATGGCCGATTGGCATCGTGCCCCGCGATCAACGCTCCCGACAGCACGGCCTCGAGCGGCGACAGGTGCGGCGAGATGCGGCGGGCGAAATCGACCAGTTCCGGTTCGGCGATCGGGTCTTCGAGACCGGCCAGGGTCGCCGCCGCCGAACGCATGGCCTCGGTCCGCCGCCAGCCGCGCCCGGGCGGATCGAGCACCTTGTTGGCCAGCGCCGTGGCGAAGAGCGGAAGGTCGTCGATCATCTCGGCGGCCTCCATCACTGCCGCCAACGTCTTCAAATATCCGGTGTGGGCCAGCGGGCCCAGCAACAGGAACGGCAGGGCCGAGACCACATACCGATCAGAGCCCCTCCGCAATCGTCGGTGAGCCGCCACGGATGAATTCGATGACGGCGGTCCGGCGGTCGGGATCTCCGCCGACACCGGGACTCTTTCGAGCAGAGGCGCGGCTGAAGCGGTCTCGATCTCCGAATCACCGGGCAGAGCCGTTCGCCCCTCACCGGATTCGATCGTCGCCGCCGATCTCAGGGTGCTTTCGGAGGAGGCGACTGAAGAGACGGTTTCTGAAGTCGCGGTGAGCTCTGAGTTCCGAAGTTTTGATTCGAAATCGCGAGAGACGCGGAATCCAGGAAGGACGGTTGAATTCGCGTCTTTCGCGTGCTCCGCGGTTTGAATCTCAAATTCCAAAGCGGTTCCGGGACGCATCCTCGCATCGTTATCACCGACGGCAGGAGGTCTCGATTCGCCTTCGCCCTTCGCTACCGTTGCCGACTCAATCGAGATCTCAGAACCAACGGATTCGAATCCGATGGAGTCATCGAGCGGGAAAGCGCGATCCATCGCCGCCAGCAGCATCGAAGCGTCAGCGCGCGCGCCGGGCCGCACCATGGCTTCAGTCAGAACGATCAACCGCCGCCGCAACCTGGCCTCCCGGTGCCCGGTGGCAGCCCCCCAGCGAGCGACGGTCGCGGCCATCAGAACTTCCAGCTCCGCGATGGTCTCGCGAGAGGTCGTGGCTCCATCAGCCATCTCGGAACCGGCATCGACGCGCAGTATCTGCAGCATCTGACGATGCCAGGCCTCCAGCGCCGTCAGCGAAAACGCCGCCAGGCGCAGTTCCAACACGCCGCTCCGGTGCCAGTCGGCCAGTTGCCGCCGGACCGCGCTCTCGGCCAGGCCCATTCGGTCGAATTCGATCACCCCCTCGGGGCCGGTCTCCTCCGTTCGTGCTAAACGTCCGGCCGTCACAACCGGGCGCGGCGGCACCGCTTCATGATTTGCCAGGATCGGCGTCAGCGCCCGCGCGATTCGTGCACCGACCGATCGCGCGATCGGCTCGGACGACAGGCGCTCGGCGCCCAGTTCGGCGCGGGCCAGCATCAGCAGTTCGGTCATCTTCACCGGAACGCAGATCCGGATCGGAGCCGCGATCTCGCATTCCGCCTCGCCGGACGATGAATCGGCGAGCGCGACCGCCAACAGTTCGGGCAGCGCCTTGATCGCTCCTCGGAGTAACCCCCGTGGATCCGGCCCCCACGACCAGCCGTTTCGGCGGACGATGCGCAGGCGGCAATGATGAATGGTCACGTCAACCATGGCGATCACCGATCGGATGACAGAGTGCTTTCAAAAACGATGGAGCCGAAACCCGGAACCAGCGCGAGCACCCGGTAATCGCCGGGTTGGAGCGCCATCCCGATCTTCACTACTTTGTTGAGGTCGTCGCCGGGCTGGGCCTGCGCGATTCGCTCTCCTGAAGAGTTCTCCACCTGAACCCAGACGAACTCGTTTTTCTTAATGACCTGATCCGAGGTGACTGTAACTCCGGTGGTCTCGAGCTTGACCTCAGTCGGAGCCAATTTGGAATGGAAGACCGGCTGATTGGTCTCCACGACATAGCTGTCGTATTCCAACAGCGCTCCGCCGACCAGGTCGAAGACATCGGACTTCAACCATTTCGTTTCGACGGTCAGCCAAAGTTCCCCGGTCTTCGGGTCGCGGATCGGCAGTCCCTCGCCGACCAGATCGCGAATCTCGAATTTGGCTTCGGGGTTGCCGGCATGAGTCAACACGCCCAGGGCGTGGCCCGTCTTCTCGACGAAAATCAACGTCATCTTGTCGGCCATAACTTGCTCCTTAAGCTTGCGAGACGAACGCCAGGACCGTGTAATCGCAGGTCCCCGGCAGAGCCTGAGGGTCGGCGGACATCCCGAGCTTGAACCATCGAGTTCGACAGATCACGCGGCGTCCTTCCACGCGGCACTCGATCGGCGCGGCCAACCAATCACCGGCCCCAAGCGAGAGCGGAACGTCTCCCTGGAACCGGGGCGTGACGTGAATGTGAAGAACCACCCGCCCGCTGTCGACCTGCTCCTGTTTGATGCCTGCCGGCAAGGGCAGCCAGGCGCCGTCCGAGGCGACCCCGGACTCCACCAGCACTCCGATCAAGGTGCCGGAGAGGGTGCCCTCGGCTTTGACGTCCCCTTTGGCATTGACCCTGAAGACCGGAGTGACGCTGCCGGTCGCGGTGATCTGGCCGAACTGGAGCGGCCATTCATCGCTTTCATTCAGGACCAGCGCCGGTTTTCCGGCCTCGATCTCGGTCTGGGTGCGTAAGGTCAGGCGCCCCTTTCGCGCGGCGACCTCATCGGCCTGCACGCCCGCGTAGCGGCGACTGACGCCGCCGAAATCGGGGGCCACGTTCTTGAAGCGTTTGATCCCGGCATCCCACTGGACGAACCCGAGTAGCACCCGCCAGCGCCCCTGCGGCGGATCGGTCAGCGCCGGTTGGTCTTGAATATCCAGATCCGCCTCGGCCCCCGGCCGGCCGAAGGTATACTCAAAGCCCTCGATGAATCGGACCGATCGCGAGCTGCCGCAGGCTCCGGTCGCCAGTTGCGGCGGCGCGGCCGATTCATCGCGCCCGATCAGAAAGACCGGATACCAGGCGTCCGGATCGGAGATCGCCACGTTCATTTGAGCGAAGATCTCCGCGCTCACGATCTGTGCTTCGGGGACGACGATCTCACGCCCGGTTCCATCGACGGCCATGCCGGCTTCCAGTTGGACTTCCTGGTAAGGCGCGCCGCTGGCCAAAGTTTTCTTCTGACCGGTCAGTTCCAGGCCGCCGGCGATTCCCCAGAGATGCAAGAATCGTTCGTGTCGAGCCAACTGGCCGCGATCATATTGGACGCTCGCCTCCAGATCGGCGGCGCCCAGGATCTGACCTTCGTAAAAGACTGGTCGTTCTATCCGGTCGCTCATGGTTAGCCTTCCTTCACCCTATTTTTGCGCGTCCTCTTCGGGGCCGGCTCATCGTCCGCCGGATCGTGAGTCCTTTCCGTCACGGGGGAAACATCTCCGGTGACGACGGGCTCTTTCGCCTGCAGCGCGGCCAGGCGCCCGGCGACTTCCCGCTCGATCAGGGCCTTGATCTCTTCGGCCAGGCCCGGACCGAGATCGCCCAGACTCAGCGGTTTGGCGGCCGCGGGTTCGACCGCCGCCGGATTGGCGGCCACGCCGGTCGCCGGAGCCTGAATCGGGATCGAATTCCGGCGAAGCAGTGAGGCCAGCGCGCCGAAGGTTCGAGTCGATTGCCGCTGATCGCGCCCGCCGCATGATTGCGCCAATGACTGCCATAAGCCGGAGATCAGGTTGCGGCCGTCAGCCTCGAACAGGCTCAAGCCGGATGATCGGCTGAGATCGCCCGACCCCGAATTGGTCGGGCAGCAGAACTGCTCGAAATAGTCGCCGAGCTGGCGCAGTTGCGGCAGCCAGTACCGGATGGCCGTGGGCGTCAGCACGAAAGAGCGTTCCAGATTGCAGATTCTCACGATCTTGCAATCCCGCACCTCCAGGCAGGCCACCAGCACTCCCAGGTCGTCACAGGGCTGGCAGACCGGATTGAGCGCAAAGCAGAAACAGTCTTTCAGGTACCGCGTCACCAGCTCCGCCAGCCTTTGGCCGATGCTGACAAAAGAGGCCGCCGAAAACCCCGCCGTCTCTTCGGAGCGCTCCGTCACCACGGGAATCCGGACGGCGGCGACGTCATCTCGCAACGAACAATCGGCCAGGTGCGGCGAGCGGTCCAACCGGTCCAGCAGCCATTCGCGCAGGTCGCTGTACGAGGCCACGGCCCGGCGCCGGAAAGGGGCGTCGTTGACATATTGTCTCGAAAGATCGCTGATGGCCTGTGTGGTCGCGGCCGGAGTCTGCTGAAAGGCCCTCTCGACCAGGTCGAAGAGGCCACCCGCGTGCCGTCGCTCCAATTCGCTCGGAAGAACGTCGAGGAAGGCCCATCCGCGTGGCGCCTGGCTGTTCAATAAATCCCGGGCGAGCTTGAGTTGAGAGGTCGTGACGCTGAGGGAGTCTTTGAGTGACCCCGCCAGCTCCTCGCGATCACGCGACTCCAGGGCATAGAACCTGGAGCCTTCAGCCGCAAGGCCCAGCGCCGCCTCGACGACACCACGCACCTTCGCCTGCAAGACGTCATCTCCATCGGCGGGCGAGGTCGGTGGCGCCTGGGACAAGAGATTCATGGCGCCCTGCAGACGCCGGATCCCCTCCTGAAGCGTGACGATGTAGGGCCTCAAATTATCGGCCGTCACCCGGGGCGGCAGGACTCTGATCAGCCCGGCGCGATAGACGTGCCAGTCGGCCTCGGCGCTGCTCTTTTCCAGGGCGGCGAGATCTCCCAGGCACGCGCAGAGGCGGGCGAAGAGATCGTCGGCCGCAGGCCCCTCCTGGCGGCAGCGCAGCTCGAACCGCACGCCCTCGCGGATGCGCGTCGGCAGACAGACTTGCGCGGCGCAGTCGTCTCCGGTCGAATAAGGGCTGACCGGATCTGATCTCTCTTCGCACCAGCGCAGGTAGAGACAGTAATGACGGGTCGGCGGCGCGGAGTCATCGGCCTCTTCGGTCTCGCCGTTCCGGTCCGATTTGGTGCAGGGCAGAACCTCTTCCGGGCAGGGATCGCCGCACTCGTACCCGAGCAGTTTGAGACGAAGGTCGCGGATCATGGCGTTGAGGTTGAGCGTGGTGGCGCAACTGAGCACCAGGTCGTTACCGCAACAATCGAGCGCATAGCCGGGTTGGACCGTGACCTGGCCGTTGCCGCAGGGTTGGCAGATCACCTCCAGGCCGCAGACGATGCCCGGGCCGAAGAGGTGACGGTTGTGCAACCGGTTTTTGGCGACGACGTACTCCGAGAGCGATTGCAGGTCGTCCTCGGTCAGCAACTGGCCGGCGAAGAAATTGGGGCGGACGTAACTCTGGGTGGCGCAGGCGACACAGCCCGCGCCGTTGCAACTGCACGTCGCGGAACCGGCCGCCGAGCTTCCGCCGCAGCCGCAGGATTGGCCGCCGGTCCCCGTCAGGGATTGGGAGTTGGCAATCATCTGAAATCCTCCACTCTTCAATTCAGATCCGAACGTTCATTCAATTCGCCGGAGACTCATCGGCGGCATCCTGCGGATCGTAATGTCTGCCGCCGCCCTTGCCCTTCTTGACGGCGAAGAGCCAGCTCTCAAAGGTGCCGCCGGCAGTACCGTTGCCGGACGTCCAGGCGCCATATCGGCGGGGCGGATGGTCGCATCTTCCGGGGCTCGTTCCGGATCCATGGACCCAGCGAGGCTTGCGCGCGTTCTTGGCGTAGTCTTTCAGGAGCGGGACCTTGCCGCCGACGTGATTTCCATCGACCGGACGGCAGCAGTGGTCGAGGATGAAATCGGTCCGCAGCACAACCGAGATGCGGTCGCCGTCCTGCAGTTCCTCGTCGGAGGTCTGTTTAAAGATCAGCCGGTTCTTGTACACGCTCACCTCGCCGTCGAGAAAATAGAGCCCGGCGTGACGGCCTTTGCCGCCCTCGTAGACCAGCACGTCGATCACGCCTTCGGAGATCCACTCGGCCGAGATCTCGCGCGAGAACTCGATCACCAGCCCGGAACGAAGAATGTGTTCGACGTCGTCGGGTTCGTAGATCCCGGCGTGCGTCCAGTTGACGCCCGTGATCGTGGTCGGTTCATAGGTGGCGAGCCAGCGGCGGATGGAGTTGTCGATCCGTTCCACCTCGACGCCTTTGCCGCCGTGGCGCGGTTTCAACCAGACGGCGGCCAGCGGCAGACAGCGATCGCGGCAGGCCTGACAGCAGGTCTCGCAGCGAGTGTCGTCATGGGGTTTCGTGAAGGTGGCGGTCACGCGCACCGCGTCGCGGAGTTTGCTGTAGATGCATTCCGAGATGGCTCCGCAGGCATCCGGCAGCACGGGGCGCACCGGCTCCAGCGGTTGCACACAGTAGCAGATGCTGACGTAGAGCGGCGGCAGCGGCGGCTTCGAGTGATCGAGCGCGTCGTGAAGCAGTTTCCGGTCCTCATCGCTCAGCTCTTTCCAGAGGTCGGCTTTGATCGGATATTTGACGACCAGTTCGTTGCCGTCACTGTCGAGCGCCAGCCCGCATTCGATGGTGACCATGAGGCGCGGCGCGTCGGGCCTCGATTCATCTTTAGCGTCGGCCGCGTCGGCCTGCTGCCCGTCCTCGCACGACACGACCTGCAGTCCGCAAACCGTGCCGTATCCTTGCAGGCAGCGGTTGAGCATCTTCAATTTTTCGCGGAAATAGCTCTGTTCGGTCTGCAGATCGTGCGCGCCGAGCAGTTGACCATGAAAATATCTGAGGCGTGTCAGATCGGGCAGCGAACCGCACTCATCGTCGCGCCGGGCCGGATCCGCGGCGGTCGGCCCTGTTCCGGTAATTGGATCGTTCATTGTGAAGTCACTCCTTGGGGTTAAAGTTCCATTACTCGATGATCGTCTGGAGACCGACCACGGCTGTTTCTCCCAGGCGGATGCCCTTTCGCAATCCGCGTTTTTCATGCCACAGAATGCTCGTTCGATTCAGGCGGATGTTGCCCGATCTTCCGAGGACCGGCGGCGGCAACGGTGCGAGCACGGTCTCGACGCCGACGGCGGCGCTGGTCCCGACGATAAATCCGTCCCCGCCCTGACCGATGGCGGCCACGGTATGGGCCGGTTTCTGGCTCTCGATCAACCGCGCCAGCCGCTCGCGCATGAGCGGCGTCTTCAAATGCCGGGGCGGCACCAGCACCCGGAATCGATGCGCCTGCGCGATCAACGGATCGTGGTCGGGATTGCCGTAACTTCGAAGCGGCGTCTGATCGAGCGCGGAGCCGTCGAGCCGGAACCGGGCGGCGGCCCGCCCGAAGAGCCGCACCGCGCCCAACTGCGCGTTGTGGCGTAAGGCTCCCCAACTCCGTTCCAGCGCCAGTTCCCGAACGACCGGATCGACGTCGAAGACGAGGCGGATCGCTTCCGTGAGCCCGGCGATGGTGCCGCGCAGGCGATACAGTTCGGGCAGGGCCCGCAGAATTCGTCGCCGCCGTTCCGGCTCCCAGACCGGATCGAAGACCAGATCCAGGAATCCGGCGAGCCAGGGCAGCGCTTCGTCGGGCAGGCTCTCGATGTCGAGCAGGGCCGGAGCGCGGCTGATGGCCCGGTCCAGATCCGCAATCGCGGAGTCGAAGAGCGCCAGGAATCTTTCGGTGAAATCCTCGGCCTCGGGTGTGTCGCGATAGACTGGCGGCAGAAACTCCAGGCTGGTCACCCTGGGGAGATCGAGCCGGATCCGTCTGACCACCGGCGTCGCCTGACCGTCTCCTCTCAGGCGCAGCCGCACGAAGAGGTAGCGCCCGGGAGGCTGATTGATCAAAAAATCGACGCTGCCCGCCGGAGCCTCCTGCCAATCGTGCGGGTGAGGGATGCCAGCCGGAAATTGTTCCCAACCGGTCTCGGCGTTCGGGTCGCCTTGTGGTTGCGGAGTGTCCGATTCGCCCGTGGCGACCGCGATCTGAAGCCCCGTTCCCGGTGGAAGCTCCGCCTCGATTCGCACGCGGTGCCAATGGCAGCGCGGGATGCCGCTGTCGATCATCGACGTCAACAGTTGTCCCTGCCGGTGTCGCGGCGGTTCGGGCGGCGGTTCAAGGTCGCCGGCCGGCTCGCCCTGCCAGGTCGAACAGATCTTGACCGGCGAACCCTCCGGGCCGCACTCCTCCAGGCAGAAGCCCCGGTCGTTGACCACGACCAGCCCGTTCGGATTGAAGGCCTCGGGCAAACGATCGGGAGAGGTCTTGACGAACTCCGGTTCGCCGCGCCCGGCGCGCCAGAGTTTGAGCGCGCCGCGGGCCGTGCGGGTCACGATCCAGATCGAGCAGTCGTCAGCGGCGGCCAGCCGGTCGATGACCTCGGCCCGGCGTAAGACCGGGGCCGGCAGTTTGATCGCCAGCCGCCCGCGCGGCTCGCCCGAGTGGCCGAACCGTCGGATCTCAGAGGTCTTCGAATCGGCGACCAGCAACTCTCCCTGCGGCGTGAAGGTCAGCGGCCCGGGATGATCGAATCGAATGGCCGCCGACAGTTGTTCGCCCTCGCGTTCCCAGATCCAGACCCGGCCCGCTCCCGCGTCGGAGACCGCCAGGCGATGCCGCCGGCGGGCCAGCGCGACGGCCCGCACGAGCAGGCGCGGATCGCAGGCCCGGCTCCAGATCGGATGCCAGGTTCGCGTGCAACAATCCCGGCGCAGAATCGTCGCCCTGAGCAGCAGAAACCATTCACACCCGCCGCATCCGCGAACCAGCCGTGGCGGCGCCAGATACGGCCACAGCTCCGCGGGCGACAGCGCATCCGGAGTGACCAGCGACAACTGCACTCCCGCCAAGTCGTCGAGCGCCAGGCCGCTCAAATTGACGGCCGAATCCTGATCCCAGCCGACGAACGGATCGAGCAGTCTGAAAGTGGGGGTTCCGCCGCCGCAACTCATCGGAGGTCCTCCTGTCCGTTCTGACCCTGAACCACGATCTGATGGACTTCGGACCAGAGCAGCGAATTGACTTCGGGAACGAAATCCCGGCAAGCGAGAATCCGGACCTCATCGGCGATGATGTTGAGAGTCGAAACGGCGCTGAGGCCATCGACGGAGGTCAGCCGCCGGATCAACGCCTGCTGGCGCAACACGCCGCCGAACGGCCATCCGGTTCCCTCCTCGCCGCCCGTCAGCGGGTGCAGGTAGTCGTTGAGCGACTTCAGCGCCAGCCGAACCGTCTCGCCCGAATCGGCGCCGGAGCGAAGGACGATCTGCGCCTCGATCCGGATCCGGTGATAGCGCGGCGCGGCGGCGACCACTTCGACACCGGCGGGAGCGGCCTGCCCGCTCAAGAAGACCGAGACGGCGCGCAGCGTGTCCTCATCGGGAGTCGGCGGCCCTTCGTTGCGGTCGGGCGGCACGACAAAGACGGCGACCACGCCGGGAATCGGGCTGCCGGGAAAGACCGGGTGAAACCCCGAGACGGCATAGGCTCGCTCGACCTCCGCGCCGGGGGCGCGCCGGGCCAGCAACGCATAGTCGGCGACCGTCACGGCTCGCCCGCGCGAGCGAATCTCCTGTGGTCCGCGCCGCATGGCCTCCGCATTCTCTTCGCGGTCGCTGCCGCCGGTCGCGGGCCAGGGATTGCTGACCCTGGTGATGAACGCCGCGGAAGAGAGCAGGGTCGTGATCTTCTCGGCCTCGACGGCGCCGGCTCGGCCGCCGCCGACTCGGTAGCGGAGCGCGCGGACATTGCGAAATCCCTGCGGCACCGGCGCACCGTGTTGACCGTCGCCGAAGGTGACAATCCCTTCCAGCGGGTCCAGGGTATAGACCTCCGCGTCCGGCCCGAAGGGCGTCAGGTCGTCAACCTGCCTCCACCGCCGGGTCTTTGAAGTCGGCGGCGGCGGTTCGCCGTCACCCTCGAAGAGTTCCGGAGCGTTCACTTCCGGTTCAGTGGCGAGATTGAATCCGCCGTCGTCAACCTCGATGATCAGCGAGTCGGAAAGGATCGGCGTCTGGCTCAATCGCATCCGGCGATTGCGGCTGTTGGGAATCGGCTGCAGGACTTCGTTGAAGATCGTCCGCGCGGCGATCGCCCGCACCATATTGAGCCGGACCGAGGAGAGGACGGGCGGTTCGTCGTATTGGCCGAAGGCGATTCGCAGCCGCAGCCATCGCAACGCCGCTCCGGCCCCCAACGGTTCGGGACGCCCCGGCCGCCATTGACGCGGCAGTTGCAGGACGACGACCCCGCTGTGCACCAGTCCGCCGGTCTCGTCGATCACGATCTCCGCCGGTTCGAAACTCGCGCCGTCCAGCACGCTCCACTCCAACTGCGGCGCGGGCGGCACCGGCAGAGGAGCCACGCCCCCGCTGGGAATCGGCGGCGGCGCGCCCGGGGGAGAGGCCACCCGGATGCCCAGCGCCAGAGTCGGGCCGGGAACCACGTTGCCCGACAATCCCAGGAACAGGGCGCGGCGATGACCGGGGGTGGCGCCGAAGGGGAGGAAGTTGGCGGCCGCTCCCGTCGCCCCCGGATCGTGCGGTTGAAACAGATTGTCGACCTGGATCTGAATCTCTTTGATCACGGCCGGCGCGGCCAACAGGTCGCGTTGAGTTTCAAAGACGACCTGCTCGCCCCGGCCGGTGGCCGGAGGCGCCGTCACCTGAAACCCGGCGGCCACCAGCACCGATTGGGTCGAGCTGTCGGAGACCGTGAACTCCAGCAGGGCCTCGGCGGGCCTGGCCGGCAACGGTTGCACTCCCGCTAGGTTCAGAAATTCGACGAAGGCCTTCTCGGGAATTCGATTGAGCCGTTCGAGAACGGGTTCGATCTGCTCGCCGAAGAGCCTCAACAGCGCCATTCCGGCATCGGACGCCTGGCGGTTGGTCCACTCGGGCACGAAATGCTGAATCCGGTCGCGCAGTTCGGCGATCACCTCCCGACGCGATGAGGGCAGCAGCTCCGGTTGCGGCGGCGCTTGATTCTCCGAACTCTTCAACCGTGCGCGGCGCGGGGTGAGAAATTCCCGGCCCCACCAGATGGCACTCATCGTAGACCTCCCTGACTGCCGGCGTTCCGGCGAATCCTGATAGTCAAGCGTTTCAGTTCGATCAGGTCGTGGGCGCCGATCTTCGTGTCGGTGCAATCTTCCCCGTCGGGCTTCGATTCGTCGGCCTGGGGACCATC
Source organism: Blastocatellia bacterium (assembly GCA_035280505.1). GTDB lineage: Bacteria > Acidobacteriota > Blastocatellia > RBC074 > RBC074 > JAKEHZ01. The sequence goes on along the minus strand of DATEFT010000689.1, from coordinate 8,779 downwards.
GTCCAGCTTGATCGCCGCGCGCGTCACCTGCCCTTCGTCGGCGAGCACCTGTTGAACCTGGCGCAAAATCGCCGAGGGGCGCAACGGTTCGCCGAAAGGCCGCCCCTCTCCGGTATCTCCGCCGATCAGCGGATCGAGGAAACGAATCAACCGTTCCTCGACTCGGCGGCGCAGGCCGGCCTGATCGGCGCGTCCCGATTCGATCTCCACGACGATCGAGACCGGACGATAGCGCGCCGGCAGCACGAAGACTTCGCTCGCAATTAAACGGGCGGCGTCCAGCCGCCGGCGCACCTCAAAGAGCATGCCGGGGTCCGGCACGGGAGCGGCGACGAACGCGTCTTCGACCCATTCGGTGTCGTTCTCTTCACGCGGCGCGTCGGGAACGATGAAGACGGTGACGGATCCCGGAACCACCCGGCAGGGATGGGCCGGATGCACGCCGATCGCGGCGCGCGCCCGTTTGATCGCCAGCCCCGGCGTCGTCCGGGCCAGCTCTTCGTAATCGCCGGGGGTGACCGCGCGGGTGTGGGCCCTGAGCTGCGACGCCGTCCGTTCACGCGCCGCCGCCATCGTCTCCGGATCCCGGCCGCCCTCGGCCGCGACCAGGTTGACCGCCCGCCAGTTCAGATTCGGTCGAGCCGCCTCCCACTCACGGTTTTCGCCGACGTTGCCGGCGGATCCGCCGCCGACCCGGTAGCGCACCTTCAACTGCCAGCCCGGCGCGGTGGAGAGGCGCGGAAGGCGGCCGGTCAATCCGTCGCCGAAGCGCAGTTCGCCCTGCTGCCGATCGAGCGTGAAGACGCGATCGGCCGTCCCTTGAAAGGCCAGGTCGGCGACCGGCCGCCACACGTGGCACTTCCGATCGGCCTCCCGGATCCGCAGATCGAGACCCGCCTCCAGCGGCGGATGATCCTTCTCGCCGGGCAGCGTGCTCGACAGCTCGGCCAGCCCCACGACGTTGCCGGGCAGGGGCAACCACTCAGGGTGCAGATAATGTTTGGCCATTCGCTCGTGAGCGGCGATCACGACGTTCGGAATCAATCGCCGGAGCCGCGGCGGAAAGGTGAAGGTCGTCCGCTCCACACGCATCCAGAGCGCGTACTGGTTGTATCCCCGAGGTTCCGGCTCCCAATCTTCGGGGATGGCGATCACGGCCAGTCCCGAGCGGCGTAACCCGGCGGTCCCGTCGTCCACCCGGCCCTCCGGAAACGGCGTCAACTGCCCCGTCAGAGAGCTGCGATAGAGCCATTTGACCGCGGCCGGCGGCCGCAGGCCCGAAACCGACTCCGGCGACCATTGCGAGCGGATGCCGGAAGCAGGGCCGAGATCGAACAGCAGCGAGAATCGCTTTCCGGCGTCATCCGCCGAGATCGGCCGTTTGAGTTTCAGGACGATCTTCACCTCGGCCGCGCCGCCGTTCGCCGGAAAGAGCCGCAGCACCTTGCCCTGTTCCAGGTCTTCGGTCCGATCCCGATTCGAAATGATCAGGTCCAGTTTTCCCAGCAGCCCCTGCGGGCGGTAGAAGGGCAGCAGCCAGAGCTTGGCCGTCGTCGAGAAGACGATCGGCGGATTGGATCGAACCAGCCGCAGCAACGTCCGGGCCGGAACGAAGGTCAGGTCGTTCGGCGAGCCCAGGTAGAAGACGGTCTGCGCCGCCCGCGCCGGCAGCGGCGCCTCGTTGAGCAGCGAGAGCGCGGCCCGGACCATCGAATCGGGAACCTGATCCATCCAGTAGGTGCGCTGTTCCAGCAGCCAGGCGAACAGTTCCAGGAGCGTGACTCCCGGGTCCACCGGCGCATGCAGCGTCCAGAGGCTGCCCGCGGCGGCCGCGATCCGCCGGCGGATGGAGACGACCATCTCGCTCCATTTCAGATCGTCCAAGTTGACCGGATCCAGTGCCATCAACGACGCTCCACGGTCCCCAGATAGAAGGGGAAGACCAGGTTGTTACGAGTATTGGTTTGGCGGATGCGATAACCGATCTGGACCGTGATCCGCGTCTCGTCCTGCGGATCGACCTCGGCCCGGACCTCTTCCAGATCGATGCGCGGTTCCCAGTCCCGCACCGCCTCCCTCACGGTGTTCTCCAACAGGCCGAGGTGCTGCACGCTGCCGGGCGCAAAGACCAGCCGTGGGGCCTTGCATCCGAAATCGGAACGCATGACGCGTTGTCCCAGCGCCGTCAGCAACAGGATCTTGAGCGACTGTTCGACGTTCTCGTCGCCGTCGACGTATCCCAGGCCGCCCGCGGCATCCGGCAGAATCGGAAACCGCCATCCGGTCCCGACAATTTGAGAGCTCATCGCCGATTCCCCTTTCAACCCATAAAGACGGTGCCCACCGCGATCACCTGCCCCACGGGCAGATCGGTCGGGTCGTTGCAAGTTTCGGCGATGTCGCCGTTGCGCGCCGCCTGCTTGCCGTTGATCTTGACGGTCTGGCTGCCCAGCTTGATCGTCGCTTTGTTGGCCGGCGGCGTTTGAAAGGCCGTGCCGGGCGGCGTCGGAATGTGGGGCGGCGTGTTGTCGGCGGTACTATCGACGGTCGCCGCCGCCTGACCCATGATGTTGACGTTGCCGCTCAATTGACCGTTGATGATTCCGGCGAACGGATGCGGCAGCGGCGTCGGCACCGTTCCGGTCGGCGTCGGCACCAGGACGATGTGAATATCGGTCGCCACTACCTGATCTCCCTCTTTGGCTGCCGGTTGTCCCATATCTCCCGCCTCAGTTGAGATTGATCGTCGATCCTTTGAGATCCATCTGTCCGCCGGCTTCGATCTTGATGGTGGAATCGGCGGAGACCTCGATCTCGCTGGCCTGCAGGATCAATTTGCCGTTGGTCGATTTGATGGTGATCGAGTTGTTGGCCGTATCGATCTCGATCCGATTGTTCTCGCGCGCGTCGATGATCGTGATCTTCTCCGATCCGGACGTGTCGTCGAGCGTGATTCGATGGCCGCCGCGGGTCCGGATCATCTTTTCGTCCCTGTCGTCGGCGCGGTGGGTCGGCGGCCGATCCTGCCCGTTGTAGAGCCCGCCGAGGATGATCGGCAACCGCATGTCGCCCTGGATGAAAGCGACCAGGACCTCGTCGTTGACCTCCGGAACGAAGAAGGCCCCGTATCCGTTGCCCGCATAGAATTGGCGAACGCGGCACCAGAGCGTCTCCATGTCCTGATCGAACCAGGGGAACCTGACCTTGACCCGCCCCTCCTGGCCCGGGTCGTTGACGTCGGTGACGATCGCCTCATAGACCCCGAAGAACCGTTTCTCCGTCGAACGCGAACGCGCTTCTGTGAACATCGCAACCTCCTGCTTCACTCCTCGGTCCCGCCGTCGGCGGTCGCCCGGACCTCGAACTGGGTCTGGTATCCCGAATTGCCCAGGGTATGGATCACCTTGGTCACGTAATATTGAATGCGGTTATCGACCGGGCCGCTGTATCGCCGGCCCAACTGGTGCAACTCCAGGTTGTCTCCCGGCCGCAGGTCCGGCAGACCGATCACCTGCCCGCTGCCGGTCAGAAAATAGTAGGCCCGCTCGCGCAAGAGGCTGGTGGCATATTCACGCGCCTCCTGGAGGCTGGCGACCGGGCGATCCACGACGACCTCCTGCCGGTTGCCCAATCGCTGTTGCGCCGCCTCCGGTCCCGTCAATCCGCCGCCTCCGGTTCGGGGCAGATCTCCCGACCGGGCGGTGTAGGTGATGACCTCTTTCGTCGCCGGGTTCCATCCCCGCACGGTCACGCTGCCGACCTGGCGGTGCAGCGTGATCTGCGGGTTGAAATTGATCAGATTCTTGCCCCATTCGAAGACGAAGACGCGCGACCGGCGTTGATCCCGGTTATCCGTCGGTTTGACGAAGAAGAGCTGGCCGTTCCCGCTCTGCGGATCGACCCGGATATAGCAATCGAAATCGATGCTCTTGGCGCGTTCCATCAGAAAGACCGCGTCGTCCTGATTCCGCTGCACGATCTGCGCGTGTTTCTCGGTGGTCGCGGTAATCTGCGGCTTCAGCCGATTGCGGGAGGCGATGACCTGCGCGATCTCCGAATCGGACATATTCACGAAACTGCGCTGATCGCCCGCCACCGGCTTCCGGTCCCGGAGCTTGATCAGACTGTCAACGCCGGTCACCCCCAGGGTCGGAGTGCCCGATTCCGGAAACCTCGGCGTCAGGGTGCTGACCAGGCCGCTGACCATGAATTTGAGGTCGTCGGCATAACCCAGTTGAAGATCGACCCGGCGGCCGACATCGAACGTCGTCTTGTCGCTGTATTTGAAATTGAAGCTCTGGTCGTCCCAGTTGTTGATCGTCAGATCGAAGCTGGTCAGGTTGGCGATGTCCATCGTCACCTTCAGGTTGAGCACGTCGCCGTGCGTCTCCGGGGAGAGTTCTCCTCCGTCCACCAGCACCTTGAAATTGGGCGCGTAGTAGTCGTGCGCGGGCTCTCCCGATTGCCTCGTCGGATCTTCATTCAATACTGTGGGCATGAGTCATGACCTCGATCGGTTACCGTAATCGCGGCAGCGTCAGGACCCGCCCCGGCGCCACCGTTCGCGGATCCTGGATTTCGTTGGCCGCGGCGATGGCGCGCCAGGCTTCGGCATCGCGATAGACCGCCGCCGCGATGCTGCTCAGGGTGTCGCCGCGCCGCACGACCCAGGTCTTCTCGAAATCGGGCGAGGCCCTCGGCGTGGCTTTGAGCTGGACGTCAACCGGCCGGTACTCTTTGAGGGTCAGGCTGAGCTTGGCCCGCAGCGGCACTCCTTCCGGCGTGAACAGTTGATAGGTCACGTTGAGGCTCTCGACGACTCCGCGAAAGACCTCCGTGTCCCAGGTGAAACTGACGATCGGGGGCGCGTGCAGCTCCGGCCGGATCCGGAGCAGGTTTCGGACCGGGGTCACATATCGAACGCGCACATCCTCGAGCGTGTCCGAGGTATCGGCCAGCAGTTCGACCGAGAGCTTCTCATTGTTGCCGCGGACGAACTGAATGGGCGGAGACTCCAGGCCCGGGATCGCGATCTCGGCGAAGTTGTTCGCCTTCTGCAACTGATACTCGGTCGGGTTGAACTTGAAATCGACGACCTCCTGATCGCCGCCCGAGCGGGGCGATTCGATCGTCAACTTGGCCTTCACCAGGCTCTGTCCGGTGCTGCTGACCGGCGTCTCGGTACTCATAGTTCAAGCTCCTCGGGCTGTTGATCTCCCAGCGCCCGCTCGCGCGCGGCCCGGCGCTCGCGGGTCCGCGACTCCTCCTGCTGATCGTTCCATTGTCTGACATACTTCTCGAAGAGTTTGACGAAAGCGGCTTCGTCGCCGTCGCCTTCGACTTCAAACCGGACCTCGAGATTGTGAATCGTGATCATCGATCCGCTCCGCCGCCCGGCTTCATCGGCCGGCGGCCTTCGATCGGCCGGCCGTCTCAGCCCTGCTCGATCTTCTGGTTGATGCCGTGATGTGCGATCTCGAGCCCCTCGATCGCCACGTTGTTCTGCATGGCGCTGAATTCGGGACCGATCCACTTGACGGCCAGGCCGCCGTAAAATTCCCAGGACATGACCTGTTGCCCGTCGGGCTTCAGCAGGATGACGCTGCCGTCGCGCCGCGCGCCGAGCGATTGCGTCAGCCCGGCCTGGTACCACTCCCAGAGGCCGCGATCCCGCACCAGGCCACGCCTCAGCGAGATTCGATTCCAGGAATGGCGCACCGGCAATTGATGAACGAAATCGTTGCGCCCGCCCTCGGCGTAAGTCGTGACCTCCAGATCGGCGCCCAGCCCCTTGACCTCCTGAAACTCTCCCTGGGCGAAGAGCCTGATGAGCGGGGCCTGCGCGGGGGGCAGATGCGCGTCGCCGGGGTTCAGGGTGACGATGAATCGATAACTGGCCAGCGGATATTCGTCGATCATGATTCGAAGACCTCCAGCTTTCCTTCGCCGCTGAGCGATACTCGCAGCAGGATGAACTCCATCGGGGCGGCCGGGGCCACCTCGATCTCGCAGTGCAGACGCCCCAGCTCGATCTCCTCCGGCGGATTGAGTTGCGCGTCGCAGGTCACGCGGAAAGCCTCTTCGGCGCGCGCGCCCTTCAACGATCCGGCGCGCCAGGCTTCGAGCAGCACCGTCGTGATCGAGCGGACCAGGGTCAACCATAGTTCCGGGCCGTTGGTTTCGAAGACGAGCGGCTCGGCCACGCGGCGGATGGCCCGCACCAACCGGTGAATCAACCGCCGATGGGCGATGAATCGCTGCTGCGGGTCCGGATTCAGAGTTCGCCCGCCCCAAACCTGGATCCCGTTGCCCGGAAAACAGCGCAGCAGATTGACGCCCGAATCGTTGAAGCGCGCCTGCTCGAAGCGATCGAAACGTCGCGCCACGTCCACCGCTTCAAAGATCGGGGCGTTGGCGGGCGTCTGATGCGCTCCGCGCTGACGGTCGAGCCGGCTGATCACACCCGCCACGTGGCCGGACGGCGGAATCTCCCGCAACGGCCGCCGGAGGCCGCCGAGCGGGTCGTTGACATTGAGCCGTGGATGATAGATCGCGGCCGCCCGCGATCTCCGGTCCAGAAGCGTCCGCAGCGCCCCCGCCCACTCGAGAGTATCCTTCACGCGCTCGACCGCCTGACCGCCGTTGCCGGACGGCCGGTCTTCGGTCTTGACGTCGACCAGCACCAGACGGTCCCGCGACTGTTCGGCCTGGTCGATCATGGCGATCAGGACCTCGAACTGATCGTCTTCGGCGGTGAGATCGTCGGAGAGGCCCGGAACGGCGACCAGCGCGACTTCACCCTCTTCACCGAGCCGCCCGGCCGCTTCCAGATATTCCGGCTTCCCGATCTCATCCCCGTCCGTTCCCCGGCCGAGTTTCAACTCCCAGACGAACGAATGCGGGCCGGGCTTGGAGGACCCGGCTTGCGCCCGCGGTCCCAGCGGCGTCAACCGGATCAGCCGGGATCGCGCGGCGATCTCTGCGGCCAGCGGGTCCGAGCCCTCGCGCGGCGGATCCTCCCCGGCGGGAGGAGCGCCCAGCAGCAGGCCGGTGAAGAGTTCGGGCGGTTCATCCCTGGCCGTCACCGCGACGTCGAGTTCGGGCGGCCCCGAAGAGCCGCGCAGGCGGTAGCGGAGAGTGACATTGATGGAGTTGCCCCAATCGCCGGGAGAGCTGGCTTCGACCAGATACCCGGCGTAATCGAAGGCGGAGATCGAGCCCTCCTCCCAGGCCCCCTGCTCGTCGAGCGTCCCGATCCGCCAGGCTGCCGAGGCCGCGGCGGCCGTGGCGTGGCAGAGCCGGATCACGTGAGCGACCTGCCCTTCGTTCTCGAAGTAGCCCCGAATCGAGTAGGTCATGACCGCATCGGACCTCAACCCGCCGAACTCGCGCAGATATTCGCGCCAGCCGGTGACGCGGACAGGCACGCCGGCCGGCCCGCGCTTGGTGCGCCCGATGAAGCCCGCCACGTCCGAACGCAACGGCGACCGTTCCGCGGGACCCGGAGTAGCGGTGAAATAGAGCCCTGGAGCGTTGGCGGCTGAGTTCATCCGGCTTGCCCGTCGATTGAGAGACCTTCGTGGCAGATCTCCACCGTCTCCATCGCGATCTCGTTGTTCTTGGCGTTCAAACTCGGCCCGGTGATCTTGCAGGGCCAGCCGCGTTTGAAGTTCCAGCGCATGACCTCCTGCCGGCTCTCGTTGAGCAGCAGGATCGAGCCCTCGGTGCGGCGGATCGTTCCGTTCATGCCCTCGACCAGCCAGTTCCAGAGGGCCAGATCGCCGGTGATGCCGCGTTTGAGCGTCAGGTTCGTGAACTTCTTGAGCCCCGGCATCTTGCGCACCGTAATATCCTCGCTGCCGTTGCGGTACTCGATCGGATCCATCGCCGCCTCCAATCCGGAGACTTCGGCGAAAGAGCCTCTGACCGCTTTGCCGTCGTCGCTGACGCCGTTGATGACCAACTCGAAGTTATAACCGGCGTAAGGGTCTTCTCTAAATGTAGGCATACACTTCCTCTCTGTTTATCGTCGCCGTGAGTGGCGCGGCGATCGCTAATTCGTGGTGGTCTCCACGGTCTTCTGCTGAATGCGGAAGATGACGAACTCCGCCGGTTTGACCGGGGCGATGCCGATCAAGCAGATCAACCGGCCGTTGTCGATGTCGTCCTGGGTCATGGTCGTCCGGTCGATTTTGACGAAGAAGGCTTCGTCCGGTTTCGTCCCCTGCAACGCGCCGGTCCGCCAGACGGAGGTCAGAAAGTTGGTGATCGTCTGCCGGACTCGCGCCCAGAGCGGCTCGTCGTTCGGCTCGAAGACGACCCACTGCGTGCCCTCCTCGATCGACTCCTCGACGAAGAGGAAGAGCCGGCGGACGTTGATGTATTTCCACGAAGCGTCGGACGTCACGACGCGCGCCCCCCACACCCGGTTGCCCCGGCCCGGAAAGAAGCGCAGGACGTTGATGTTTCTGGGGTTGAGCAGGTCCTGCTCGCGTTTGGTGATGTCGTCGACGATCTTCGTAATCCCGCGGATCACCTCGTTGGCCGGAGCTTTATGCACGCCGCGTTCGACGTCCACCCGGGCATAGATGCCGGCGATGTGGCCCGACGGCGCGATCCCGACGTTGCGTTTGGCCAGCGGATCGCGAACCTCGATCCAGGGGTAGTAGAGCGCGGCATATTTGGTGTCGAAGACCTCGCGGAAGGTCCGGATCCCCTCGATGTCCAGCCGGTCTCGCGGATCGAGGACCGCGAACCGATCCTTGAGGATCTCGCAGTG
>DATEFT010000688.1:0-12442 GCA_035280505.1 Blastocatellia bacterium | reverse complement strand
CCACCAGGTTTCGGAGGACGCGACCATGTCGGCGACCGTGGCCGATCAGGCCCTGACCGCCTCCCGGAAGGGGGCCGAGGCGGTTCAGAACACGGTGAAGGGCATGTTGAAGATTCAGGAGCAGGTGCAGGAGACCGCGCGCCACATCAAACAACTGGGCGAACGCTCGCAGGAGATCAGCGAGATCGTCCAGTTGATCGAGGAGATCGCGGATCGCACCGGCGTGCTCGCGCTGAACGCCACGATCCAGGCGGCCACCGCCGGCGACGCCGGGCATGGCTTCGCCGTGGTTGCGGTCGAGGTCGAACACCTGGCCAAGCGGTCGACCGTCGCCACCAAACGCATCTCCAACCTGGTCCAGGCCATTCAGAGCGGCACCAACGAGGCGATCAACGCCATGTCGGAGACGACGCGCGAGGTGGTGATCGGCACGAAGTTGACCCGGCAGGCCGGCGAGTCGCTCGGCGAGATCGAGTCGGTCTCGCAGAAGCTGGCCCAACTGGTCCAGACGATTTCACAGGCCTCCAAACAACAGGCTCAGGGCTCGGCCCATCTCTCGCGTTCGATGGCGGAGATCGCCGCGGTCACTCAACAGACGGCCAGCGGCGTGAAGCAATCCGCGGCGACGGTCAAAAATCTGGCGGAATTGGCCGCCCAACTGCGTTCTTCGGTCGCCTTCTTCAAAGTTCCCTATCAGAGCAGCAATGGACATGGAGGTTCTGTCAACTAGGGCAGACCGGAGAGCTAAAGGAGTGGTCACGACATGAATCCCAAAGGGCGCATCAATATCAACGAGAGGCCGGACGACCCCGTCATCCCCGCCGACGGGGAGCGCACGAGGCAGGAGCGAAAGATCGGGCAGGATCTGCTCCACAGTTTTGCGGCGGAGGCCAAGGGCTATCTGCCGGAGATCTTGAGCGGCATCGTCGATTTTCGGCATAACCCCTACGACGTTGGGCGTCTCGAAGAGGCGCATCGTTTCGCCCACACGATCAAGGGCGCGGCCGCCATGATCGGGCAGATGGCCCTCAGCGAACTCGCCTCGCATCTCGAAGAGGCGATCGAGAACTTCGCGGCGGGCCGCGTTACGCTCTCCGACGAGGTTCTGGCCACCATCAGCCAGGTCATCACCGTGGTCGGCGCCTATCTCGAGAACACGTCGGTCATTCAGCCCAACGATCTAATGTTGCTGACCGAGGCCAGCCGCATGATCCGCCGGATCTATCTGGCCGCCGGAGAGGGCCGCTCGGCCGACGAGGCCAGCCTCGGCGCCGGCCCGGCGCGGGAAGAGCGCGATGAAGACGAGGCCCCGGCCGCCGCTCCGGAGGTCTCCGATGCGCTGCTGGAAGTGTTTCTGCCGGAGGCCGAAGAGCATTTGCGGACCATGAGCCTGGTCTTGCCGGCCCTCGCCGAGCAGCCGCATAACAAGGAGTTGCTGCAGGCGATTCGACGCAGCGCCCACTCGCTCAAGGGGTCCGCCGCGGTGGTCGGGTTCCAGGAGTTGTCGCGTCTCGCGCATCGGATGGAAGACCTGCTCGACCTGCTCTATCGCAACCAGTTGGAGCTGACGCCGGACCGGATGGATCTGTTGTTCGCCTCCACCGACGCGCTGGAGGATCTGACCGGAGGCCAGGTCGATCCGGCGGCCTTGCAAGCGCTCTACGAAGGCTATTCGCAGTTGCTGGGCTCCGATGGGCCGGAGACCCGCCAGGCGATGGCGCGACCGCGCCCCCTCACTTCGGCGGCCGAGCAGATCGAACTGCTCGATCCGGGAGCGCCCAGCGCTCTGGATCTGTTGTCGCAGCGCCGCGGGCGATTCGCGCGAGTCCCGATCGAGAAACTGGACGAAGTGGTGAAACTGGTCACCGAATTGATCATCACCCGAGCTTCGTTCGAGCAGAACCTGGTGGAGTTCGCGCATCAGCTCGAGGAGTTGAGCGCGAGCGCCACCCGATTGGAACGGGTCTTCTCCAAGATGGAGGGGCAGTTTGAGGCCAGCGCGCTGGGGCGCGGTCTGAGCTTGAGAGCGCCCGTGGCTCTCAACGGCACGGCGGAATCGGTCTTCTCCGCCGCCGGACCCGTGGCCAACCTCCACGGCTTCGACGACCTGGAACTCGATCGGTACACGGAATTCCATCTCCTGTTGCGGCGGCTGGCCGAGGTCAGCAACGACATGCTGACCATGGACCGCGAGCTGAAGGTCATCTACGACCGGTTCGATCACTCCCTGAACCGACAGGGACGGTTGTCGAGCGAACTGCAGGACAAGGTCATGCGGCTGCGGATGGTGCCGCTCTCCACGCTCTCGTCGCGGCTGGCCCGCACGGTGCGGACGGTGGCGGCGCAGCGCGGCAAACTGGTCCGGTTCCTGATCGAGGGCGCCGAGACGCAGTTCGACAAGACCGTCATCGAGGAGATGGCCGACCCCTTGCTGCACATTCTGCGAAACGCGGTCGATCACGGCATCGAATCGCCGGCCGCCCGCCAGTCGAAAGACAAACCGCCGCTGGGCACCATCCGGTTACAGGCTCTCTACGAAGGGACCCAGATCATCGTCCGGATCACCGACGACGGCGCCGGGATCGATCCGGAGCGGCTGCGCAAGGCGGCCGTCAGCGGCGGCTATCTCTCGAACATCGACGCGGCCAAGGTGCCGATGACCGATCTCTTCTCCCTGATCTTCCTGCCGGGATTCAGCACGGCTCCCGAGGTGAGCGAGATCTCGGGGCGGGGAGTCGGGCTGGACGTGGCGCGCATCGCCATCCACCGCCTCAACGGAAACGTGAAGGTCGAATCTCAGCCGGACGAGGGGACGGTCTTCACCATCCGGTTGCCGATGACGCTCGCGGTCATGCGGGCCCTGCTGGTCAAGATCGGCCAGGAGACCTTTGCCATCCCGCTGATCGGCATCAAGCAGGTGGTCAAGGTCGCGCCGGATAAGATCGATCACGTCGGCAAAGAGCCGGTGATCCTCTTCGATGAGACGGTCTATCCCCTCTTGAATCTGACCAAGCTGCTCAACCTCAAGACGGTGGAAGAGGGGCCTCCCGGGCTGAAGTCGGTCCTGCTCGTTCATTTCGAGGACCGGCACGTCGCGATCGCCGTCGATGAGGCGCTCGGCGGCCGCGAGATCGTGGTCAAGAATATGGGCAATCACCTGCGCCAGGTGCGCGGCGTGAGCGGCACGACGCTGACGGGCAACGGGACGGTGGTCTTGATTCTGAACCTGGCCGAACTGGTCCAGGATCTCTTCCGCCCGCGCCCGCAGCGGACGATGCCCTCGATGAAGGCCGTCTCGGTCTCCCGACGTTCGCTGACGGTCCTGGTGGTCGACGATTCGTTGAGCGTGCGGCGCGTCCTCTCGAACCTGATCTCCAGCGCCGGCTGGAAACCGGTCCTGGCCAAGGACGGTCTCGACGCCCTGGAGATGCTGCCGCGCCTGACGACCCCGCCCGACATCGTGCTGCTCGATATCGAGATGCCCCGGATGGACGGTTATGAACTGATCAGCGCCTTGCGCAATCAGAAGAATCATCACCATACCCCGATCGTCGTCCTCACTTCGCGAGCCGGTCAGAAACACCGCGACAAGGCCTTCGAAGTCGGCGCGACGGACTATCTGGTGAAACCTTATCAGGATGAAGTGCTACTCAGTTTAATCCGGCAACTGGTTCACCGGAGTATGGTCATGTGAACCGGGTTATTTGGGATTTGAGATTTGAGATTTGAGATTTGAGGGCGGAATTTGCGGGCGGACTGTCTTGAGCGCCGGAGGCGCAAAAGATAATAGCCAGGGGTGAAACCCCTGGTTGCATCCCCTGGCCCGCAAAATCTGGCGCGCTTAGAAGATTTGAGATTTGTCTCAAATCTCAAATCTCAAATCTCTGGGAAAGAGAATGCGAAGCTTGCGCACGCTTGGGTTTTTATCGTGTGTTTCGCCCCGTTCGCGGGCTTCGCGTTCTCCTCTATCTTTCGCCTCAACCGGATCGGCCGGATCGAATTGAAAAGCAGGGAGCGTCGGTCATGTTTGCAAAAGTGTCGGTTCTGTTTCCACAAGTCTCGGTTCTGTTTCCGAAGCTGAATCTAGCGAAAGCTCTGCTCGCGATCGGATATACGGGCATTGCGGCAGTCTTCATCTCCGCGCTGACCTATCTGATGCAGATCTCCGCCAATCAGGCGGCGGCGACCGCGCCGCTCACCCTGACCTTCCTGGGGCTCAACCTGGTGGCCTGGTGGTGCGGCGCTTATGCCCAGAGAAACCGGTCGAGCGGGCGCTTCGGCCGAACCCTGTCGATGCTCGGGGATCTGCTCATCCTTTTAAATGTCTATGTGCTCTGTTTTCTCTACCTGCCGCCGCTGGCCGGGCAGGTCTCACAGAGCGTCAGCGCCGCGTTGCTGGTCGGAATCTGTTATTACCTCTACTGGTACCGGCGACATGCCGATCAGCGGTTGCCGGCCCCTTTCTATGCCTATTACCTGACCCTGGCCGGTGGGGCGACGCTCTTCCTGACCTGCCGGACGCTGGGTCTGCCGCTCGAGCAGATCTTCTGGTCGATCCTGGGCTTCGGTCTCGTCTTTCGGTTCCTGGTGGTCGGATTGAAACTGCGCCCGCGGGCCGACTTTCTGCTGGCCATTATGTATCTGCTCGCGGCGCTGACGGCGTTGTCGGCCGGCGCTTTCCTGGCGCGGCCGACTTTGAGCCTTCTGCTCGGTTGGTATGGAGTGGCGGGAATCATCTGCTCGCTGGCCTGGATCGCGCGCGGTCTGGGGTCGGCGGGCCGGGTTCTGGGGTTCGGTTGGTATTGCGCCTTGACCCTGGCCTTCACCGGCAGTCTCTACTATCAGGCCTCGCCGCCATCGGTCTACGTGATCTCGACCACGATCTGGATCGGGCTGCTCACCGCGCTGGTCTTGATGATCACGGGCCGGGGAGCCGAACCCTTCGCCCAACCGGCCTACTGGTTATCGGTGCTGCTCGGGCTCGGCTTGATCGCCTATTGGGGGGATTTCTGGTCGCGGCTCGCGCATTGGCATTTCCGCTTTCCGCTGAGCCGGGCCTTCACGCTTCCGCTCGGCTTCGGGTTGGAGCGGTCGGATGAACTGCTCGCGCCGATCGCGCTGGTGGCGATCGGCGGCGCTTTCCTGGTGAGCAGTGTCTGGCAACGGCGCTACCCGACGATCGCGCTCTCGATGTGGGGCTACGGGATCAACTATGCCCTGGTCGAGATCACCTCCTACCTGCCGCTGCTCTTGTTCGTCGGGGCGGGCAGCGGCCTCTGGCTGACGCTGGGCGGGACCGCCTATGGCATGTCGCTGGCGCCGTTCGGGCTGGGGGTCGGCTACCTGTGGCTCAGCCGCTTCAAGGATTCGCTCTTCCCGCTGATCACGCTCAGAGTGGCCGGCTACCTGGCGATCTTCGTGGCGGCGCTGACCGCTTTTTACAACACCGATCTGGCCCTGATCGTGCTCGTGCTCAGCGCCCTGGTCTTCTTGCGGCGCAGCGTGAATGACCGGTCGTTTCTGGCGCACCTCTTCTTTCTCTTCATGACCAGCAGCGTGGCGCTGCCGGCGGCGATCAAGCTCAAGGGGCACACCCCGATGTTGGTGATGGCGGCGCAGGCCGTGATCATGGTGGCGATCTACCTCTGGCTGGTGACTCGCCGGGGCCGGCCTGCCGAAGGCCGGCTCACTTTGATCTGGGCGATCTGCCAGGCGGTGGCGACGGGCGTGATCGAAGCCGTCTGGGGCGGATTCTCCCCGCTGGTCTTCCTCGCCCTCTGGCTCGGGTTGCTCGGGGCGCTGGGGCTCTCGCTCATGCCGGAGGGCACGCCCGCGGAAGCCGTGCGGAGAGAGCGCGACCGCTGGATCCGAATCGTCGCTTATGGGGTGGGGCATGCGGCCGGGGCCGTCTGCTTCATCCCGTTGTTGAGAGAGCTGGGATTTTCGGCCAGGGCGGCCGGTCCCGCGATCGCGGTCTGGGCGTGGGCGCATTTCGGACTGTCGCGATGGTCGGGGCGGCTTCCACGGCAGGCGGCGACGATCGCGCTCAAGCAGGCGGTCCATGGATTCGCCGGACTCTCGATTCTGCTGGCGGCGCTCTCGGGCTCCGCGGATGTGATCGCGGGCTGCCTGTTGAGCAACGTCGCGCTCTATTTTCAGATGGCGCAGAGCCTGGCCGACGAATCATCGGGAGCGGCCGCCGCCGGAGCGGCCCTGAGCGTGGGGCGGCGGCGGCAACTGCAGGCGCTGATCATGATCGCTCATCTTATGAATTCGGCCGCGATCATCGTCGCGGCGCGCCAGGGCGCGAGTTCCGCCGTTTGGGTCTACGCGGTCAGCGCCCTGGTCTTCGGTTGGCGGAGCCTGCGGGAGCAATCGTTACTGGCGCACCTCTATTTTCTGGTGCTGGCGACGACGGCGGCCTGGATCGCGGCCCTCAAACTGGTCGGGTCGGGCCGGATGTCGCTGGTCGGAGCGCTGGCGGTGGGCTTGCTGGGCGTCTACCGCTGGCTCCTGCGGCGTCATGGACGGCATCCTCAGGGGCGTCCGTCGATGTGGACCATCGTGCTCCATCTCGCGCCCTGGGCCAAGTATGCCGAGGGGCCGGTCACTCTGCTCTGGGCGGTCGGGTTGGCGGCGACGACGGCCATGGTCGAGGGAGTGAGAGGGCCGTACTCGGCTCCGATTCATCTGCTGCTCTGGATCGGGTTGTTGTTGGGTCTGCCGGGGCGGCGAAGAGGGCCGGACGCGGAGCCCGAGACCTTCCCCGAAGAGCGGGATCAGTGGTTGAGGATCGCCGGTTACTGGGTGGGACATGCGGCCGGGTCCATCTATCTGATCCTGTTGTTGAAAGAGCTGGGATTCTCGATCAAGTATGCCGGGCCCGTGATCGCGGTCTGGGCGTGGGGGCATTTCGAACTGTCGCGGGTGCTGAGAGTGCTTCCGCGCCAGGCGATGACGATCGCGCTCGAGCATGCGGTGCATGGATTCGCCGGGCTCTCGATTCTGTTGGCGATGCTCTCGGGGTCCGCGGACGTGATCGCGGGCTGTCTGTTGAGCAACGTCGCGCTCTATTTCCATATGGCGCAGAGCCTGGCGGAGGAGACGGCGGGGGTGGCCAGTCTGCAGGCCGCGGCCGGGGCGGTCTTCAGCGCGGAGCGGCGGCGGCAACTGCAGGCGCTGGTCCTGGTCGCCCATCTCATGAATATCGCCGCGATTATCGTCGCGGTCCGCCAGGGCGCGAGTTCCGCCGTCTGGGTCTACGCGGCCAGCGCCCTGGTCTTCGGTTGGCGGAGCCTGCGCGAGCAGTCGTTCCCGGCGCACCTCTATTTTCTGGTGCTGGTGACGATGGCGGCCTGGATCGCGGCCTTCAGGCTGATGGGGCCGGACCGCATGCTGTTGGTGGGCTCGCTGGCGGTGGGACTGCTGGGCGTCTATCGCTGGCTGCTGCGGCGTCAGGGAAGGCGCCCGGTCGGAAGGTTGAAGTTGTGGACCATCGTGCTGCGGATCGATCCCTGGTCGGAAGATGCCGAGGGCCCGCTGACGTTGTTCTGGGCGGTCGCGCTGGCGGTGGCGGCCGGAATCGTCGAAGGGGTGAGCGGGCCGTATTCGGCCGCGGTTCATCTGCTGATCTGGATCGGGCTCTGGATCGGGTTGCAACGGCGCAAGGCGCGACCGTGGTCGAAGTCGGAGACGGCCTCCGAAGAGCAGGACCGGCGGTTGAGGTTGGTCGGTTATCTGGTGGCCCATGCGGCCGGCGGCGCCTGTCTGGTCTCATCCCTGAGCTTGTCCGGTTGGCCGCTGGCCTCCGTCAGTCTGCCGCTGGTGGCCTGGGCCTGGGCGCATTTCAGTCTCTCCCAATTGTTGGCGGCTCAGGCCCGGAGCCGGGTTCTGACTTCGGCCACCCGCCAGGCCGTCCACGGTTTCGCCCTGACCATCGTCCTGCTGGCCTGTTACTTCGTGAAGGAGGGATACCTGTCGATCACGGCGGCCTTTCTGACCGGCCTGCTGTACCTGGTTCTGCGCCAGGTTTGGAAGCAGGAACTGCTGGGAGATGCCGCGGCGCTCGTTCTGATCACCGCTTTCACCCTGCTCGGTCTCAAGTGGCAGATCTCCTTGCCCGACTACTACCTGAGTTTCGTCGGGCTCTACCTCTCGTTCGTTCTCTATCGCCGGTTTCAGAAGAGATCGAGCAGGCGCAACCTGCTGGGCTCCGGGACGGTTCCGGAACCCAAGGCCGGAACCGGTTTCGAGCGGGATCACTGGCTGACGCTGGCGATCGTCAGCATCCTTATTATCTATCCCTTCTGGTTGTTGATGCAGACTCGGCATGAGTCGCACATCTTCTATCTGGGCGGAGCGACCGTCCTGTTGCTCTATCTGTTTATGAAGGCCCGGCAACATCCCATCTTCGTTTATTTGGTCTGTCTCCTTTTCGTGGTTGGGACTGTCTATGTGCTGGCGCTGGGTCATCCCAACCAGTGGGTCAATCTGTTCCTCGCCTTGGTCGGTTCACTCGTGATCACCAACCAGGTGGTAGTCGGAAATCTCGCAACAAGGAGACTGTCAAGCTGAGGAGACATCATGAACCTATTCTCTATTTTTCGCTTCTTTCGCAACCAGACTGACGAGCCGGAGCGGGAGGTCCGGCGGTCCAATGAATCTCAGGAGCGGCCGAGGGGCTTCTTTCTGGATAAGGAGTGGCCGGACCGGGGCGGCAACCGGCCGGACCAGCCTCCGGACCGCTCTCGCCGCGTTCCGCCCCGAGCCGACAATCCGAAGATGTTCTCTTTTTCGCGCCAGCCCGCGGAGGAGCCGGCGGAGGAAGAGCAGCGGCCCGCGGAGTTTCGCGAGAGATCTGCGAACAACTATGCGGGCGGCTATGATCGACCCGCCCGGCCGGCCAATCAGACTGAACGGAACCCGGCTCCCACCCGGAGATTCGTTCAGACCTCCGATTGGCAACGATCCGCCCGCGGAACCGACGCCGCCAGATCCTTCAATAACGGCAATACCAAGATGCTGCTGGAAGATCTGAAGAATCTGGACCCCGGCATTCTGGTCGTCTTCATCACCAGCAACGACGGGCGATTGGCCGAGCATACCGTGACCACCTTTGCCGAGAAGGTGCGAATCGGGGCCAGCAGCGCCATCTCGCTGGCCGTCGCCAGAAAAGAGTCCAAAGATTTACAACTGGGCGACGCCAAGGAACTTCAGATCCGCAGCGACAGCGGATCTATTCTGCTGCTCAATCTCGGCTCCCGAGGCGTGCTCACCGTCGTCATCAATCAAGAGGCGGACACCGATCGGATCTTATATGAGTCGTACCAAGTGGCCGATCGTCTGATGTCGATCAGGTAAGTTGTGGAGGTTTATGGTGAGGGAAGACATTTTTGATGACCTGGAACTGATGTCGGATGGTGAGATGCTCGAGAAGGGCCTGGTGCTGGCGGCCATGGATGCCCTCCGGGAGATCGGCGGAGAGGAATTGGTGCAGGTGCTGCTGTGGCAGGCCGACCGCCTGGACTTCGCGAGCGCCGACACCATGTCCGATCGGGTTCCGATGGAACAGTTCCTTCAATACCGCGATACCGCGATCGATTTCATGCAGGGCAGCTTTTGCGCCACCGCCTTTCAGGCCGGCCAACATCTCTTGAGAAATCTGCAGAACGAGAAGGTCGAGCAGGTCAAAAAGCTGCTCGGACAGTTCAAATATTCCGTCAACAAATTGACGGCCATTGGCCAGGCCGCCGTCCTGGCCGCAAAAGGCAATCCGGGCGTGGTGCGAGCCGCCATGAAGAACAATAACCTGCTGATCGTGACCATCGAGAACTGCCCCGAATGCCGCAATCTTCAGGCCGACGGCCCCTTCTGCTACCTCAACCAGGGCGTGATCACCGAGTTCGCCGAGAAATACCTCGGGCTTCAGGTCCACACCGAAGAGACCAGATGCATGGCCGTCGGCGACGAGCTGTGCGAGATCGAGGTCAGCATCATCGTCTGACCTCGACCGTCCCCCCCGGCAATCGACCCTCCCTCCCTCTTTTTATTTGCCTACCGACCGGTAGGCAAGCATAATGTACATCTTTCGACATTCGATCTTATGAGAAGGGGGTCCGTCCGCATGAATTTCGAGTTTTCCGACCGGAGCCGGGAACTGCAGCGCCGGCTCGCCGAGTTCATGGCAGAGCACATCTATCCGAATGAGGGCCGCTTCGAGGCGGAGGTCAACCGGGACAACCGCTGGGAGCCGTCCTCGGTCGTCGAAGAGTTGAAGCCGCGGGCGAGGGCCGCCGGTCTCTGGAATCTGTTTCTGCCCGAGAGCGAGTATGGAGCCGGGCTGACGAACCTGGAATATGCGCCGCTCTGCGAAATTATGGGGCGGTCGAGCATGGCGCCGGAGGTCTTCAACTGTTCGGCGCCCGACACCGGCAACATGGAGGTGCTGGTGCGGTACGGTTCGGCGGAGCAGAAGGAGCGCTGGCTCAAACCGCTGCTGGAGGGCGAGATTCGCTCGTGCTTTGCCATGACCGAACCGGACGTGGCCTCTTCGGATGCCACCAACATCCGCTCGCGAATCGTTCGCGACGGGGATCACTACGTGATCAACGGGCGCAAGTGGTGGGCCTCGGGAGCGGGTGACCCGCGCTGCCGGATCTCGATCTTCATGGGCCAGACCGATCCGTCGGCCCCCAAACATAAACAGCAGTCCATGATCCTGGTGCCGATGGACACTCCGGGCGTCACCGTCCGGCGGACCCTGACGGTCTTCGGTTACGATCATGCGCCGCACGGGCACGGCGAGGTGATCTTCGAGAATGTGCGGGTGCCCGCGTCCAATATCCTGTTGGGCGAGGGGCGCGGATTCGAGATCGCCCAGGGCCGGTTGGGCCCCGGGCGGATTCATCATTGCATGCGATTGATCGGCCAGGCCGAACGGGCCCTGGAGGCCATGTGCCGGCGGGTTCGGTCGCGGGTCGCCTTCGGCCGGACGCTGGCGGAGATGGGGACGATTCGCGCCGAGATCGCCCATTCACGAATCGAGATCGAGCAGGCGCGGTTGCTGGTCCTGAAGACCGCCGATCTCATGGATCGAGTCGGAAACAAGGGGGCCCGCGCCGAGATCGCCATGATCAAGGTCGTCGCGCCGAGCATGGCCCTGCGCGTGATCGACCGCGCGATCCAGGCCCATGGCGGGGCCGGCGTCGGACCGGACTTCGGCCTGGCGTCGTCCTGGGCCCAGGCCCGCACGCTGAGGCTGGCGGACGGGCCGGATGAAGTGCATACCGAAGCCGTCGCCAAGCTGGAGTTGGAGAAATACGGATAGACGGGAGCGGCAGGGAAGTCGCGGTTCTTGACACTTCCATGGAGGAATAGGTATTTTCAAACTATGAGGTCCTCAAAAACACCCTTCAGATTGTCGGATTCAGACGAGCCGGATCGTTTAAGCGAGATCTACCGGGTCGCGGCCCAGATCTTCTGTGAAAAGGGCTACGATGCGACTTCCATGAACGATATCGCCGATGCGGTCGGGATCACGAAAGCCGGCCTCTACCATCACATTCCCGGCAAACAGGAGCTGCTCTTTCAGCTCATGAACTTCGGCATGGATATGCTGGAGCGCGAGGTCCTGATCCCGGCGCGGGCCCATTCCGACGCCGAGCAGCGGCTGCTCGCGATCATCAGCAATCATGCGCGGCTGATCACGACCAACAGCAACTCCCAGGGCCATAATCCGCTGACGATCATGAACGATGAAGTGGCGGGGCTGCCGCCGGCCCAGCGCCGCAAGATCGATCTGCGGAAACGGGCCTACGTCGATCTGATCCGCGATACTCTGACGCAGCTCAAAGCCGAGGAGAAGTTGCGGGAGCTGGATGTGACGGTCGCGGCCTTCAGCATGCTGGGCATGATCCTCTGGCTCTCGCGATGGTATCGCCCCGACGGCCGCCTGACGCCGGAACAGGTCGTCGAGGAGATCACCAAGATTGTCCTGGGCGGCTTGATGCGACCGCAGGCTCGCATCGGACGCCGGTAACCCGGGTTGTATACCAATTTTGTGAGCAAAGCCCTAGTCATGCCCACCAGCAGTTTGGTTGTCAGGCGCGCGAGGCCATAAGCGCCGGCCAGCCCGATGGCCGGGCCCAGAGCGTCAACTCGGATCTGTTCGCTTCCGGGACGAGTCGATCCCGAAATCGGGGCGGCGAGCCGGTCGAAGTTCGGCTATTGACAGCCCTCGTCGCGCCTTGTAGTCTTGCTAACCGGCCGGTAGGTAAGGAGCGCCGGAATCAAATCATAAACCGTGAGCCATTTTCGTTAGGGGAGGAAGAACTGCCCATGAGTGAATTGGTGTCATTGAGCAGAGATGGCGAGATCGCCGTCATCACCGTCAACAACCCGCCGGTCAACGCGCTCAGTCCCGGAGTGCCGCAGGGCATTGCGG
>DATEFT010000687.1:0-3586 GCA_035280505.1 Blastocatellia bacterium | reverse complement strand
CAAGAGATTGGTCCCACAGGAACCGAAGACCGCGATCATCTCCAACAGGCGTTGCAGATCCCACCAATCCCTCCAATGTTTGGTTGGGTAGGTCAGGCCGAGCAGCAACCCATACTCGGTGGCGTGGATCAGGAATGCGAGTCCGAAATACCACGCCCAACGCTCTTCTTTCACCACCGCCTGGCAGAGATAGAGCATTACTATCGCACACGCTCCGATCAAGACGGCGATCGCCGCTCGAACCACGTTGGGATGTAAGACTATGAATCGTACGGCATCGCTCAAGATATGAGAAAACATCTGCAATATTAGGTCCATGATTCTTCCCGCCGATCAGAGCTTGACTCAAATTGGCCTTGGCCATCTTGATCGCTAATAGCTCAGGTTGAGATCTGCCTCGCCCCGCCAGTAATCTTCATTGCCCTGGATCGCCAGCGGCGATCGGTTGCGCCGCCACTTATGGTTGGTCAGCGACCAGGTCACCTCTTCGAGCCGGTACTCGGAAACCTGCAGCCCGAAGTTTCCGAGTTGTTGGTTGATGGCCAGCCTGACGTGATGATTGACCTGAAAGGGGCAATTCCACAGATCATCCTGATTGAACTCTCTGACCACCTCCGCCAGGGCTTCCCGATTCACCCAACCGACGTTCAGTCTTTTCTTTCCGCCGCGATAGTGGAAAGCATATGGATCGGAGATGTGGAGATTGAACTGGCTTCTGATGCGCAAGCGTTCGAGTTGACAGTTATGGACCTCTTCTTCGTTTCCTTCGAAGGCGCCGAGTGTCAGCAGGTACCTGGCCCGCACCCGGGCGCCGACCGGCAAAGAGTGCTCTCCATAATAGAGTGTGCCGTAGGGCACGCCCCAGTGTTCAACGATCACCGCTTCGCCCTCGCCGACGACCAGTTGGCGATTGGCAATGAATTTGCAGATAAACCAGATCGACATGAGCATGGCGAAGAGGGAGAAGATGATCACGGGATAAGTGTAGAGGACATAGAGCACCCCGCCCACGAATCCCGCGATTGCGATCATCAGCAACAGGACGAAGGCCGCAATAGATTTCACGATGCTACGCATACCGACCCTCCTACTCTCTTCCGTGAAATGATCACGGCAAGCTATCGGCAAGATGTTACTCATCACGGTTTTTTACTCTGCAGTTCTATCAATAGGCATTTGGAATGCCAGAGGGGCTCCGGAGGGCAATTGTTGGATTGACAGAGGTTAGGCGGAGGGGCCCGGGCGGCGGGCGGCCGCCGGTGTTCGGAAGTCAGGATGATTTATCTGGAAGATCGGAAGAGCGGGCTCAGTGGTTACAACTTGGTCAACCTGGCCTCGATCAACCCATGTGGTTCATCGGTGGGCACGAAGATCTCATTGTTGTTATCCATGCCGAAAGGCGACAGGTCGACCCGGAGGCAATGTCGATTGGGCATCGAGAGCGAGATTTCGATAAGATCTTCGTAGCTCTCGAGCACCGCCTGGCCGATGGCATAGAGCGTATGCTGGACCGAGAGGCTGTCGTGTTGGGCGAAGGTTTCGAGGATCAACTGCCGCGTGCCGTGCCAAATGGCGGCGGAAGCGGCCGACGGGCGCGAGTAGAGCCAGGTGGCCTTGATGGCTGTGGAGAAGATTCGGTCCGCCGTCTCGGCCAACGTGGTGTACTCGTCTTTGAGGAAGCTGAAGAAACCGGACATGGTCGTCTTCAGCACGAGCAGGTCTTCGATGCCGGATTCGACGGTCGTCTCCTCTCGCGTGGCCATGATTCTGGCCAGGCGTTTCTCGTCGCTGCCCTTGGTGAATGAATGTTGATGCGGTTTCCCGCCGACGGCGATGCGCGGCCACTGGTTCTCGGCGATCTCGATGATGACCCGCGAAATTTGCGAATGGTGATCGAGGAAGTGATCCGCCAGCCGCAACGCGAAACTGTCGATCTCCTCGATCATCGGGACCTGGCCCGCCAGGGCGTAGACCGTGTTCTTCATGGTGTCGGTCGGGAGGATCTTGAAGTTGTCGCCCGAGGTATGGGCCGCTTCAAAATCTCCCTCGAACGAGATGTTGACGGTGAGGTCTTGCAGATCGTGGCGGTCTCCATGACGAGCGACCCTCACCATTCGTATTCGCGATTTGCCGTAGTTGTTGTGCGCCAGAATCACAGGCATGGTCCTAACTCCCGCGGTAAGTGGAATATCCAAATGGACTCAACAGCAACGGCACATGATAATGCTGGGCCGCTTCCCGGATCGTGAAGATTATCGAAACCTCCGGATAGAATCCCTCGATCCGATGTTGAGCAAAATAAGCGCCGGTCTTAAAAGTAATCCGATAATTTCCCGACAGCAACCGGTGATCCGGCGAAAGCAGGTTGCGCAGCCGCCCATCCTCGTCCGTCATTCCGGCGCCGATCATCTGCCAGACCGAGGCCGAAACCTCGAACTCAAGCTGGACCTGCACCCCGCCGGCGGGGCGGCCCTGTGAAATATCGAGAACATGCGTGGTGATGGCACTCATTATTTTTTTAAGCAGATCTCTTGAGGCTCTATTCGAAACCGCGAAATACGCTAAATCGACCGCTTTTCGTGTATTTCGCGTGTTTCGCGGTTGATCAACCGATTTGGTTGACGACGGACTGGGTTTCCTCAATCAGTTTTTTCAACCGGATCTCCGTGATCTGATGTTGCTCCGCGGCCGCAATGCGAAATTCGGTCTCCGGATCGTTGCTCAATCGTTGCCGGCACTGTGCCAGCATTTCGGCGGTCTGCTTGCCGGTCGCGCAGATGATGAAGATATAGCCGAACCGATCCTGATAGGTTCGATTGGCTTCAGCCAGCGCCGCGAGCGTCTCTTCCGTCGCGTCGCGGATTCCGGACTGCTCCCCGGCCGACCATGCGGCCGATTGCGTCGATCGATTCCGCTCCGCCTGGCGTTCGCCGATCTTCGGATGGCTGGCGAAGGCTTCGAGCCAGTCGTCGGGTCTGAGTTCCCACCAGAGGCGCTCGGCGGCTTCACGAATCGAGGCCCAATCGGCGTATGGGCGTAAGTCGGTCATCCGCTGGGCCCATTTGATCGAACCGCAGCAGGCGAGCAGGTCGGCGAAGGCCTCTTCGCGGGAAGCGGCGTTCAATCTTTGAATTCCGGTCTCCCCCATACCCCTATTCTCTGATGCGCCCATAGATTCGCAACCGGCTGACGCCGCCGTCAGGAAAGATCTTGAAGCGAACGTAAGTCGCCGGCCCGGTCTTGATGATTTCGTCTTCAAAATAGTGGCGGGTATGTGGTTGCAGTTTGACTTGAGGCAAGACCTCTCTCCAGTTCGACTCGGAGAGATCCGCCGGCAGTTCGGCCGCGGTCTCACACGATTCGATCGCACAGCTCTCAGGGAAGTTCCCTTTGAACCATGACGTATCGACTTCCACCCGCTCGATGATTCCTCGCGCCCCGAGCTTGATGATTACCCAGTCATGGCCCGGACCCCGCCTCCGTTTGGTCTCCCATCCGTCGCTCATATTGGCGGCCAGGCCCGGCATAATCAAATTGTGCCGGTGACCGAAGAACATATCGCTCGACGCGACGACCATGCCGCCGT
>DATEFT010000686.1:0-11414 GCA_035280505.1 Blastocatellia bacterium | reverse complement strand
ACCCAACGCCAGCCCCACTCAAAGCAAGAAACTTTCTTCGGGTAAATGGCATAGATCTCCCCCATGTTTCAGCAAATTGAGAAACTCGGCGAAACAAAAGATAGACGATTATTGTAATAATTTTACCTTCATCGAAAATATGCGTCCGTGGCCGGACTGTCAAGGTCGGCAAAATCGATTTATCAACGCGAAGCACGCGAAAGACACGAAAGATGGTCGATCTCGCGTATTTCGTTCGCGGTTTCGAATCGAACTGCTGGAGGCTGACCCGTCAAAGCATCTAGTCGTCTGCGGTCTTCGCGGTCCAGGGCTCGCGAATCAGCACGACGAGCCTCTGCGCGCGGTCTTCAAAGCCGAGCCGGTTGCGGTTCGCATTCCCGCCCAGGTAGATCGTTCCGTCCTCGATCACGATCCAGAGGCGCTGGTGCGAAAAGAAGAAGACTCCGATCAGGGCCAGGCCGAGGATGGTGAACCCGGCATACATCAGCTTAGTTCCGGGGTAGTACTGGATCGAGAGCAGGTGCGCGTGGGGCACCTTCTCAAAGTCGGTCAGGACCAGTCGATACGGACCGGCGTCCAGATATTTAGATTTAAAAGACGGCGCGTTCGAACTCTCACTGATAAAGCCTTCGGTGAAGGCCCACATCTCGCCCCGTTCTCCTCCCGGCTTGAGATAGGCCAGGTGCGCGGCCGGATTGGCATAGTCGCGAGAATCGATCTCCGCCTCCCGGTCGGCGTTGACGGCGAAGCTCGGGTTGAATTCAAAGAAGTGCAGTTGCGTGCCGTCCGAGAGTTGCGCCTTGCTGTTGCGCCCGATGGTGACCTCTTCCGAAGCGCCGCCCGAAACCGGTGCCACCTTCAACCTGATCGTGCGGGCATCACCCAGCAGGGTGAACGCGGCCTGGAAGAAACGATAGCCGCGGTAATCGAAGGGATGGTTCAGGTGGACCACGGCCTCGGTCTGCTCACCGGTTTCGTGGTCCTCGATGCGCACCCGCGTGATCCAGTCGGCCATGATGCCGGCATCGACCGACCGGTTCTGATCGATCGTCTGCTGCTGAATGTCGAGCCCCTCGATCGTAAAGGGCAACTGCAGTTCGACCCGGCCGGTTGCGGATTGCGCCGCCGCGCTGAGCGGCTGGCGGATGATCTTGTCGGACCTTTTCTCGGGTTCGATCCACATCCCGCCGGTGCAGCCGCGGTGATGATCCCAGAGCCCGGAGGCGAAGATCGTCAACAGGCCGGCGTGGATGGCATAGGAGCTGAGCCGGTTCCAGGGGCCGCGTTCGGCGAAGATCGTCGTCTGCGTCTCCTCCGGAATGACGCGGAGATCGAACTTCATCGCCGTGGCCGCCGCCGCCGCCCGCCCGGCCAACTGTTCCCGGCCGAGGATCGGCAGTTCGATCTTCTCATGGAATTGTTGCTCCATCACGAACGCCGGAGAGGCGGTGAGCTGCTTGCGCCAAAGATGGCGCCACGCCGCCGGGAGATGATCGATCGAGGCCAGGACGAAATTGAGCCCCAGCAGGGCCAGCACCAGATTGAAGGGTTTCATCTGGTAGATATTGCCGATTCCGATCATCCCGGCGATGATCAGCAGGGCCAGCAGCACAATTCCGAGCTGGGTTGAGCGCAGCAGGTTCAGAATCCGGCCGGCCAGGCCATCTGAAGCGGAGCCGCGAAGACCGTCTCCTGAAATCATTGAATACCTCCGGGGCCGGGTGAACCGTCGTGTCGATCTCGCTTGCAATACTTCGAAAAGTAAGTCTGTTGAATTCCGATTCTATACCGCAAAACAAAGACCTTTCGCGTGTTTCGCGGTTTGTGAACCAATTTTGTGAGCCAAGTATTCAAGACCTTTTGACGAGAGCGACGATGAACGAGGCGGCCGCCGCCAGGGCGGCGATCGTCCGGACGTGGTTCCAGGCCGTCCACCCGGCGACATAACCGGCCCAGAGACCGGCGCCGTCGGCGCTTGACGGGTCGACGGCCGCCAGCGCATCATTCCGCGGCACATTGAAGACCATCGTCACCGTCAAGGTGCCGATCAGATAGAGCAGGCCGCCGGCCAGGAGATAGGCGGCGCCGGGCTGGTGCCACTTCGACAGGGCCGAGACCGCCAGCAGCGCGCAGGTGAGCGCGGTTCCGAGAAACGCCGTCATAAACCATGGATTGATCACCACGATATTGATCGATTGCATGGCGGCGATGCCCTGTGCCGACGGCAACCGGGCCAGGGCCTTCATGACGAAGACTGAAAAGGCAAAGAAGGCCCCGGCGATCAAGCCACAGCCGAGCGCCGAGAACATGGTCAAGCCGAAGAGATATCGGTCGAGCATCTGCATCTCCAATCATGGTTCGCGTCTCAATAAGTTTTCCTGGCGAACCCAATGTATGTCAGCTTCGCGTGGCCATCAATAGTAATCCATCGGGTAAACCAATTTGTCTATGAATCTTCAATCTCCTCCCTACCGTGACGTGACAGTCGGAGCCCTGCTGACGCAGCTTGCCGGGGCGCGGCCCGACCATGAGGCGCTCGTCTACCACGAGCGCCATCTGCGTTTGACCTTCGCGGAGCTTGAGGCCGAGGCGCGATTGATCGCCCGCGGCCTCATGGCGTGCGGCGTCGAGCCCGGCGAGCGCGTGGCCCTGTGGGCGACCAATGTGCCCGAGTGGGTCGTGCTGCAATTTGCGCTGGCCAAGATCGGGGCGATCCTGGTCACCGTCAACACCTCATTGCGCGCGAACGAGGTCGATTACCTGCTTCGACAGAGCGAGGCGGCGACCCTCATCACGATCGGCGGGTTCAAAGATCTCGATTACATCGGCGTGCTCCGTGAGATCGGCGCCATCGGTGAGGCGTCGAGCCTGAGGCGGACGATCTTCGTCAGCCGCGGCGAAGAGTGTCCGGACGGCTTGATGCCCTACGAAAAGCTGCGCGAGCTTGCCGACGGTGTGAGCGACGAAGAACTCATCGCGCGCGAGGGGCGGGTCGGATTGGACGACTGCATCAATATGCAGTATACGTCCGGCACGACCGGGTTTCCCAAAGGCGTCATGCTCTCCAGCCGCAACATCGTCAATAACGGCTACTGGCTCGGCCAGGGCCTGGGATACACGCCGGAAGACCGGCTCTGTTTGTGCGTGCCGCTCTTTCACTGCTTCGGTTGCGTGATCGGCGTGCTCGGCGCTTACACCCACGGCGCCTGCCTCTGCCCGCTCGAATCGTTCGAGGCCCGCCGGGTCCTGGAGACCGTGGAGCGCGAGCGCTGCAGTTCGCTCTACGGCGTGCCGACCATGTTTCTGGCCGAGATGGAAGTCCCGGAGTTCAACCGCTTCGATCTCACCTCGCTGCGAACGGGCGTCATGGCCGGAGCCCTTTGTCCGGAGCCGCTCATGAGGCGCGCGATCGGTGAAATGAATTTAAGCGAGATCACGATCATCTACGGTTTGACCGAAGCCTCGCCCGGCATCACCCAGACGCTCCGCGACGACACGATCGAGCATCGCACCCAGACCGTCGGCCGGGTCCTTCCCGAAATGGAGGTGAAGATCGTCGATCCGGCCTCGGCGGCAGACCTCGGCCCCGGAGAGCCGGGCGAGCTCTGCGTGCGCGGTTACAACGTGATGCTGGGTTACTACAACGACCTCGAAGCGACCCGCTCGGCGATCGGTGAAGACGGATGGCTGCGGACCGGAGATCAGGCGGCGATCGACGAAGATGGATATGTGCGGATCACGGGGCGGATCAAAGATCTCATCATTCGCGGCGGAGAGAACATCGCGCCCAAGGAGGTGGAAGACTTGCTGCGCCGCCACGCCGCGGTCTCCGACGCTTACGTCTATGCGGTGAGCAGCGAGTTTTACGGCGAAGAGGTGGCCGCGGCGATCAGGCTCAAGCCCGGCCTGACGGCTACCGAGGATGAACTGCGAAAATTCTGCGAGGGCGAGATCGCCCATTTCAAGATCCCGCGCTATGTGAAATTCGTCGATGATTTCCCGATGACCGCCTCGGGTAAGATTCAAAAGTTCAAACTGCGCCGGATGCACGAAGCAGAGAGGGCCACCCCGCCCGAGCGGAAATAGTCAGGCGATTCGCTCAAGTCGCGCGGGCACGTGCTTGTGCCACGGGGTGCCCGCCAGAAAATCTCTCTCTTCACTGGCCGTCAGTTCGTTGACCGAAACGCCCACCCGCAGGATGACTCCGTCACCGGCGTCGTAGTCCATGCCCAGCCCATTGGGCAGCGAGAGATGGCCGGGGCGCATCGTCTCCGAAACTTCGATCGTGACCTCCGCGCTCCCGCGCCTGGTCCTCAATCGTGCCCGGTCATCGTCCGCCAGCCCCAGCGCCGCGGCGTCCTGAGGGTTGATGCGCAGCATTCCGGCGCGCCCTTTTTTACGCCAATCCGGGTTGCGGATGATCGTGTTGGTGGTCTCCGAACGCCGTTCGCCGGCGGAGAGAATCAGGGGGAAGTCCGGATCCTGCCGCGGCGGCTCGGTCCCGAGCTTCTGCAATTCGGTCAACAACTCCGGAATCACCAGGTGGATCCGGTTTCCCGGCAGCCGAACCCGATTCCAACTATCCGCGCCCTCATCCGACGCGAAGACGACGCCGGACGGGCTGTTGAGGATCGCCTCGAAGAGTTTTTCGCCGGCCGTGAATGAATCTCCGGTGAAGCCGGCTCGCGCCGCCGACTCGGGATGGGCCCGGACATAGAGATGACAGCCGCCCCAGAGGATCGCCGCCGAGGCCGCGCCATTCGGCAACGTCGGCCCGAGCGTTCGATAGAGCACGATCGGAGCGAACCTGGCGATCAGCGGGTTGGTCGTCATCGCCGTGAAAAAAGCCCGGCCGAAGGCGGCGCGGCCCAGTTCGGCGGCCGATTTGAGCGGAGCCAGATCGTCCGGCGTCAACGCGCCCAGCGCCTCGACCAGCCTGGCATGAATCTCCGGTTCCGGCAGCACGTTCGGCGGCGGTTCCAGCAACGGGCGGCGGAGATGGAATGAGTTCTTCGGGAATTCGAAGTTGAAGAAGGTGGCCTCGTACTTCTCGAACTGGGTCGGCGCGGGCAGGATGTAATGAGCCATCCGCGCCGTCTCGGTCATGGCGATATCGATCACCACCAGTAGTTCCAGCGCAGCCAGTGCCTCCCGCATCTTCTGGCTGTCGGCCAGCGAATGCGCCGGATTGCCGCTTTCGACCAGCATCGCGCGATAGCGCTGCGGATGATCGGTCAAAATCTCTTCCGGGATCACGTTGCACGGGATCAGCCCGGTAATGATCCGGGCGCCCACGACCGGGCTGCGTTTCTCTCTCTTCGCTTCGCGATCCTGACTGAGTCCGCCGCCCTGGCTCAGCGTGTTCAACCCGATCAGCGGAGCGAAGGCGTTGTTGGTCCCCGGCCGGCCGAAGTTTCCGGTCAGCAGCCACACCAGGCGATTGAGGTAACTGCCCAGGGTCGAATGCGCCGACATCTGCATGCCGAGATCTTCCATGACCGACACGCTCCCGGCTCCGGCGATGCGCCGCGCGGTCTCGCGCAGCCGCTCTTCCGGGACGCCGCACATCTGCGCATACTCGGCGACGGGGATCGCGGCCAGGACCGGCTCGATCGTCTCCAGGCCGGTGGTATGTTCGGACAGCCATTCACGCTCGATCAAATTCTCCTGAACCAGAATCGCCGACAGCGCAGTCAGGCACCAGGCATCGGTGCCGGGCTTGATCGCCAGATGATAATCGGCCATCTCGGCCGTCTCGCTTCGGCGCGGATCGATCACGATCAGGGCGCGGGCCGGATCTTTAGCGATCTGGCGCAGGGTGGCGCGGGCGCGAGCGAAGCCATGCGACTGCCAGGGATTCTTGCCGATGAAGACGGCGACCTCGCAATGTTCAAAGTCGCCATGGATGCCTGTCCCCATCATCCGCCCCTGGACCCAGAACTCCCCGGTCTTCTCCTGCGCCAGCGCGTTGGAACGAAACTTACTGCCGAGCGCCCTCAAGGTGCTGTCGGCATAGGAGCCTCCGAGATGATTGCCCTGGCTGCCGCCGCCGAAATAGAAGATCGACTCGCCGCCGTGGCGGGCCTTGATCTCCGACAACTTTTCAACGACCTCGGCGATCGCCGTCTCCCAATCGATCGCTTCGAACGTGCCGTCGGGGCGCCGCCGCAGAGGCGATCTCAGCCGATCGGCCGCATTCTGATAGTAGTCCAGCCGCTGCGGCTTTTCGCAGGTGTAGCCCTGCGAGGAAGGATGCGCTTTATCGCCCCGGATCCGCTCGAGATGCCGGCCATCTTCGCCGCCCAACTGCACCTCGAGCCCGCAATTGAGGCTGCACAGAATGCAGGCGGTCTGTAACCATCGATCGGTCGTCTCGTTTGAACCCATTCGACACCTCCGGTTGATGATGGATCGTCAATTCCGAAAGCCCCCGGTTACGGCTCGCAGATTTTGGCCGCGGCCTGACGGCAGGCTCTCAGAATCTGATCGGATAACTGTTCGTCATTGACCGCGCGGGACAGCATCAGCCCGCCGACGCATTCCGCGATCAAGGCCCAGGCCCGGTCGCGCTGCGGCGTCGAGCCGTCCGGCAACCAGGTTTCAAGCTCGGCCAGCAGTTGCCGGAGCTCGCGTTCATAACCTTCCCGCGTGGCCGGGCCGGAACGCGCGACGTCCGGAGTCAGCGCCGGCAGCGGACAGCCATCGGCCACTCCGTCGCGGTGCGCCCGGCTGAGATAACCGTCGATCAGCTTTGCGAGCGGGTTGGCCTGACTCTGGCGGCGGGTGGCGCCTACGGATCGGCCTCGAAGGCGGCGCCGGGCCGCACTCTGCTCCAGGGTGAGGGCGACAGCTTCGGCAAAGAGCGCCTCTTTGGAAGGGAAGTGCGCATAGAATCCGCCCGCCGTCAGCCCGGTTTCAGCCATAATCGCATCGACGCCGACGCCCTCGTAGCCGTGTGTTCGAAACAGCCGCGCCGCCGAGTCCAGAATCTGCCGGCGAATCTTCGCCTTGTGCTCTTTGGGATAGCGCATAGATTTATTGAATGACGCTCGTAATATAAACCAGGCCGGGATCACGGACAAGCGGTCGAGGGTTTTGAAAAAATAATCTCGCGAGGGGCGAAATTTTCGGGAAATCGACCCACTAAGAAGTGCGTGAGACTCGTGAAGTCTCCGGGGGGATCTTTTCGCTTAAAGGAGAAAGATTTCGATGTCCGATTTTTACCGCTATTTCAAAGAGAACATGGAGGCCCTGGGCCTGCCCGCACCTGACACGCTGTTCGGCACGCTCGAGGCGACCGTGGCCAATACCGCCGTCATCCTGACGCAGATCGACAAGTTCGGAAAGGCCGTCACCATCGGCGAACTGATCGGGGCCGGGACGAAACTGGAGGCGCTCGGAGTGATCGCCGCCTGTTCCGCCGCCTTCTACGTCGGGGCGGTCATCGGCAGCATTGCCGTGGCGACGGGACGATCATTGGCCGGGGGCACCTCGATCGCCGACGTCTTTGCCACGGTCAATCGACACGGCTTCAATCGGCCCTGGCTCATGCCGTTTCTGAATCGCTGGCCCAACATCTACAACGAGACGGCAGTGGCTCGAAATATGTATCGATACCAGGCCGGGCTGGTCTAGGAGATCCCTGAGGTCGGGACGATTGCTCAACTTCAAAATTTCTCGACCTCGGTTTTAATCAGTCTCCACTTGCCATGGATCCGTCTTTTGAGGCGAACTCTCGTTCCGTCCGGCACACACTCTCTCTCCTCTCGCGCCGTCAGGAGGAGCGTGCGGCTTAAAACTCGATAGGTTTCGCTTTGGGCACACACGCCCAGATAGAAACCGAGCGTGATCTCTTGAGCCTTCGGATCGAGATCGATGGTGTTGTAGGTCAGACGGCCCAGCCTGCGGGTCAGTGAATTGGAGACGAAACGGCCGGACTTTTTGTCGAACAGCCAGTATTGATACCGGCCCCACTTGGCGCCGTATTCGACCAAAACGGCGAGATCGAGGTATCCGTCGAAATTGATGTCCTCGGCCTTGAAGAAGTGGACCAGCCTGTTCACCAGAGTAAACGCCTCAACCTCTATCACCTGGGGCTTGGAAGAGGAGTTTTGAATGACGATTCGCCCGGCGTGATTAGGCCCCTCGTAACCTTCAGGCGCGTCGTAAGAGGTCAGATCGGGGATCACGCGAATTTTATAGGGTGGCAATTTCGGGCTGATTTCTATCAGGAACGTCACGGCTTCCGTGCCGTCGCCGGCATTTGCCGTCCCATCTCTAAAGTCGGTGGCGGTCAAAACGCGTGGGCTGGGATCCTGAGAGGGTCGGTCCTGACTCGAGATTCGAGGCAGCTCAAGACCGAGCAGACAAATCACGATCATGAAAAGCTGAGATTTCATAATCCGTCTCCTTTTGTTGGCCGACGAAAATGATAGCCCGGCCGGCCCAATTTTTCCAGGTGCTGTTCCGAAAACCGTCGCGGAGCATCTCGGCTCCAGAAGCATGACAACCAGCTCCGGAATATGATACAGAATCGGCCGTCGCCGTAGTCCGAGGCTCGGTCGCCTGTGCCAACGCGAGTGCTGATCATGTCAACCTATAGCTGCGTACTTCCAATTGATTGGGACCGCTTCTGGAAAGAGGTCATGGCCTCCTGGCTGGACCTGCTCTCCGGAAACATAACCCCGCTCGACTTCTACACCAGACACGTCCCGTTTGGAGACGAGTTGATAGAGGGCGGAGATCTCAACCTCCCTGACCGGATGCAGATGCCATCCGACTATTTGGAGCTCTTCACCGATCGGCGTGGGCGCGGATGGGAGACGGCTCCGATCAGAGAGTCTCCCGCTTACCGTAAGTTCGAGCCGCGTCTCGAGCTATCCGACATCATGTTGTTCGCCGCCGCCGTCAAGCAATCCTGCGCCGTGGAGGTTCCCGGTCCGGACCGATTTGCCTTCGAACCGTATAACGGCTTCTACAGCCGGCTCATGGACCGGCCTCATACTCAGGTCGCGGGGACCAAGAACCGTTTCTATTTCCTGCAGGGGATCTTTACCTTCGATGGGAGCCCCTCGGATCGCTGCTACCGGCTTTTTCCGAAGGATGGAATGAGTCATTCGGATTTCGCGCTGCTGGAGTCGTTGTTTCTATACCGGCGCACGCTTCCGGGTGTCTGGCTTCCCTCACAGGTTCCGAGTTGGCCCGCCTCCGACGACCTGACCTTCACCGGCTATCTCGCCCCTGCTGAAGTCCAGGCCTTGTCTGAGATCATCGAGAACTTCAACTCCGCGGCCGATGAAGAGGACGATGATCTCTTTCCGCTACTGGTCGACAGAGTACAAAGGGCGGCCGGAGCCGAACTCGGCCTGATCACGATCCACGGCGGCCTCTAACATGCCCCGACTTCCGCCACTCAATCACGTCCGGCTATGGCTTCAGAAATTTGGCGACGCCGCTCATGAACATCTGCACGGCAATCATCACCAGCAGCATGCCCATCAGCCGCTCCATGGCGATCAGTCCTCGCTGTTTCAGCAGGCGATAGAGCAAGGTCGATGACAGCAGGATGATCGCGCTCAGAGCCCAGGCGATAGTGAGCGCCGTCAACAGCTCCCAGGTGCTGTTGGGGCCGGACTGCAGCAGGAGCAGGGCAGCCAGGGTCGAGGGTCCGGCCACGAGCGGGATGGCCAGCGGGACAACGAAGGGCTCACCGTCGAGAGCATCCCCCATCAGTCCGCCTTCCGTCGGAAAGATCATGCGCAGCGCAATTAAGAACAGGACGATGCCGCCCGCGATGCTGATCGTCTCCGCTTGCAATCCGAGCAGTCGCAGAATGTATTTGCCGAGGAAGAAGAAGATCAGGAGCACGACATATGCGAACACGATCTCCCGGACCAGAACTTTGCGCTGACGCTCCGGCTTCACATCCTTGAGCGCGGAGAGAAAGAGCGGGATGTTACCCAGCGGGTCCATGATGAGAAACAAGGTCGCAACGGCGGAAAACATTTTCATGGCTTTAAAATAGATGGTCCGGTCCTGGTCCGATCGGGCACTCTCTTTATGCGCGGGTCAACGTCGCCGCGCACTCGCTAAGAGTTTACCTGAGTCCTCCCCGGCCGTCTGTCTCTTCCTGACTTTTAGTTCTTAATGCCGACTTTTTGTCCGGATGATTAATAAACCGCGAAAGGCGTGAAAAATGACCGATGTGGAGAAGTCTGGCACTCACTGTGGGAGTCCACGTGTCGCCTCTCAAGGGCTCGTCATAGAATTGATTGTCTTGTTTATTCCGGACACCTTAATCGATCTCAGGTTAAGAACGAATGAAGCTTCGCCGATTAAACGCCGGGATTTTTCTCGCCCTCAGTGTGACGATCCTCTGCTCTTGTCGGAATTGGCCGGACTCAGTCGCGGATCCCAAATGCGCCGCCTATACCGCGCCGGGGATCGAAGTCAGTTGCCTGACCGTCAAACAAGCGAGGTACGCCATCGTCCATGTCGATCTGAACGCGGCTCGCATCAAAATGCTGTGGAAAAACCCGGCGGGCACTCCTTATCGCTCTTTGGATGAAGCCTCCCGCCGGTTCGGCGGCGACTTGCTGGCCGTTATCAATGCCGGCATCT
This sequence comes from Blastocatellia bacterium, assembly GCA_035280505.1. Classification (GTDB taxonomy): domain Bacteria; phylum Acidobacteriota; class Blastocatellia; order RBC074; family RBC074; genus JAKEHZ01. Next base: position 794 of record DATEFT010000686.1, on the reverse strand, counting down.
ACTCGACCAATCGTGCTCCTGAAGGGCTCCATATCGAAGGAGGCGTCACGCTGAGTGCTCTCAACCTGGACCCGGGCGACGGCAACTTTTATTGGAAGCCGAACGGCGTCTTCTACGTGACAGAGGACGGCGCCGGGGTCATCGAATCGGAGAAGCTCGCTTCACTCAATCAAAGCAGCGCCATTCGCGAAGCCACGCAATCGGGGCCGTTGCTGGTCATCGACGGCCGGATCAATCCCGACTTCAAACCGGACTCCAGGTCGGTGTACGTGCGAAACGGAATCGGAGTGCAGTCCGATCGCGATGTCTACATCCTGGTCTCAGAAGATGAGGTCAATCTGCATGATTTCGCCTCGGTCTTTGCGGATCAACTGCATTGCCGGAATGCTCTATATTTGGATGGATGCGTTTCACAGCTCTACCTGCCGGAACGCAATAGTTACATTCCAGAGCGGCGGCGGTGTGAGAAAGAGCTGGTTGGATTATTGGGTGTAATCAAGCGTAAGTGAGGACGTCGTTCAGTGATCAGCGCGCCGTCCGGACCGATGAGCCGGAGAACGAAGAGCCGATCGGTCTTCTGAAAAACTTTAAAGGTGTATTGATCCATCACTGTCGCCTGCCGAGGCCATTCATCCCTACCATTTACGCTCCCGCGCCGACTCCGGCGGTCTTTAAGATCTCGATCAAATTTTCAGGGAAGACCTGATCGGATGTCGAAGCCAGCTCCGCCAGGGACCACCATCGATGCTCGACCATCACTTCTTTCTCGAGCGCGGTCCAGCGATCTTTTGATA
>DATEFT010000685.1:0-6173 GCA_035280505.1 Blastocatellia bacterium | reverse complement strand
GGGAATCCGAGCGCAGGCCTCCTATACCTTCTCGCGCTCGATCGACGATGCCAGCGGCAGCAGCTCGGACGACTATGACAACGCCTCGCAATACGGCGTCGACTTCTACGATCGCGGTCGGGACCGCGGCCTGTCGGCTTTTCATGCCACTCACAACCTGGCGCTCAACTGGACCTGGGATCTGCCGTTCGCCCGTTCGAGCCGCGGGGTGGCCGCGGTTCTGTTCAAGGGATGGCAGTTGAACAATATCAGCGCCTTGCGCTCGGGCCAGCCCTTCACGGTCAGGCTCAGCTTCAATCGCTCGGGGAATCTCAATAACGCGGCGTTCAGTCTGAGCGATCGCCCGGATCTCAATCCGAGGTTCGCCGGGGAGACGGTGCTCGGCGGCCCTGACCGGTACTGGGACGTCAATGCCTATCTCTTGCCGCCTGCCAACCAGCAGGGAACTCTCGGCCGGAACACGTTGATCGGCCCCGCCCTGGTCTCGATCGACATGTCTTTGGCCAAAACTTTCAAGGTCGATGAGAAACGTTCGTTACAGTTGCGCGCGGAGTGCTTCAACGCGCCCAACCATCCCAATTTCGCGACTCCTTCCGGACGCACCGCCTTCACCGGCGTGCGGGCGGACGGCTCCGCGATCGTGGCGCCCGATGCCGGACGGATCACCTCGACCGTGACCACCTCCCGGCAGATTCAGTTGGGGCTTAAACTCTCCTTCTGACGGTGACCAACAGTTGCCGACCATATGAAAGAGCGGCCAGGCATAGTATCGGTCCTCAGATTCATGGCGGCAGGCCTGTTTCTCGTAACTTGGGTCGGATCCGGGTTCGGATTGGATCGCGAAAAAGCGATCGCACAATACAACCACGAGATCTGGCGCATGAAACAGGGCCTGCCGTCAGATACCATCCGCAGAATCGTCCAGACTCGGGATGGTTACATCTGGGTCGCGACACAGGCCGGGCTGGCGAGATTTGACGGTGTTCGGTTCACTGTCTTCGACAAGAGCAATACCAAGGAACTGGCGGACAGCGTCATCTTCTGTCTGTATGAGGATCGACAGGGCACGCTCTGGATCGCGAACCGCCAGGGCCTGATCGCCTACCGTGACGGAAAGTTTCATTCCTATACCACTCATGACGGCCTCTCCGGAAATTCGATTCGGGTTATCTACGAGGACCGGTCGGGAGCCCTCTGGATCGGGACGCGCGGTTCCGGTCTCAATCGACTTAAAGACGGGAAATTCACCTCCTTTACCACCAAAGACGGGCTGAGCGACGACATCGTCTGGTCGATCTGTGAGGATCGCGAGGGCTATCTCTGGGTCGGCACGGCCGGCAAGGGGATCACCCGGTTCAAGGACGGCAAGTTTACGCCGTTCGGCGCCGAGTACGGGCTCTCCGAGACCGTGATCTGGGCGCTCTACGAAGATCGCCAGGGCCAGATCTGGATCGGCGCCGACGGCGAGGTCTTGTACAAATATCACGACGGGCAACTCTCCACTTATACCCGAGCGGATGGCCTGACCTGCAATTTCGTGACGGCGATCTTCGATGATCGTGATGCCAATCTCTGGATCGGCACCTCCGGCGGCGGTCTGAAGCGGCTGGAGCACGGGCGATTCACCACCTACTCGATCAAGGAGGGGCTCTCCGGCGACGACGTCCGTTCGTTTTGTGAAGATCGCGAAGGTAACCTCTGGGTCGGCACCTTCTCCAGCGGCCTCAATCGATTCAACAACGGAAAATTCAGCGTCTATTCGGTGAAGGACAAGTTGTTGAGCAATCTGGTCCGAGCCGGGAGCGAGGATCCGCAGGGCGCCCTCTGGATCGCCACCGAAGGCGGATTGAACTGGTTTCATCATCGAATGATGTCGGGCTACACCCGGGACGACGGTCTGCCGACCAACATCTTGTGGACGGTCTATGCCGATCGCCAGGGAGGGGTCTGGGCCGGCACCTTCAGTAAGGGGCTCAGCCGGTTGATCAACGGCCGGATCGTCACTTATACCATCGAGGACGGGCTGGGCAGCAATTCGATCAGGGCGCTCTATCAAGATCCGCAAGACCGAATCTGGGTCGGCACGGAGCGGGGCGGGCTCAGCCGGTTTGAAAACGGCAGATTTATCACTTACCGGCCCTCCGACGGATTGGCGGACCAGACCGTGCTGGCGCTGGTCACCGATGGCCAGGGCGGATTGTGGATCGGCACCGACAAGGGGCTCAACCATCTCCGGGACGGGCGGTTCAGTCTCTATACGACCCAGGAGGGGCTCTCCAGCAACCTCATTAGATCGATTCTCCCGGATGGGCGAGGCGGTCTCTGGATCTGCACCGAGGGCGGCGGGCTCAACTGGTTTAAGGATGGAAAGTTCACCAGCTTCACTCGTCAGCAGGGCCTCTACAGCGATGAACTCAATGCCGTTCTCGACGACGATCTCGGAAGATTATGGTTCACCACGCCCCGAGGCATCTTCAGCGTTCTCAAGTCCGAACTCGATGAGATTGCCGCCCGGCAGCGATCCTCACTGGCCAGCACCGTCTATAACATCGCCGACGGATTGGCGACCGACACCTGTAACAACATCAGTCAACCTTCGGCCTGGAAAACTTCGGATGGGAAGCTGTGGTTCGCTACCTATGACGGGTTGGTCTGCATCGACCCTCGGACGTTGAAGACCAACAATTGGCTCCCGCCGGTCTTTATCGAGCGGATCGTCGTCGATAACCGCGGATTCTCCACCAAACAGGAGATCCGGCTCGCGCCCGGTTCTGGAAAATTCGAGTTTCACTATACGGCCCTCAGCTTCACCGCGCCCGAGAGGGTTCGGTTCCGCTATATGCTGGAGGGATTCGACACCGATTGGGTGGAGACGGCCGGAGATCGGCGCGTGGCCTATTACACCAAGATTCCGCCGGGCCAGTACCGATTCCGGGTCATGGCCTGCAATAACGAGGGGTTGTGGAACGAACATGGAGACGTCGCGACGTTCTATCTGGCCCCTTACTTCTATCAGACCAAATGGTTCTACGCTCTGTGCGTGCTGACGGCGACGATCATCATCGCCTCAATTTACCGGTTGCGCATCAGACAGTTGAAGAGTCGGGAAGATCGACTGGTCGCGATCGTCGACGATCGGACCCGCGAGCTGCAGCAGGCGAAAGGGATCACCGATCAGGCCAACCTGGAGTTGCAACGACGCAATCATGAGCTGGCCAGCGCCAAGGATACGATCGAGTTGGCCTATTCCGACCTCCGGAACACCAGTGACGAACTGGCCCAGGCCAAAGAGGCGGCCGAAGCCGCAACCCAGGCCAAGAGCCAATTTCTGGCCAATATGAGCCACGAGATCCGGACCCCCATGAATGCCGTGATCGGGATGACCAGTCTGCTGCTCGATACCTCTTTGACTTCCGAACAGTCGGAGTTCGTCGAGACCATCCGGACCGGAGGGGACTCGCTGTTGACGATCATCAACGACATCCTCGATTTCTCCAAGATCGAATCGGACAAGCTCGACCTCGAACAGCAGCCCTTCTCGCTCAGGGATTGTGTCGAGGAGTCGCTCGACCTGATCTCTTCACAGGCCGCCAAAAAGGAGCTGGAACTGGCCTGTCTTTATGAGGCCATGGTTCCTTCCACGGTCATCGGCGATATCACGCGGCTGCGCCAGATTCTGGTGAACCTGCTCAACAATGCCATCAAGTTCACTCACGAGGGGGAGGTTGTGGTCTCGGTCAGTTCACGCCAGTTGGAGGCGAACCGCCATGAGCTGGAGTTCGGCATTACGGACACCGGGATCGGCATTCCGGAACATAAGATGAGTCGCCTCTTTCAGTCGTTCAGCCAGGTCGACCTCTCGACCACCAGGCAGTACGGCGGGACCGGGTTGGGACTGGCCATCAGCAAGCGGCTGGCGGAGATGATGGGCGGCCGGATGTGGGTCGAGAGTGCGGAAGGCCGCGGGTCGACCTTCTTCTTCACCGTCCTGGCCGAGATTCCCGTGCCGGCGGAGACGGCCTCCGACGTCGAACCCCTGATCGGCGGCAAGCGGGTGCTGGTCGTGAGCAACAATCCCACCAACCTGAAGCTCTTGAGATCTGAGCTGGAGCCGCGAGGGATGACCGTCAAGGTTGCCGTCTCCGCGGCCGAGGCGCTCGAACTCTTGACCGGCGGCGCCCAGTTCGATCTCGCGATCCTGGACTATCGCTTGCCCCAGATGGACGGCGTGCTGCTGAATCTGGAGATTCGCAAGCTCGAATCGTGCCGAAATCTGCCGCTGGTGCTGCTGCTGCCGAGCTTCGTCAGCAGGAAAGAGGCAGAGAAGAACGAACGGGCGGAATTCGCCGCCTATCTCACCAAACCCCTCAAGTCCGTCCCGCTCTTCAAAGCCCTCGGCGAGGTGCTGGTCCGAGAGTCCGTTCAAGGTCAGGCGCCGGTCTTCGCCGAACGCATCGACAAGAAGGTCGGAGAACGTCACCCGCTGCGAATCCTGTTGGCCGAGGACAATGTCGTCAATCAGAAGGTGGCCTTGAAGATGCTGGAGCGGATGGGCTATCGCGCGGACCTGGCGGCCAACGGGTTGGAGGTCATGGATGCTTTAAAGCGCCAGTCCTACGATGTGGTCTTGATGGACATGCACATGCCGGAACTGGACGGATTGGGAGCCACGCACCAGATCTGCCAGATGTGGCCGAAAGCGCAGCGCCCGCGAATCATCGCCATGACCGCCAACGCCATGCAGGGAGACCGGGAAGCGTATCTGCGGGCGGGCATGAGCGACTATGTTAGCAAACCGATCCGGGTCGAACAATTGCAGGCCGCGCTGGAGAGAAGCCACCAACTGGCCGTCGAGAACCGGCGACCGGCGGTTTCGGACTCGCAGGAATCGGCCGTCGGCCAGGTCCGCGGGTCCTGACGAGTCTTGAAGTTTTGATGCTTAACCGCGAAAGACGCGAAAGCTCGATCAGTTCGCGTCTTCCGCGTCTTTCGCGGTTTGAATTTCAAATCTCAAATCCTACCTATCGAACAGGTATTTGATCTGTAGATACAGAGAGAACTGGACCACCGGCTCGATCGCCGCCGGATTGATGATCTGATCGAAATTTCCGGCGTTTTGAGCGTTGAAGAAGAAGGTTTCGCTCTTCCGCGCCTCTTTGACCCGGGTTCGGTCGTTCACTCTCCCGGATTCGTAGGCGAGATACGACTGATACGCTTCGGTGGGAAAGGTCGCGTTGTGCGTCTCCTGAAGGATCTGAATCTGCGAGCGGAATTTCACCCCCAGCAGCTTTTCGTAACGCCCGGCCTTCTCCCTGATGATCCGGGCGCTCTCCTCCAGCAGTCTTTCGCGGATGGCCGCCACGTCATTGACTAAATAATCGACTTTGATCAGGTCGTAGACATTCGCTTTGGCCGCCGCGCCCAGCAAGCGATCCATCCACTCTTTCTCCTTGAAATGGACCGAGACGGTCTTCTTGACCACGAAACCGGTGGCCTTCTCCTGGGCCACGTTCCCGGCGATCTCGTAATCGTAGGTGCGGGCCTGCGTCGTATGATCGACCGCCACGTCGCCGGCCTTGACCCCGAGACTCTTCAACTCGCCGGTGAAACTCTCGATCTGAAGCTCCAGCTTTCGGTTGCAATCCTGAATCGTGCGTCCCTCCTGTGAGAGACCGAAGAACGCCACGTGCTCGTCGGCCCGGACGTTGATCTGGACGTGGGCCGGAATGATCAGGCCCGAGTTGTCGGGCAGGGGGGACGCTCCCAGGTTGACCGCCTCCCTCGCGGGTTTGCGGCCGGGTTCCGAATAGACGGCATTTCCGCTGATCTGCGCCTGAAGCTCAACTCCCGCGACCAGGAGCCAGGCCAGGATCGACAGGCATCTTTTCATTTTGAGTACCTCCATGGCTGGAGGGACTTCAGGCGCCCGGGAAGTTCCACATTTTACAGATATTTTGAGAACAGCTAACACCGAAGGTCGTCGATTTCGCGGTCTTCTACTTCTTCGGTTTGGGGGCCTCTCCGAGCGGCCGTTGAAATTGGTTCAGCATCTCGGCCGGCGTCTTCCACTGCCGCTCGTGCTGATCGATGCCGAGCGGCCGCTTGAAGAGAGGCGTCATAAATGGTGTCTGCTTGTTATTCGGGAAGGGCGGCGGGGATTTGACGGTCCGGGC
>DATEFT010000684.1:0-13277 GCA_035280505.1 Blastocatellia bacterium | reverse complement strand
GACTATCCTGATTACTCGGCACCGAATCTACCGGCCGGGCAGGCGGCGAATGCGGTGAGGATGGGCGGCTATCAGCAACTCGTTCGGGGCGAACCGTTCAGGGCGAAGTTCCGAAATGGTTTCGAACGCCCCGAACCCATGGTCTCAAACCAGCCGGCCTCGATCGGGTACGAGATGCCCGACGTCTATCACACTTTCCGGAGGGGCCATCGCCTGATGGTCCAGGTGCAGAGTTCCTGGTTTCCGCTGATCGATCGCAACCCACAGAAGTTTATCGAGATCCCCAAAGCCAAAGCCGAGGATTTTCAGAAGGCCACTCAGCGGGTCTATCGTTCAGGCCGGCAGGGCTCCTCGGTGACGGTCCTGGTCGAAGGCGCCCGGTCCGGATTCGAACGCTGATCCCCGGGAATCAAAAGGATTGGGGCAACAGCGCTCCCTATTGCATTCCAATATGAGTCATGACATGCTCGTATTGGAATGCAATAGGTGATCTATGGACGACAAAATTGATGTCTGGCAAGGGACCCTGGCGCTGATGGTGTTGAAGACCATTGAGACGCTGGGTCCGCTTCATGGATACGGGATAGCCCGCCGCATCGAGCAGACCAGCGGCCAACTCCTCTCATTAAACTACGGAACTCTCTATCCGGCGCTCCTGAGGTTGGAACAGGAGGGAGCGATCACTTCCGAATGGGGAGTCTCGGAGAACAATCGCAAGGCCAAATTCTACAAACTGACGCGGGCGGGCCGTAAACGACTCGAAAAAGAGGCGCGAGATTGGGAGCGGACGACCTCGATTCTGGCGCGTTTTCTCTCAGGCACGGAGGATCCAGCATGAGACGACTGCGGGTATTGGTTTCGAGGTTGGCCGGTCTATTCTCCAAGGATCGGCGCGAGCGGGAATTGGCGGAGGAGCTCGAGAGCCATCTTCAACTGCATATCGACGACAATCTCCGATTGGGAATGACCCTGGAGCAGGCGCGAAGAGCGGCGATTCTGAAGTTGGGCGGCGTGGAGTTGACGAAAGAGGCTTACCGAGACGGCCGCTCGATTCAGTTCCTCGAAAATCTGCTGCACGATCTGCGCTTTACGATCCGGCAATTGCGAAAGGATCTGGGATTTACCTGCACCGCCGTCCTGACGCTGGCCATGGGGTTGAGCGCCGGCGTGGCCATTCTTGCATTCGTGGACGCCGCGCTGATCCGGCCCTTGCCGTATCGGGATCCCTCACGCCTGCTCGGAGTCTATGAGACCGTCCAGATGTTCCCGCGCAGCAATCTTTCCTATCTGGACTATCTGGACTGGAAGAAGCAGAACCAGGTCTTCAGCTCAATGGATGCCTATCAGCATACCGGTTTCATCCTGAGCGGTCCCAGCGGCGCACAAATGGCTCAGGGGGCCCGCGTGAGCGACGGATTCTTTCGCACGCTCGGCGTCATCCCGGTGCTGGGCCGCGATTTCTATGCCGGAGAGGATTTGCCCTCCGCGTCCCGCACGACCCTTCTGAGCTATGCTGCCTGGCAGAATCACTATGGCGGGAAAAGCGATGTGGTGGGGCAGACGGCGACGCTGAACGGTTCACCGCACGTCATCATCGGCGTCCTGCCGCCCGACTTCCATTTCGCTCCGGCCGAGCCGGCCGAGTTCTGGGTCGGGCTCAACACAACCGGCTCCTGCGAGCAGAGAAGAAGTTGTCATAACCTCTTTGGGGTGGGGCGACTGAAGGATGGTCTCTCGCTTCCGGCGGCTTCAGCCGATTTGACCTCGATTGCGCAGCAACTGGAGAGACAGTACCCGGATTCCAATCGCGGTCAGGGGGCGGTCGTGATCGCGCTGAGCGAAGCGGTGGTCGGCGACATCCGCCCGATTCTCTTATTGCTGCTCGGCGGAGCCGCGCTCCTGTTGCTGATCGCCACGGTAAATGTGGCGAGCCTGCTCCTGGTCCGTTCCGAGAGCCGCAAGCGAGAGATTGCACTGCGGACGGCGCTGGGGGCCTCGCCCGGCCGGCTGGTCTGCCTGTTTGTCACGGAGGGGACGGTTCTGGTCGCGGCCGGCAGCTTGCTGGGTCTGGCGTTCGCCCATGGAGTGGTGCAACTCCTGATCCGGCTGATCCCGGCGGAGATCCTGGCCCGCATGTCTTATCTCTCCGGCCTCGGCTTAAACATCCGCGTGTTGAGCATTGCGGGTGTGGTCTCGCTGCTCGCCATTGTGCTCTTTTCCATCACTCCGATTTGGCGGTTGTCTTTATCGGAGATGCGCGACGCACTCGCGGAGGGCAATCGTGGTTCGGCGGGGATGCTCTGGCGGCGACTCGGTTCTAAACTGGTGGTCGTGGAGATTGCGACTGCCGTCGTGCTTCTGGTTGGAGCAGGGTTGCTCGGTAAGAGCCTCTACCAATTGCTCCGCGTGGATCTCGGATTTCAGCCCGATCATCTCGCCACTCTGACAGTCGCCGCGCCGCAATCGGGTTATGGCAGCGATGATCAGGCCAGGGCGCTCGAGCGGGAGTTGGTGAGACGGTTCTCGAGCCTGCCGGGCGTCCTCTCGGTCGGCATCACCAACAATCTTCCTCTGAGCCATAATGGCAACACGACCTGGTTTCGAGTCATCGGGCGGCCCTGGAATGGCGAGCACAATGAAGCGCCGGAACGGGCGGTCAGTGCCGACTACTTCAAGACTCTGGGGGCTACACTGTTACGCGGCCGTTACTTTACCGAAGATGAAGATTCATCGAAGCCCCGCGTGGCGATCATCAACCAGGCGCTGGCCAGGCAGTACTTTCCCGATGAAGATCCGCTCGGGAAACAGTTGACATACCTCTCCCGTTCGGTCCAGCCGATCGAGATCATCGGGGTTGTGGCGGACCTCAGGGAAGGTCCGCTCGATGCCTCGATCCCGCCGGTCCTCTATATTCCATTCAGACAGAATCCGGATAACTATTTCGGCGTGGTCGTTCGGACTTCCCAGGCCGAAGACTCCCTGCTTCCGACCCTGGTCTCCGCGATCTATCAGTTTGATTCCGAGATCGTCACCTCCGACGGGATGACCATGAGCGACCGAATCCATTACTCGCCGGCCGCCTATCTACACCGGTCATCGGCGTGGCTGGTGGGAGGATTCGCCGCCCTGGCATTGTTGCTCAGCGTGATCGGGCTCTACGGAGTGGTCGCCTATTCGGTGAGCCGGAGAACGCGTGAAATCGGCGTTCGGATGGCGCTCGGGGCGCAGCGGCGTTCAGTCTATCTGCTGGTCATGAAGGAGTCGGGAGGTTTGACGACCGTCGGCATCGTGGTGGGCCTGTTCTGCTCGTTGGTGGCGGGGGCGTTCATGCGCAATCTGCTCTTCGGAATCCGTGGCTGGGATCTGCCTATCATGATCGCCGTCGCCATCGTGCTGGCCATCGCGGCGGTACTGGCCAGTTATCTGCCCGCGCGCCGGGCCGCGTCGGTCAACCCGATCGACGCCCTGCGTGCAGAATAGCCGGCCTCGATCTTATAAGAGAGAACGCGAATCTGAATGATGCGCGTTCTCCCTCCCATCAACTCTTACCTGGATCTGACGGAGATCAAAAATAGGTTGCTGGTCAACCCCTGCGACACGACGACCGGCACCCTTCTCTCGACCGGCGCGTTGGCCGGAATCTTCACATTGATCTGCCAGCTTCCGACCAGTCCCGGCGCCGGGCCGCTGAAGAGCACTTCGGCCGGAACCCCGCCAATCGTGACGGTCGGTTGCACGGTGGTCGTCAACAACGGGCTCGTGGGCGCCGGTTGTCCATCCGTAATCGGGCCCGAAATCTGCCCATAACCGGTTCCCCAGATGATGATCGAATCGCCGCGGCGGACCGGAATGGTGGTGGAGATTGGCTGGTAGTATTGATCCGTCGCCGTAAAGATTCCCGGCCCGCCGTACAGAGTCGTGATCTGGGTGCGCGCGACCGTCATCCCATTGACCCTGATTTCGGCCAGCACCTGACCCGGAGTCGCCAATTGGGCGGGAACCTGATAGTTGATCTGGTACTGAGAAACATACAGGAGCGGAGCCGGGCTGCCGCCGATCAAGACATCGACGTTGCCCAGAGCCGTCGGCAAGGGGTATGAGGGGGCTGACGCCGTCGATGCATTCGGGAACGTCCCGAAGAAGCTGGCCAGCGACCCGGGCGAGACCGGAACTCCGGGGCCATAACTGGCCGAGTTGACCGTCACGGAATTGGAGATGGGTTGCATCATCCAGACCTCGGGTGTGGCCGGGAGCAGCCTTTGATTCAGGATCACATTGCTTGGTTTGTAGGTCACGTTCGTGAATGGCGCGATCACATCACGGAAGGGCAACGTCCCGTTGAAACCTCCCAGCGGCATCCGAAAATGGCTCAGGATCGCGATCCGCGGCTGCAACTGATCGATCAGGACCTTCATCTGGGTCGGAAGAGTGGTCGGGGTGCTGGCCGCAAAGATGGCCACATCCGTGCCCGCCAGGTCGGCCAACTGGGCCTCCGTGAACGAAGCCTGACCGAAATCGCCGAATTGCGCAAAGCGGATCCCGCCCTGGGTCCAGGTGATGACTGCGTTGCGCGTCACACTCTGAACGTCATGGAATCCGGGAACGATGACGAAGTTCATCCCGGCGGCCATGACCTCTTGCCGCTCGGCCACGTTACGTCCATCGATCAGCGTGGGAGTGCCTTGAACGGCGGCCACATTGGTGTGATCGCCATGCGTATGGCTGACCGTTACCACATCGGCCGGCGTGGTCGGAAAGCGAAAGCCCAGATTGTTACTGGGAGGATCGGAGATCACGATCGGCCCATCTTCAGTCTGGATCACAAAACCGGATTGTCCGATCCAGGTTAGACTGACATTTGGTGAGATTTGAGATGAACCACTCGCCGCCAGGCTCGACAACAGAAACGCGAAGACTAATGCTCGCCTCATCATGGATGACTCCTCCGGATAGTTTTCAGTTTTCCTGATTCTGCCGGATTTTGTGGGTTCGAAAAACCGACAGGGCTCTATGATTCTTGTAAAATAGCAGTATGATTTCGGTCGGGAGAAGACCGAAAAAGTTTGTGTCGAAGTTCTTGACTAGATCGAGTTAATCGCCGAAACCCATCCCACCACAGCCTGGTTCTCAAGGTTACCGAAATAAGCGATTGGTGGCAACTGGAAAGAAGTTGGGCCATAATTACCAATGCCAAATTTAGCCGAGAAATCCTGGGAGCATCGACGGAAAGAGATATATTAGTTAAACCTGTTTAATCTTTCATCAGAGTACTTCCCGGGTGCGGTCCTGCTAGTCGGTTAGAAGCTGTAGAAAGTACTCTGGAGTTATTAAAGGCCATAGACTCCAGGCCAGATCCTGGCAGAAAGCTGGTGAATGTTATGGACACGGACACGCCGATCGAGAATCCAGGAGATTTCTCAGTCTTACAGCAAGGGCTCATCGATCAACTGAAAAATTATGGACTCCTTACATCGCCGAAGGTTGAAGCCGCGATGCATGCCGTCCCGCGGCATCTGTTCCTACCCGACCTGCCGCTGGATCAGGTCTACCGAAACGAAGCGATTGTTACTAAGCGTGAAGGTGAGAGGCCGCTCAGTTCCTCATCGCAACCGTCCGCAATGGTGACCATGCTCGAACAACTCGCGCTCGAACCGGGTCACCACGTTCTGGAGATCGGCGCCGGGACCGGGTTCAACGCGGCGTTGATGGCCGAGTTGGTGGGTGAGACGGGGACCGTGACCACGATCGATCTTGACGAAGAGACGGTCCGGGAGGCGCGGGAACATCTGGCGGCCGCCGGTTTTGAGCGGGTCCGCGTGCACTGTGCGGACGGCGCGTTCGGATATCCCGACTCCGCACCCTACGATCGGATCATCCTGACGGTGGGGGCGGATGAAGTTCCTCCGGCCTGGAGTGAACAGTTGAAACCGGGCGGACGGCTGGTGGTGCCGTTGGTCATCCTTCCCAACGGGATGCAACGGACCATCGGCTTCGAACACGGCGAGCGATGCCTGGTCAGTACTTCCCTGACGCATTGCTTCTTTATGCCGCTGCGGGGCGCGCTTCCCGCGGTCCACATCGGTGAAGAGCGCCGAATCGAGTTGGGCCCCGAACCCGGGCTTCGATTGCATCTCAACGGCGATGAGCAGCGCCCGGTTGACGCGGAGCTGATCTACCGGCTGCTGACCGGGCCCAGCCGGGACTATCCGACCGGAATCAGCGTCAGCATCCACGAAGTATTCTCCAGATATGCTCTCTGGTCGATGCTCAATCGGATCAATTCGGAAGATGAATACTTCCATTGCGGAATCACGGCCGAGGGCGAGATGACCAATCGCGGACTGGTCCCTTATCTGGTCGGGCAGGAGGGAAAGTTCTGTTCGACCGGGGGCCTGTTGAAAGGCGAGAGTCTGGCCCTCTGGATGCGGTCCGCGGGCCGGCCTCTGCCGCCGGAGAACAAGAGGGACGAGGCGTCATTTGAGAACTTCGAGATCTCGATTCGAAGTTATGGCCCCGACCCCTCCCTGGTCGAATACCTGATCGAGCGGATCAGCCAATGGGATGCCGCAGGGCGTCCCCCTGATGAGAGGCGCTTCCGGATCAGGGCCTACGGTCTGGACACCGATTACACTCCCTTGCCGAACGAGATCCTCGTTGACCGCCGCGTCACCCGACTGATAATCGATTGGTGAAACCGAGGAATCTGAACCGTGACAGATGCGAAAGACGCGAAATCAGCTATCTTTCGCGTCTTTCGCGGTTTCGCGATCACAGGTGATTACGCCTCCTTAACCGTCCGGCTCAAAGCCGAGATCGTCTGATTGATCTCTTCCAGCGTGTTATAGATGTGCGGCGAGAACCGAATCCCGCCGGTGGGCGCGGCCGCAATTCCATGCCTGGCGTAGAGGGCTTCGTAGATCTTGTGGTTGTCCGACCCTTCAAAGGCCACGACACAGATTCCCGCGCTCAACTCCGGATTGACGGAGGTTCGTAACTTGGCGCCGGGAATCTTGCTGCATCCTTCCTTCAAAGCGGCCGTCAACTCGCGGATGCGGGCCTCGATTCGCGCGGGGCCGATCAGATTGTGGAAGTCGGCGGTCGTCCCGAGGGCCGAGACCGCGGCATCGTCCCGCTGGCCAAGCGTCTCGAATTTCCGCGCTCCCTTCAGCGGAGTCTCGACTTTGTCGCCCCAACCCACGCCGACCACGCTCGGCCAGATTTCGGCAATGCGTTCTTTACGGACGAAGAGCAACCCGGCCTCCTTCGGTCCCAGAAACCATTTGTGCGCGCTGCCGGAGTATGAATCGCATCCCAACTGGTGAAGGTCGATCTTTAAAGATCCGAACGTTTGCGCCCCGTCGACATGGGTATAGATTCCGCGTTCGCGGGCCATTCGGCAGAGTTCGCGAGTCGGCAGTCTGAGGCCGGTCGTGTTGGAAGTGTCCGTCCACGCCCAGGCTTTCGTTCTGGCCGAGGTCGCCGCCAGAAACGTCTTGATGATCTCTTCCACGCTCTGTGGCGGGTTGGGCGAGCCGATGCGTTTCACGGCATACCCGGCGCGAGTGGCCCGGACCTCCCAGGCGATATTGTTGGTCGGATGATTCTGGTCGAAGACCACCACCTCATCGCCGGGTTTCAGTTGCAGACCGGCGACGATCAGATTGTTGGCCTCGCTGGTATTTCTGACGATCGCGATCTCCTCATCGGCGGCGCCCAGATAGGCCGCCAATTTTCGCCGGGCCTCTTCGCGCAGGCCGTCGAATTTAGCCCGATTCTGAAAGGAGACATCGCCATCCAGATCATCGGTTAATTGAAACACTTTCTCTCTGACCAGATGCGGCGACGGGCACAGATTGGCGGCGTTCAAAACGATGAGCCCGGGTTTGATCGTGAACTGCTCCTTGACCAGCCGCCAATATGACTCGCCGACTGCCTCATCGGTCCCGAGCGTTTTAGAGATCCGCGTCAACTCGTGAGCCGAGCCGGCTTCGGCCAATGCCGGAAGGGCCGGGAGCACGGCCATGGTTCCGGTAATCCCTTTGAGAAAAGACCTCCGGTTTGCAGACGGTAGAACCTGATCCCGACTTGCCAGACGTTTCATGTCAGCCTCCATTTGGATGGTGGATTAAGTACTCTGGAATTTGGGATTCAAACCGCGAAATACGCGAAATACGCGAAAGATGGTTGAATCCGCGTGTTTCGTATGTTTCGCGGTTTCGAATGCGTCTCTGGGTGATGATGCCGCTGAATTGTACGTCAATTGGGACCTGAGATGCACGGAACACCGGTTCCTGGCTTCAATTCGGATCATCCGACAGGTTGATCACGCCTCGGGAGATCCCGTATTGTGAGAGAGAGGTTTTATATGGATTTGAGACTGAAAATTTTGCAAGCCGGTGAACCGGTCCTGCGGCAAAAAGCCCGCCAGCTCTCGGTCGAAGAGATCCGGAGCGGGGCGACCCAGGAGTTGATCGATCTCATGCGCGAGACCATGCGTGATGCTCCGGGAGTGGGCCTGGCCGCGCCGCAAATCGGATTGCCGCTGCAACTGGCGGTGATCGAAGATGACGCGGAGCGACAGTCCGAGATTCCGCCGGAGGTCCTGGCCAAGCGCCAACGGTCCCCGGTCCCGTTTCACGTGATCATTAATCCGCAGTTGCATGTTGAACCGGGCGCCGCCGTCGATTTCTTTGAGGGGTGTTTGAGCCTGGAAGGTTTTGTCGGGCTGGTCCGGCGCGCGGGAACCGTTCGGGTCGAATATCTCAATGAACGCGCCGAACCGGTCGTGGTTCAGGCCCACGGTTGGTATGCGCGCATTCTTCAACACGAGATCGACCATCTTCACGGCACGCTCTACCTGGACCGGCTCTCTCCTCGTTCGCTGATGACCGTGGAGAATTTCAATCGCTACTGGGCCGATAAATCTATCGAAGCGATCCGGGCCGCGCTGGAACCGTCGGACTACCACTAAATTCAAACCGCGGAATACACGAAATCTGGACGATATCGCGTATTCCGCGGCTGGAATGAAAATTATCGTTTGCCGTCCGTGGGCCCGGGCCAATCGTCGGTGCGGAATGGCGCCGCCGGCAATCCGGTCTCGTTGGTCAGGTTCGGGTGTTTCGGATTGTTGTTGAACGCGTAACGGACCGCCTGTGGCGCGGAGACCTCGGCGGATTGGACCTCCACGCGATCTTTGCCGATGATCCGGGCCGTGGCCCAGTGCCATTTGCGATCGGCTCCGGCAATGGCGAACTCTTCCAACTGCTCTCCGTCGCGAATCTTGAGCCCGGAGCCGGCCTCGGTGAAGGTTAAAACAATTTTTGAGCCGGTGATCTTCGCTTCGCGAAAGAGCGGACCGGATTTCGTCAACCGGCGGCCATAGGCATCGGCCAATGCCCAACGGGCCATGCGGCGCCCGACATCGAGTTTGTTCTTCGGATGGATGTCGTTGGCCTCGCCGATGTCGATCGTCACGATCAGGCCCGTCTTCGAGGTCTTGAGCACTGTTCGGCGCTGCGCCTCGCGAAGATGGCTCCAGGCTTCGTCTTCGGGTTCCGGCTTGACCTGGCGATAGTTGGGCAGTTGAACGATTCCGACCGGAAAGTCACTCTGTCCGCCGCTCTGCTGCCAGCGTTCGCGCCAGGCCCTGATCATGGTCGGAAGCAGCAGTTCATACTGTTGCGCGCGGGCTTCGTTCGATTCTCCCTGATACCAGACCGCGCCGCGAATGGCGAACGGGATCAGCGGCGCGATCATTCCATTATAGATTGAAGCGGCGATTCGGTATTCGCGGAGGGCGTCGGGGACCGCCGGCGCCCGCGGTTCACGTTTGCCTTCGGCCTTGGCCTTCTCGCTCTCGGCCCGCCATTGCTTGACCTGTTCGTCATACTCGGCCTGCACTTTGGGCCGTTCCCGCTCCCAGATCTTTTCGCGCTCGACACAGGGGCGCAACTCATCCGAGGCCTGCAGGTATTCGATCGGCGTCCAGGCTTCGGCTTGCGAACCGCCGTAGGATGAATTGATCAGCCCGATCGGGACCTTCAGCTCCTTCTGTAACTCGACGCCGAAGTAGTATCCGGCGGCCGAAAACTCCTTGACCGTCCCTGAAGAGCAGGCCTGCCAGACGGCGAGCGGACCGGTTTTGTGTTTGAACGCGACCTGGCGGCTGACATTGAAGAGACGAATCAAGGGATGATTCGCTTCGGCCGTGGCGGCCTCGCCGCCGGTCGTGTCCCGCAAAGTCAGTTGCATATTCGATTGGCCCGCAACCAACCAGACCTCGCCGACCAGAATCTCTTTCAACTCGATCCTGTTTTTGCCGGTGATGGTCAGGACTGCCGGCGTCGCGTTCGCATGCATTGGATCCAGGCTGATGCGCCAATGTCCGGCCTGATCCGTGATCGTCTTTTTCGATTGGTTGGCGAACTGAACCGTGACGTTCTCGCCCGGTTCGGCTCGGCCCCAGATCGGCACGGCGCGTTCGCGCTGCAAGACCATGGCTTCGCCGATCACGTCGGGGAGGACCACATCCGCCCGGCCGACCGCCGAGGCCAGCAGGACTATCATCATTACGATCAGGTTTCTGGTGCTCATAAGACCCTCGTTTGAAGAACTATCCATTTTTGAATCTTGTTTGCGGAGTGCGAGAAACTGCGTCGGCTCGATTATACGGCCCAGGCACTATTTCACCGCAACCCTCCGGCGTGAGAAAATGCGCGCCCCAAATCCATGAAAATGCGAGGCACTGGACGATGAAACTTGTGATCGATTATTGGCTTTTGTTTATCTTGATGCTGGGCAGTTTCGCGACGGTCCTGGCTCAAGGTTCCAACGATTCCTCCAATCGGCCGCCGGCGATCCCGCTCTGGCCGGACGGAGCGCCGGGGGCCAAGGGGACTCAGCCCGACGACATTCCGAGTATTCAGCTCTATCAGCCGCCCGCCGCGAAGGCCACGGGCGCGGCCATCATCGTTTGTCCGGGCGGAGGTTACGCCAGACTGGCGCCGCACGAAGGCCACGACGTCGCCGTCTGGCTCAACAGCCTCGGCGTGACGGCCGTCGTTTTGAAATATCGCCATGCGCCCAATTACGGTCATCCGGCTCCGATGCAGGATGCCTTGCGGGCGATCCGAACCGTGCGCGCCAAAGCCGCAGAGTGGAAACTGGACGCCAATCGCGTCGGAATTATGGGGTTTTCGGCGGGAGGGCATGTCGCATCGACGGCGGCGACCCATTTCGACACCGGCAATCCGTCGGCGACGGATCCGATCGAGAAATTGAGCGCCCGCCCGGATCTGCTCGTTCTCTGCTATCCGGTCGTCACCATGACGCTGCCGTACGCACATTCCGGATCTCGCCAGAACCTGCTCGGCAAAGAGCCGTCGCCGGAACTGGTCGACCTGATGTCGAACGAGAAGCAGGTCACTGAAAAGACTCCGCCCACCTTCTTCTTCCACACGGAGGACGACAAGGGCGTCCCGGTCGAGAATAGCCTGTACTTTGCGGCCGCTCTACGGAAAGCGAAAGTGCCGTACGAGATGCACATCTACGAAACGGGCAGGCACGGCGTCGGTCTGGCGTCCGACAACCCGGTCTTGAGCAACTGGCCGAAACAACTGGAGGTCTGGTTGCGAGCGCATCATTTTCTTAACTGACCAGCCGATTCGAGATTTGAGATCCAAACCGCGAAACACGCGAAGGCCGCGAAATTAATAGATTCCGCGTCTTCCGCGTGTTTCGCGGTTTGTCTTAGCAGCCGGAGCTTCTGCCTTGACTCCATTCAAACATATGTTTTAAATTGATGTTTGAATGTCAAGTCAAACTCCCAAATTACGACGCCGTGACTCAAACCGCGCGGCGCCGACACTGTTGGCCACTT
Organism: Blastocatellia bacterium; assembly: GCA_035280505.1. Classification (GTDB taxonomy): domain Bacteria; phylum Acidobacteriota; class Blastocatellia; order RBC074; family RBC074; genus JAKEHZ01. The sequence continues at coordinate 1,396 of DATEFT010000684.1, read as the reverse complement.
CCACCCGGACCAGGCTGATCGAGGTGGCGGGAGAGGTCTTTGCCCAGGTCGGATACGAGGCCGCCACGGTCCGCGAGATCTGCGCCCGGGCAGGGGCGAACGTCGCCGCTGTCAATTATCACTTCGGAGACAAGCTCGGGTTGTACACCGAGGTTTTGCGCTCACTGAATGCGGCTCCCACCGAGGCCATTCGCAAGGTGCTGAACAGCGAAGGGCCGCCCGAAGAGATCCTGCGCCAGACTATCAGAGTGATGATGCAGAATCTGTGCGGTACCGATCGGTTGGAGCTGCGTTTCCGGTTGATGGCTCATGAATTGGCCAGGCCGACGCCCGCGATGTCGCGGGTCATCGACGAGGCGATCCTGCCCGTCTATAACCGGCTGCGCAAAGTAGTCGGCGCGATCCTGCATTTATCTCCCGATCATTCCCGAACCCGGTTCTGCACCTTGAGCATTGTCGGGCAGATCGTTCATTACAAACACGCCAGCCCCATCCTGGCCCGGCTCTGGCCCGAGTTGAAGATGACGCCGGAACAGGTGGAGCAGATCGTCAATCACATTACTGAGTTCTCGCTCGCGTATCTGCGTGCGGAGGGTTCGGCGCGCGCGCGCGTTGCGCCGAGCCGCAAAGGCCGCGGTCGAATGGCCGGCAGACGCGGGGAAATAAAGCGATGAAAGATAAAAAGACAGTCGGTCGCATTCCGGAACCGGCCGAGCGGGCTGCCCCGCCGGTCGCTGCCGCCGCGCCCAAGACGGCCGGCGTGCGCCGGATTTTGATCCCCCTGATTTTACTGGCGGTGATCGCCACCGGCGGCTTCCTGATCTGGAAGAGATTCTTCGCCGTCCCGCCGGTTCCGCCGAACCTCGTGGTTCTCAGCGGCCGAATCGAGGGCGACGATTCGGCGATTGCGCCGAAGACCGGCGGGCGGATTATCGAAGTCCGTGTGCGGGAAGGCGACTCCGTCAAGACCGGAGACACGATCGCGACGCTGGACGATCAGCAGATCAAGGCTCGTGAGGAACAGGCCCGCGCCGCGCTGTTGCAGGCGGAAGCGCGAGCCAAATCCGCGCGCGATCAGATCGCCGTTCTTCAGGAGGAGCTGCGGCAGAATCGGCTGCAGATCGAACAGGCCAAGATCGACGCGGCCGGCCGGGTCAGTCAGGCCGAAGCGGAGGTCGCGGCGGCCGAGGCCGCCCACGCCCAGCAGCAGGCCGCCTATCAGATCGCTCTCTTCGATGAGGAGGCCTATACGCGATTGGCCAAGACCGGAGCGGTCTCCGAGCGTCAGGGCAAACAGGCCTCGTCCACGGCCGCGCAGCAGGCGGCCGCGGTGGCCGCCGCCAAAAAGCGGATTGAGGCGGCGCGCGGCGCGTTGACCATGGCCCAGGCCAATCTG
>DATEFT010000683.1:0-20242 GCA_035280505.1 Blastocatellia bacterium | reverse complement strand
CGCGGCGGCGAACCCGGCGCAGACCGGAGTTATAAGTATGACTGGATCCGGCAATACCCCAATAGGAATCCAACTTGCCCCTAGCACATTGCTGGTTGATCGATACAAGATTGTCAAACGGATCGGCGGCGGCGGAATGGGCTCGGTCTATCTGGCGGAAGACCTGAACCTGGCCAATCGGCCGGTGGCGGTCAAAGAGATGATCGAGATGTTCGCCGACGAGAATGCGCGCGCGAAGGCCATTGAGGACTTCAAACGCGAGGCCGAACTGCTGGCCCGGCTGGACCATCCCTCGATTCCGACGATCTACCAGTACTTCTTCGACACCAACCGCGGACGATACTATCTGGTCATGAAGTACATCGACGGCGGAGACCTGGCGACTCGCCAGCGGTCGGCCGGCGGAAAAGTGGAAGAGATGATCGTCACCAAGTGGGGGATCGATGCCTGCGATGTGCTCGATTACATCCACTCGCAGGCCCCGCCGATCATCTATCGCGATTTGAAACCGGCCAACCTCATGATCGACGCGCGGACCAACCGGGTCATGCTCGTCGATTTCGGGATCGCGCGGTTCGTCGCGGCCACCCAGAAGGGGGTGACGGCGATCGGCACCATGGGCTATGCGCCGCCCGAACTCTTCGCCGGCAACGTCGAGGTCCGCTCGGACATCTATTCGCTGGGCGCGACCATGTTTCATCTCCTGACGGGCTACGACCCGCAGGACAATCCGCTGTTGATCTTCGACTTCGCCAAGAACCCCAAACCGCGACAACTCAATCCGGCGATCTCGCCCGAGATCGAGGACTTGATCTGCCGCGCCGTCGAGCACAAACCCGACAACCGTTTCACATCAGCCAAGGCCTTCGGCCAGCTCCTGGTCGAGCACTTGCGTTTCATGCAGGAGGGCCGGCGCGGCGAGGCGCCGGTGCCCGTCTCCGTGCCCGGTCCCGGCCCGGTCCCGGCCCCGAGCGTCGAACCGCCGCCGGCCGTGGACGTGATTCAGGCCTGCGTCCAGTGCGGGCGCGAACTCGGACCCGACGATTTCTTCTGCGCCTACTGCGGCACCCGGCAACCGTCCAAACGGACCACCGCCCGGCTGGTCGTCCTGGGCACCAACGAGATGTCGGCCCAGTTTTCGATCAACGGCCAGGGGGAGAGTCTGATCGGTCGCATGGATCCGAATCGCGGGATCCGCCCCGAAGTCGACCTCTCCAAATATGATCCGGCGGCTCGGGTTTCGCGCCGTCATGCGCGGATCGTGGTCCAGGGCAGCCAGTTCTTCATCGAAGACCTGGGCAGCGCCAACGGCACGTTCATTAACGGTTCGTTAAAACTGCCTCAGGGCAAACCGCATCTGCTGATGAGCGGTGACGAGCTCAAACTTGGGGAGACCACACTCAAATTCGTGGTCTCCTAAATCCCCTTAAATCCCTATGACTCGCGCGGAAAATGGCCTATTATTGCTCGGATAAAATGAATTTTGTAATCGCGTGAACTGGACCCTGAGATCTGAAGTTTGAGATCTCAGAATTATTCTCATGGCAAAGCCAACTGAACAGAGTTATCGAGGCCAAAGAGCGCGCCCCAGTGCGGCCTCCTCACCGGGCATTCCGGTGCCGGGAGTCGGATTGAGGTGCGGCGCTTTTTTGATCGACTATATTTTGACGTTATTGATCCTGGCAGTCCCGCTGGTGGCGGCAGTCTATATCAAGCGGCGGCTGCTGCAACCGACCGTGGCCAATATCGTCGTGACCCTCGGGTATCTGGCGGCGGCCGGACTGCTCTTTTTCAATTTAATCTATTTTTATGTCAAAAAAGGGCAGAGCCTCGGCAAGACGTTCATCGGTCTCCGGGTCGTCCGGATGGATGGGAAGAGAATCGACTACAAAACCGCCATCCTTCGGCATCTCGTCGGTTATCCGCTATCATTTTTCACCTTCGGCTTGGGGATGATCTGGATGTTTTTGGATAACAAGCAGCAGGGTTGGCACGACAAGATCGCCAAAACTGTCGTGGTTAAAGTCAGATCTTAAACGGTCGGTGTGGTAGTCGTGGTGAGATGACCAAATTTCCGAAGATGAGTGAGCTATCTAACCAGCATTTCTAGACGAGAACTCGCAAGCTGATTGCACAAGATTGAGGCCTCTCTGTCACGGAGACGCAAGCTTTCTGCCGGGGGTCAGTCTTTTTACGGTTTCCGAGCGGAGTTTTTATACGGCCCCAGATAGCCCTATCAATTGTTCATCAATTGATCTGCTCGCACTGAAGCAGGTTTTCCAAGAGGTGAAGTTATGACCATGAATTATTGTGGGAGATGCGGGTCTGCGAATGGAAACAGCGCTCGTTTTTGTCGTCAATGCGGCGCCGAATTGGGCAGCCAAGCCGCCCTCTCTTCTCCCTCGACTCCACTGAATGTTGAATTCTCTGCTAAACCCGGAAACAAAGAGACCCGCGAGGAGTCCCTCGCGCCGCCCCCCGAATCGATCCCGGCGCTGGACGCCGAACTGGCCGAGACCCAGGACCTGCCGCCGGTGCCGCGGACCGGCCCGCTCGACGGGAGCGAGGAGCCGACCCGAGACCCGATCTCCATCAGCAAGTCGCTGCGCCGGGTGCGAGCCTCCGGATCCCTGATCATCGAGACCTCCAAGAAGAAACAAGAGGAGATGAACAAGATCATCGCGCAGGCCATCGAAGGCGCCGATTCGAAATCGCGCCAGCCGGCGCTGCCGCCGGTCGCCAAGACGCCGCCCAAACCGCAGCCTCCCGCGCAGCCGGGTCCCAGGCCCGCCGGACACCGGCCGCCGACCCAGCCGAGAATGGGAGCCCTGGGTTCGATGGCCGGGAGCGTCCCTCCGATGTCGCGCCGGCCGAGCGGGGCCCTCTCTGGACCGATGATCACCCAGGGGATCGGACTCTCCTCGAACGGCGGGCAGCTCTCGCCCAACGGACCCTCGAGCGTGCTGGCGCAGGCTTCGGGGCTCAATCCGCAGCCGGGTTACGGTTCGAAATTCCGCGTCGGATTGTTCGTCCTGGCCCTGCTGTTGGGCATCGGTTTCTATCTCCTGTTCCGCGAACGGATGATCGGGGCGCCGAAACTGGCCAACCTGGAACGGGACCTCAAGCGAGTCGAAGATCAGAGCGAACAGTATGTGCGGCTGGGCGAACGGGACCGCGAACAGGGCCAGTACGAATCGGCCCTCGGCAACTTCCAGCAGGCGCTCCTTCTGACGCCCAATAATCCGAACGTCCATTTTCTGATGGCGCAGACCTACTACAACGCCGGACTCACCGACGAGGCCTTGAAGGCCTACAAGGCGTTGTTGCGGATCGCCCCGGAACATCTCGAGGCGCGGCTGCAGGTCGCCCAGATCCATCAGGTGCGCGGCAACTGGAATGCCGCCTACCAGGAGTATCAACGGATCATCGCGCTCGACCAGAACAGCAGTCAGGCGGCGACGGCGTTGGAGAGGATCGAGGCCAACCAGGCCAATCAGGCCGTTGGGTTCCCGGCCCCCTTTCCGATCGCGCGCCGGGCGCGGGTAGTCTCCAAGAGTTATCGCCCGGAGTTGCCGCCGGCCATTCCGCTGCAGGCCCAGATTCCGGGTCCGCCCCTGGGAGTGGCCACCACGCCGCCCATCCGGCCGCCGGTCGCCGTGAACAATCGACCGGATGAGAACCCGGACCCGGTCTCGATGGCGGAGATTCGCAAGAAGCTGGGCCTGCGCTACCTCAACGTCCGCGAATATCGGGCGGCCATCAACGATTTTCTCGCGGCCCTGCGCCTGACGCCGGACGATAAAGATATCTACTATTTCCTCGGATCCGCCTACTTCGGCCTGGGCCAGTTCGCGCTCGCGCACGATTACTACAAGCGCGTGGACAAGGGCCAGTACGTGCAGGTCGCGCAATCGGGCGCGCAGCGCACGGAGAAAGCCGCCCGCGAAGAGCTCAAGCGCCGGATGGAGATGATCAAGAACGATGTGAAGAACGAGGCCAAGAAGGAAGCGGACGACAACAGTCCGCTGGATAAACCGATTATGAACAATTTGAGGTAAGTTCGATCGATAACCGCGAGATCGGCCTGATCGGGTAGAGTGCCTCGAACGACGGCCGATCCAGAGCATTATGCCACGTCTGATAGTCAGGGCCACACCGTCACACGGCGACTCAGTAGTTGAATTGTCGAGACTGCGAACGACGATCGGTCGGTCGGCGCGCAATGATCTGTGCGTCGAAGACCCTTTCGCTTCGCGTCTCCATGCGGAAGTCCGGCGGCGCGGAGACAGTTTCTGGATCAGCGACCTCGGCAGCGCGAACGGCACCATGATCAATGGCGCGCCGTTGACCGTGGCGGTCCAGCTTCATGATCGCGATACAGTCCGGATCGGCGAGACGGAGATCGAATACTCCGAGCGAGCCGATACCGCGCCGGCGCGCGGCCGGACCAACGTCCTCTTCTCCGACTCGAAGATAGCGCCGCTTCCGGAAGCCATGATCACGGCCAGCTCCGGAAATTCGGCGGCCAACCTGCTCTCTTCTCTCGACGCTTCCGTGCGCACGCAGATCGCGCCCGCGACGCTGCCGAGCCAACTGGTCCAGGACAATACGCTGGCGGTCATCAGCCGGGTCAGTCTGACGCTGCTCTCGCCGTTATCGCTGGATGAAACTTTGAAACAGGTCCTCGAATGCGTCTTTGACGCGGTGCCGACCGATCGCGGTTCGGTCATGCTGCTCGAAACCGTGGAGGACAAATCGGAGCCCGAACTGGTCTGTAAAGCGATGAAGACGCGGACGGCCGAGACCGAGACCGAGACCGACGTCCAGATCAGCCGCTCGATCTCGGAACAGGTCTTGAAACAGGGCATCTCGGTGCTCACCTCCGACGCGCTCCACGACCCGCGTTTTCAGGAACAGCGTTCGGTCATGCTCAGCGGCCTGCGTTCGGTGATGGCGGTGCCGCTGGCGATCGAGGGCCGGGTCTCGGGGATGATCTATGTCGACAGTCCTTTTCACACCAACCGCTTCAACGAACGGGACCTGCAGTTGTTGACCCTCATCGCCGGGGTCGCGGCGATCCGGATCGAGAATGCGCGCTTGCTGGAAGTCCAGCAGAAACAGAAGCGGATGGAGAACGAACTGGCGGTCGCCACCGAGATCCAGCTCGGTCTGCACCCGGACAACACTCCGCCGATCGCCGGCTACGATCTGATGGGCGTCAGTTTCCCCTGCTACGAAGTCGGCGGCGACTATTACGATTTCATTGAAAAACGCGATGGGCGTTACGTGATTGCGCTCGGCGACGTCTCCGGCAAAGGCACCGGAGCCGCCCTGCTCATGTCGTCGGTGCATGCCGCGGTTCGCGCTTACACCCGAACGCGGCTCTCGGCGAACGAGATCGCCAGCGAGATCAACCAATATATCTATGACAATACCCCATCGAATCGGTATGTCACTCTTTTTTACAGCGAACTGGATCCTCACTCACACCAGTTGACTTATATCAATGCCGGACATAATTCTCCATTGCTCGTTCGCGCCTCAGGTGAAGTAACGCAGCTCGACATCGGTGGGTTCCCCCTGGGAATCACACCGTTCGGCGATTATCGTGAAGGATGGGGAGAGGTCGAACCGGGCGATGTCTTGGTCATCTACTCTGACGGCGTCACTGAAAGCCTCAATGAACAGGGCGATGAGTTCGGCGAAGCGCGGTTGATCGAGGTTGTGCTGAAAAATCGCGAGCGAACCGCCGCCGGGCTCCGTGATCGAATCGACGAAGCGCTCACCAGATTCGTCGGAAAGGCTAAAAGCGTGGATGACTTGACGCTGGTAATCTTGAAAAGAAAGAATATCGAGAATTGATTGCGGATTGCGGGATCACGGATTGGAGAGCGAGCGTTCACCGCATCCAGCAGTCAATCAAACTGTAATCCGTAGTCCCATATCCCCAATGATTGTACTCTCGCAGATCATCTTCATACCGCTACTCTCACTGCTGCCATGTGTGTTGTGGCTGTGGTACTTCTCCAGTCGGAGCCGTTATAAACGCCCGTCGGTCGCGATCGTCGGATTGACGTTCCTGCTCGGAGCGCTCTCGACCGTCCCGGCGCTGGCCTTGAATCTGATCGGGCAGGACTTCTTTCTGAATCTCTTCGGCGGCACGCAACTCTCGCACCTCATGGTCCTGCTCTTCGTCGTCGGACCGGTCGAGGAGGGCATGAAGCTGCTGGTGGTCTATTTCTACACCTATCGCCGGCCGGAGTTCGACGAGCCGCTCGACGGAGTCATCTACAGCGCGACCTCCGCCCTGGGGTTCGCCTCGATCGAGAATATCATCTATCTGGCGCAGAACGATCCGATGCTGGTGCTGCTCCGCGGTCCGTTGTCGAATCCGGGTCATGCCCTCTTCTCCGCGATCTGGGGTCTGAGCCTGAGCCGGGCGAAAGCGGCGCCCAACCTGGCGCGCGAGCGGTTCCCGATCATCGTCAGCGGCTGGCTGGCCGCCTCGCTCTTCCATTCCCTCTTCGATATTCTGCTGGTCGCCTCGTCGAGGCTGAGCATCGTCTTCTTCGCGCTGCTGGTGGGGGCCATGATCGGGCTCTTCTTCCTGGTCCGCTCCCGGATCAAATACCACAGCGAAACCTCGCCGCATCGCGAGGGCACGCTCTTTCTGCCGCTCTACCGCTATTGCCAGGAGTGCGGAGCCAAGGGCATGGCCGGCCTGCGCTGCACCAAGTGCGGCGCCTTCATTCCCGAGCCGGACGAAGTGCAGCTCTGCCCGGTCTGTTCGACCTCGCAACGGCCCGGCGCCAAGTTCTGTTCGCGCTGCGGCGCCAACATCAAGCTGCCGGCCAAGGAGAATCTCGACACCCGGCCGCATTTCGTCGCGGTGACTCCCGACGGCCATGAGAAGATCGCCTACATCCTCAACGAAAACGAGATCTCGATCGGCCGCACGCTCAACAACGGTTTCGTCATTGAACATCCGTCCGTCTCCAAGCGCCATGCGCGGGTCGTCGCCGAAGACGATCAATACGCGCTCTATGACCTGGGGAGCAGCAACGGCACCTTCGTTGACGGCAAACGCATCAAAGAGACCAGACTCCAGGACGGATGCGAGGTGCGATTCGGCCGGGCCAATTACGTCTACCGCGCCCAACAGTCTGCGGTCGATCAGCCAGCCACCTGATCGGCCTCGCTCGACTTGAATCTTCAAATTGCGTGGTCTATGATCTGCGCGTCGAACCTTAACGACGGCCATCCTTAGCGACCTCAACTGCAGCCAGCCTTCAAAGAGGTGCATCATGCGATGGTCCGTCTTCGCCTTCTGTCTCTTGCTCTCGCTCTCTCCTTTCAATCACCGCTCCCCGGCAGCCGCCGGTGACGATCTCGATCACGCGGTCTTCGAAGGGACCGTGGCCGATCTCAACGGTCACGCCGTCACCAGCGCCCAGGTGAGCCTGCGGCAACTGACGAACAATCATGAACGATCCGCCCCCACCGACGAGGGGGGCCGCTACCGGCTCACGGCCCGCCCCGGAACCTATGAGCTGAAGGTCGCGGCCGGCGGGTTTCAGAGTGTGCAGTATGAAATGATCGACGCGCCCGCCGGTTCCACGGTGCGGCGCGATATCCGGCTCGCTCCGGCCCTCATGCAAGGGCACCTCACGGTCGATCCGGGGGAGGGCCCGCTGGTCGATACCTCGCGCACGATCATCGGGGCCACCATCACCAGGCGGCAGGCCGAGGCGCTCCCGGTGGAGTCTCGCAACCCGTTCGACCTGATCCTGGCGTTGCCCGGGACCGCGCCGCCGCCGCTGAGCGATCGCGACCTGGCGGAGGGAGAGCCGGGCGATAACTACCGACCGACGCCGGAAGAAGCGGGCATCTTCTCGTTGAACGGCGGCGCGCCCTTCTCCAACAACCTCACGATCGAAGGCCTGGACAACAACGACGATCGCGCGGCCCGCGAAAGATCGGTCCCGCCCCTGCACTCGATCGAGGAGGTCCAGGTCGTCATGAATCAATTTTCGGCCGAATACGGGAGAGCCTCGGGCGGGCGCGTCAATCTGCGCTTCCGCAGCGGGGCCAATGAAATCCACGGGCAGGTTTATTACTATTTTCGCGACGAGAGCCTGAATGCCAATGCGTATCTGCGCAACGCCGATCCGCAGCGCGGCGCCCGCCTGCCGTTTCAGAACCGCAATCCGGGCGGGAACCTCGGAGGGCCGATCAAGCGCGATCGAATCTTCTTCTTCGGAGCTTACGAAGAGGACTATCTTTACGACCGGGCGGAGATCTCGGCGCTGCTGCCCGTCGGGATCAACCCGGCCTTTCCGCTGCCCCGGCCGAACGGCGCGAATCTCGGCTCGGTCGCGATCGACCGAAACGGGAGACCTCGGACCGTCAATGGAGCGGCGGCGGTCGGGCTCTACGACCGGCAGGTCACCACGCCGCGCCGGTCCCGGACTCTCCAGACGCGGACCGATCTCATCGTGAGCGAAACGCAGACCCTGTTCGGACTCTTCACCTACGCGCGGAACCGCGACGAACGCGGCTTTCCCGGCGGGCGGCGAACGCTCGACACGCTCCGGCAGACGGGTCGCGACAGCCGGTCGTTCTCGCTCTTCCATGACGCGGTCGTCTCCGCCAGGATCATCAACAACGCCAGATTTCAATCTTCGCGCCTGATCCCCAGGGAGGCTCCGGCCCACGGCGGCCCGGTGGTCCTCATCGACATTGACGATCCGCGGGATGTGACCGGCAATCCGGACGCCAATCCGGTGACGAGAAGCGGCGTCCTGACCACCGGGGCCAGCACGCTCAACGGAATCGACCGCCGCGAAGACCGCTTCCAATTTCAGGACACCGTCAACCTCCGGCTCGGTTCGCACACGCCGCGGGCGGGTCTGGACCTGCAGGCGATTCGCTCGCGGTTCGTGGATCTGAGAGACACGACCGGAACCTTTACCTTCGCCACGCCGGCCGATTTTCTCGCGAATGCTCCGGCGCGTTACGAGCATCGGTTCAGAACCGAGTCCGAGATGCGCAATACCTATACGGGAATCTTCCTGCAGGATGATTGGCGGGCGCGGCCGAACCTGACGGTCGCGTTCGGATTACGGTGGGACGACGAAACGATCCTGACCGATCGGAATAACTTCGGGCCGCGGTTATCGTTCGCCTGGGATCCGCTCAAAAAGAATCGGACCGTGGTCAGGGCCGGTTACGGAATCTTCTACAATCGCGCGCTGTTGCGAACGCTCGATGATTTCATCCTGACCTCCCGGACCCTGCTGATCGACACGAACAACGAGGCGGCCCGCCCGCTGCTCGCCTCGCTGCCGTTCCCACGGGTGCTGTCGGCGGAAGATCCTCGAATCGCACGGTTCGGCGTCAGAGAAGCCGGATTCATCCGCAGAATCGGCCCGGACCTTCGAATTCCCGAGAGCTACCAGGCAGCCGTCGGTTTCGAACATGAGATCGCCCGCGACTTCAAGCTCGAGATCAACTACGTCTTCAATCGCGGCCTCCATCTGTGGCGCGAGATCAACGCCAATGCTCCGCGCCTGTCTTCGGGCTTCAGCGATTTCGCCGAGTATCTGGTTTCGCGCGATTTTGACAATCGAGCGGATCCGGTCACGGGCCAGAGGCCGATCACGAACACAGGCAATGCCGACGTAGTGCGTTTCGACCGCAGCCGGCAACCGAGCCGGACCTCCAGGGAAGCGGCCGGAACGGTGATCGCTTTCGGCCTGAACAATCCGTCGACCAGCAATCTATCCGGAGGATTGAGGGCCGCGTCGGCGGCTCTCCGCGGGCTTCGACCAAACCCGGATCTGACCCAGGTCGAAGAATTGCAATCGCGCGGCAACAGTCTCTACCACGGCGCCAGCTTCGAAGTGAGCAGCCGGGTGACCGGGCGCGGTTTCGTGCGAGCCTCGTACACGTTGAGCCGGCTGATCGACGACGGTGTGGTCAACACGTCATCGCCGCTCATCTCGGGCGATTTTCACCGTGAACTCGCGCTGAGCCTGCTCGACGCCCGCCATCGAGTCGCGATCAGCGGGAGCTATCAATTCCCCGCCCTCCTGGCCGGGCTCAAACTGGCGGGAACTTTCAACCTCAGCTCATCGCGCCCATTCAACCTCGGAGTCAACGGGAACGATCGTAATCTCGACGACGTCAACAACGATCGGCCGAATTTTACCGGCCCGCCGGACGCGATCATCTGGCGCCGAGCCGGGGCCCCGCTCAACCAGGCGCTGGTCGACAGTTTTTCGCTGCCGACGATCGGAACGACCGGCAATCTGCCCAGGAACGCCGGCCGCGGGCCCCGAACCTACCTGCTCAATCTGAGGGTGTCGCGCACCATCAATTTCAGCGATCGGCATCGCGCCGAAGTCCAGCTCGAAGCATTCAATCCCCTCAACTCTACGGTCTTCAGCTTCGGGGCGGAGTACGTCGACGTCACGCCGTCCAATTCGGCCAATCTGGCTGGATTCCTGACTCCGACCAGAACGTTGAAACCACGAACCTTGCGTGTGGGATTGAAATTGGATTTTTAAGAGAAGTCCAGATTGATTTACAAACCGCGGAACACGCGGAATACGCGAAATGATCCGGCTTTCGCGTATTCCGCGGTTGAAAAAAAGCCCCGGGAATTTGGTCAACAGAGTATTAGTTATTGAATTTCAGGGTTTTGGTGATCATGAGATCGAAATCTCGCGAGATATCGGGTTCGTCGACTCGTTGCGCGTACTTTGCGATATAGGTTCTGCCGCGTGTGTAGAACACATAGACTATTACTTTGGTGTCGTCGGGCAGGTCCGGCATCGAAAACTGTGGAGCGTCGTGCCCCATCGCCGTGCCGGTTTCCCGCGTCCCCTCGACGTTATCAACCGTCACCTTCCGGCTGGCGAGGTGCAGATAAGGATAGACCCCGGTTGATATTCTGCGAGCGCGGACTTGATCGCCTTCCTCGAATGAGACGTAGATCTGGCCGAAGTATTCGGAGGCGCATTCGGCCACCAATTCACCGTCCGCGCCCGCCGTAAAAAAGGTGTCCATGATACAGGGAGGGTAGTTAGGATCGGATGGGGGCTCCTGCCCATACCAACTGGGTCCGACCGCCCAATTATTGGGATAACGGAGAGAGAATCCGCCCTTCGGGCTGACATGAGTCAGCCAGTTGGCAGTCTCATCTTTCTGCTCGGGCGGGCCCGCCGACGGTTGGACCTGCGCCGCCGTCTCGCCGGTCTTCTCCGGTTGGCCAGCCGGCGGTTGAAGTCGCTGCGCCACGGGTTCCCCGGCCCCGCCCGCCAGGCTCGGGCTGTTGCCGGCCGCCGATCGAGAGCAACCCAGATCGCCGATACTGACGATGATCACCAGGATCAACAATGCTTCAACCGAGTTCAAACCTTTTCGAATTCCCATAAAATACCACTGGTATCATGCCGATCCATAGAAGTCCGGACTGCTCTAGACGTCGAAATTCTCGTCGGAGTCGTCATCTCCGGAGGCGGTGAGCTGATATTTGGCCAGCATGCGCTGGACCGTGCGCCGGTCCAATCCGAGCGCGGCGGCCGTGCGGCTGCGGTTTCCGTCGTTGCGGCCCAGGACCAACTGCAGATAACGGCGCTGCAGCTCCTCCATCGTGGGCCAATCGGCAATCAGGTCCGAGGGAGCAGACGCCCCACCCTCTTCGCCGCGGCTGACGGGCGAGGTCAGATGCGCCGGCAAACAATCGATCGTCACCAGCCGGTCTGAAGCCAGCGCGGCCGCATGAGTCAGGGCATTCTCCAGTTCACGGACGTTGCCCGGAAAACGGTGCATTCGCAGGGCCTGGATCGCATCCTGAGTGATCCGCAGTGGCGGTTCCTGTGCGCCGCTCAATCGCCGCAGAAAATGCAGCGTGAGCAACTCCAGATCATCGCTGCGCTCGCGCAACGGCGGGAGATCGAGGCTCAAGACACTCAACCGGTAGAACAGGTCCGGCCGAAAATTTCCGGCATCGGCCATTTCACGCAACTGCACATTGCTCGCCCCGATGACGCGCACATCGACGTGCCGGGGATTCGTCGATCCCACCCGCCGCACTTCACCGGATTGTAAGACCCTCAACAGGCTCGCCTGAAAGGAAGCGCTCGTGGTGGCCAGTTCATCCAGAAACAGCGTGCCGCCGTCGGCCGCCTCGAACAGGCCGCCGCGATCGCTCGCGGCGCCGGTGAAAGAGCCTTTAACGTGGCCGAAAAGTTCGGCTTCGAGCAGCGTCTCGGTCAGACCGGAACAGTTGACCGCGATGAATGGTTTGCCGGATCGTGTGCTGTAGTGATGAATGGCCCGAGCCACCAGCTCCTTTCCGGTGCCCGATTCGCCGTTGATCAGCACGGTCGCTTCGGTCCGCGACGCCTGCGCAATCAGTTTGTAGACCTTGACCATCGCCGGACTGCGTCCCACCAGGCCGGTGCTCGAGAGATCGTCGAGCAGGGCCGAGGCCTCGGTACTCTTCGCCCTGGCGGCTTCATGCCGGGCCGTGATGTAGCGGCGCAGGAGTTCCGCCAGGACGCTGATCTCGAACGGTTTGGCCAGAAAATCGCTAGCGCCCTCGGAGAGCGCCTGCACCGTCAGATCGATCGACCCCTGGGCGGTGACCAGAATGATCGGCGTTTTCGGAGCCACCGCGCGCAACTCCCGAACCACCTGCATGCCGTCGCCGTCCGGCATAAAGATGTCGCACACGACCGCATCGAACTCGGCGGCCCGGGCAGCCTCCACCGCTTCGCGCCCGCTGCGGGTGACGGTGACCCGGAAACCGTTAAACGTCAATCCGGTCTCCAGCATCATCCGGATCGAACGTTCATCATCGGCGATCAGGATATGCGGCGGAAGATGTGGGAATTCGTGGCTCATCATTTATCTTTTGTCCCCGTTGTCAGTCTGCAGCGGCAGACGCATCGAGAACCAGGATCCCGTGCCGGGCTGGCTCTCGACCGTGATTCGCCCGCCGTGCAGTTCCGTAACTTCGCGCACCAGCGACAGACCCAGACCGGTGCCGGGCACGTCGACATCCGCCAGCCGCGGCACTCGATAGAACTTCTCGAAGATTCGCGGCAGGTACTCCGGCGCAATGCCCTGCCCTTCATCCGCAACCTCGATCGACATGTTGGTCTCGTCGGCCCGGGCGCTGACGGTCACCCGAGAGTTGGGCGGGCTGAATTTGATCGCGTTATCCGTCAGATTCATCACCGCGCGAGCAATCAGGTCGGCGTCTCCGAGCAGCGGCGGCAGCTCGGAGTTGTAGTCCCGGATGATGGTGATGCCGCGCCGTTCGGCCACCGGAGCCAGCAACAGGAGAGTCCGATCCAGCAATTGTTCGAGCCGCATCGGCGCCAGCCGCAATTGGCGGGTCCCCGCCTCCAGCCGCGCCAGATCCAGGTACTCATCGATCATCCGCGTCAACCGCTTCGCCTCGTCGTTGATCGTCAGATGCATCTCGCGGCGCCGCGCCAGATCGACGTCGAACTGCGCCAACACCTCGCTCATCCCTTGAATGGCGGTCAGCGGCGTCTTCAATTCGTGCGTGACCAGCGCCATGACGTCGCGCTGCGTGCGCTGCAGTTCGCGATGCCGCGTGATATCGGTCAAGACCGCAATCAGTCCGAAGACCGCGCCCTCCGGCGAGTCGCTGACGGTCGAGATGCAGAGCGCGTAATGGCGCTGGCCCATGGACCTTTCGAGGGTGAGCTCTCGCTCCAGGGGGCGGCGACTGTCCAGCAGTTGCTGCAACGCCGTCCGCGCCTCCTCCGCGTACTGCAGCCGCGAGATCAGGGTCGAGGTCTGCAACTGCGACGAAGACGACGCCTCGCTGAGACATTCGAAGAGGTTCTGGCCGATGAACCCTCGTTCCGGCCGATCGAGCATGGCGGCGGCGCGAGGGTTGGCGAAGACGATTCGGGCGTCGGTGGCCGTGATCATCAGACCATCCTCGATCGAACGCAGCGCGCGATCGACAAACAAGACCCGCTCGGCCAACTGCTGGTTGAGGCGCTTCAATTCACGGGCCTTCCAGGCCGCTCCCCGGGACCAACGCCACCGGCGCGCCGGTGAAACCGAACCATGCCCCGGACCCGGATAAGGCAACTCGGTCACCGGGCGATTGTCCGCCGACGGAAAGAGCGCCTGCCCGGCTCTCGAAAGCTCTTCGATCCGCGCCTCGATCTCGCTGTTCAACATGATCGAACGTTGCAGCAGCGCCAGGGGTGTGGCGGTCATGAAAGCCACCAGCATGGGAATGAGCGGCGGCAACAACAAAAATTTCGCAAAGGCCAGATACGATACGATTAGAATTAGAGCCAACAAACCGGCCAACGCGGCAATCTGCCGCGCCGCCTCGTAATTTCCCTGCGTAAGTGCGGCAAGAAGGATCACGGCGGCGACCACCGCCGAGAGGCCCGCTAAGGTCAGCCAGAGGGGCGTCTCGTAATAAAAACGTCCCCGCAAAATGGTGTTGACCTGATTCGCCAAGACCTCCACTCCGGGCATCAATTCGCTGCGCGGACGGTTGTTGCGAGCCGTGTGGATCAGCGGCGCGGCCACCCGCTCTCCCAGCGTCGCGGCGGTCGCACCGACCAGTACATACTTGCCGCGCAATCGCTCGGGGTCGACTCTCTTCTCAACCAGATCCACGAAACTGACGGTCTGCGAGGCGAAAGATCCGGTGGGCCCAACGTAATCGATCATCATCCGGGCCGCCCGTAAGGCCTGCATCCCGGCGCCTTCCGATTCGATCATGAGATTGGATGAATCCACCGTCAAAGGCAGGGGGCGAACCCCGATCAGAACCTGCTCGGGCAATTCACGGAGAGCGTCCGGCCGCACGCCCTCTCCAACCCGGACCGTCTCGACCGCCATGGCCCACAACGGCCGAGCCTCATCATCCGTCTGGCGCAACAACATCAAGCGCGCCACGCTATCGAACCCGGTGTAGACATTGACATGTCCGACCGCCGCCGCCGCCTTTTCGATCGCCGGCAATGGACGCAACCAGACCGTTCGCTCTTCCTCGGCCGTGGTCCCGGCGACGCTGGTCAATTGTGCCGCAACGATCACCTTGTCGGCCCGCTCAATCGCCGCAGCCAGCGCCGAATCTTCGTCCTGATCGGTCGGATCCACATAGAGGACATCGAGCGCGATGGCCTTGGGCTGGGCGTTCGTCAAGTAGTCGAGCGCCTCGGCCATCAATCGCCGCCGCCACGGAAAGCGCCCCAGGGCCTTCAGACTCGCCTCATCAATTGCCACAATCACAATGTCTTCAGGCACCACCAGCGCGCCGCGGGTCCGCATCAGCCAGTCACGGGCATATAAATCCAGCTCCGGCACCCGCCAACTGATAATCAGCGCCAGCACCGATGAGATGGCGACAATCGTCACAAACCAAATTGCAGACCTTAGTTTAATCAAGAATTCTAATTCATCCTTGCCGTGATGAGCGGTGCAAACATGGTAGATTCTCATTTAACCAGCAATTTGGGTGCCGGAAAAGTCCGGGGCCGGCTTGACCGCTGTGCCTCATGTAATTACAATGTATCTACCATGAAAGCAAGGATTATCAAAATCGGAAACTCGCAGGGGATTCGGATTCCGAGGCTCTTTCTGGAGCAGACGGGCTTGAGCGAAGAGGTGGAGATCGAAACCCAGGACGGGCAGATCATCATTCGCTCGATCACCTTTCCGCGCCAGGGTTGGGACGAGGCGTTCCAGGAGATGGCCGAGAACGGAGACGATCGGCTGCTGGACGACGATTCGATGGAGCCGACCGAATGGGAGCGGCATGAATGGCAGTGGTAGCGAAACGGTTCGATCTGTTTCTGGTCAACCTGGATCCGACCATCGGCAGCGAGATCAAAAAGACCCGCCCGTGCGTCATCATCTCTCCGGACGAGATGAATAGAAATATCAACACGGTGATCGTGGCGCCGATGACGACCAAGGGCAGAGCCTACCCGACCAGGGTCGCCTATCGATTCCAGGGCAAGCAGGGCTTGATCGTCCTCGATCAGGTTCGCACCGTCGACAAGGCGCGGCTGGTCAAGCGAGTCGGGCACCTCGAGAGCCACGCGCAGAGCAAGGTCTTGATGGTCCTGGGAGAGATGTTTTCGCCGTAACGAGAGAGGGAGAGTATGTTGAACTGGTCAAACCTGTGGCTGTTCATCGGGGCCGCGTTGATTCTCGTCTTCATCCCGGGCCCCAATACGTTATACATTATGGCCCGCAGTCTTCAGCAAGGACTCAAGGCGGGAATCATTTCGAGTCTGGGGGTGCACGTCGGAACCCTGTTCCACATTGCGGCCGCGGCCTTCGGCCTTTCGGCCCTGTTGTTGTCGTCGGCGGTGGCGTTCAACCTGGTGAGATCTGCCGGGGCCGCCTATTTGATCTATCTGGGAATCAAGACCCTGTTGGCGAAGGAGCCGGCGGAATCGGCGCCGGAGATCGAACAGGCGAACCTGAGCCGGGTCTTCTTCCAGGGCATCATCGTCAATCTGCTCAACCCGAAAACGGCCCTCTTCTTCTTCGCCTTTCTCCCGCAATTCGTCGATCCGGCGCGGGGCGCCGTCACCTGGCAGATCATCGTCCTGGGAATGATGATGATCTTTCTCGGCAGTTTGAGCGACTGGTCATATGCGTTGGCGGCGGGAAGCATCGGCCGCCGGATGGGGCGCAACGTCAAGTTCCTGCGGAGGCAGCGTTACTTCGCCGGCAGCGTCTATCTCGGATTGGGCGCGGCCACGGCCCTCAGCGGGACTCACAAAAGATAGCCCCTACTCATGGACAACCAAATCATGGAAGATCGTCGATTCGTGGATCTGAGCCATGCCATCTTCGATGGCTTGATCACCTACCGGGGGCTGCCGGCGCCCGTCATCTGCGACTATTTGAGTCGCGAGCAGTCGCGAGAGATCTATGCGCCCGGCACCGAGTTTCAAATCGGCAAGATCGAGCTGGTGAGCAACACGGGCACCTATCTCGACTGCCCGTTTCATCGCTATCAAGACGGCAAGGACCTGGCGCAGACCGAACTCGAATGTTTTACCGACCTGGAAGGGATCGTCATTCGCGCCGATCACAGCCGAAACCGGGCGGTCGGAGCGGAGTTCTTCAAGGCGAGGGAGATTCGAGGACGAGCCGTGCTGGTCCACACGGGCTGGGACCGTTATTGGAACACGGACCGCTATTTCGAGAACCCGCCATCTCTCACGGCGGAGGCGGCTGATTACCTGCAGCGAGGCGGGGCCAGGCTGGTCGGGATCGATTCGATGAACATCGACGATCTGGAGGATAGATCCAGGCCGGTCCATTCGATCCTCTTGAAATCAGAGATTCTGATCGTGGAGCATCTCTGCAATTTGGACCAACTCCCGGACGAAGGATTCACCTTCAGCGCCATTCCACCCAGGCTGGTCGGGGTCGGAACTTTTCCGGTCAGGGCCCTGGCCAAGCTGAGAAGATTCCAGATTTGAGATCCAAACCGCGAAAGACGCGAAAGCTCGATGAGTTCGTGTGTTTCGCGCCTTTCGCGGTTGATCATTCAGCGCTCATAGTTGAGGTAGGGCGCCAGCCATCGTTCGACCTCTTTGACCTCCATCATTTTACGCCGGGCATAGTCTTCGAGCTGGTCGCGGTCGATCTTGCCCAGCGCGAAATATTTCGACTCCGGATGCGCAAAATAGAGCCCGCTGATCGAGCTGGCGGGCAGCATGGCGAACGATTCGGTCAAACTGATCCCGATGCTCTTTTCCACCTGCAACAGCTCGAAGAGCGGCGCCTTCTCGGTATGGTCCGGCTGGGCCGGATAGCCCGGAGCCGGGCGAATCCCGCGATAACGCTCTTTGATCAGAGCTTCGGGGCTCAACTTTTCATCGAGCCCGTACCCCCAATCTTCGCGCGCCCGTTTGTGCAGCAGCTCGGCCAGCGCTTCGGCGAGCCGATCGGCCAGCGCTTTGGCCATGATCGAATTGTAATCGTCGCGGTCCCGTTCAAACTGCTCGCACAGTTCATCCAGGCCGACGCCGGCCGTGACCGCGAAGCCTCCCAGGTAATCGAGGCGGCCGGTCGAGCGGGGCGCGATGAAATCGGCCAGGGCCTGATGATATTGCCCATCGCGTTTCTCCAACTGCTGGCGCAGGGTATGGAAGGTGGTCAGCAGCCTGGAGCGCGATTCGTCGGCATAGACCTCCAGATCATCGCCGACGCCGTTGGCGGGCCAGAACCCGTAGACCGCATGCGCCCTCAGCGAGCGGCGCTTGACGATACGCTCCAACAGGGCCTGCGCATCTTCATACAGTTTCCGCGCCTGGGCGCCGGTCGTGGGATCATCGAGCAGACGGGGGTAGAGCCCCTTCAACTCCCACGCGTGAAAGAACGGCGTCCAATCGATGAACGGGACGATCTGTTCGAGCGGATAATTTTTGAGTAACCGGGTGCCCGTGAACGCCGGCCGGGCGATCTCGGTCGTGGCCCAATCGATCGGCGTCCGGTTGGCCCGCGCCTGCTCAATGGTCAGCAGCGTCTTGCGCTCGCGGCCGGCCTCGTACAGCTCGCGGTCGCGCTGCTGTTCGCCCTGGTTCCGGAGGGCAAACGTGCCGCGGGTCTGGGAGTTGATCAGAGCGCCGACCACCGGCACGGCGCGCGAGGCGTCGAGCACGTGGACGACCGGGGGCTCGTAATTCGGCGCGATCTTGACCGAGGTATGGACCCGGCTGGTGGTCGCGCCGCCGATTAGCAACGGCAGGGTGAAGCCTTCACGCTGCATCTCGCGGGCGACATGCGTCATCTCGTCGAGCGAAGGCGTGATCAGCCCGCTCAAGCCGATGAGGTCCACGTTCTCTTCGCGCGCGGTCTTCAGAATCTTCTCGCAGGGCACCATGACACCGAGGTCCAGCACCTCGTAGTTGTTACAGGCCAGCACGACGCCGACGATGTTCTTGCCGATGTCGTGAACGTCGCCCTTGACGGTCGCCAGCAGAATTTTGCCCTGCGCCCGGCCGTTACCCTGCGCGGCCTTCTCATCCTCCATAAACGGCTGCAGATAGGCCACCGCCTTCTTCATGACGCGGGCGCTCTTGACCACCTGCGGCAAGAACATCTTGCCCGATCCGAAGAGGTCTCCGACCACATTCATCCCATCCATGAGTGGTCCCTCGATGATGGCCAGGGGGCGGCCGTATTTCAGACGGGCCTCTTCAACATCCTGCTCGATATAGTCGGTGATCCCTTTGACCAGCGCATGCGAGAGCCGGGCTTCGACCTCTCCCGTGCGCCACTCTTCCCCGCGGCTCTCGGCCTTCTCCTGCTGCTTGACCGATTCGGCCGAGGCGATCAGGGCTTCGGTCGCCTCCGGCCGGCGATTGAGCAGGACGTCTTCGACCAGGCTCAGCAGCTCCGGAGGAATCTCGTCATAGACGGCCAGCTGGCCGGCGTTGACGATCCCCATGTCCATCCCGGCCTTGATCGCATGATAAAGGAAGGCCGAATGCATCGCCTCGCGGACGGCGTTGTTGCCGCGAAACGAGAAGGAGATGTTGCTGACGCCGCCGCTGACCTTGGCCAGCGGCAGGTTCTCTTTGATCCAGCGGGTAGCCCGGATGAAATCGACCGCATAGTTGTTGTGCTCCTCCATGCCGGTCGCCACCGTCAGGATGTTGGGGTCGAAGATGATGTCTTGAGGCGGAAACCCGACCTCATCGACCAGGATCCGATAGGCGCGCTCGCAAATCTCGATCCGGCGTTCGTAATTATCCGCCTGCCCTCTCTCGTCGAAGGCCATCACGATCACCGCCGCGCCGTAACGGCGGACCTGCCGCGCCTGCTCCTTGAACTTCGCTTCGCCTTCCTTCAGAGAGAGCGAGTTGACGACGGCTTTCCCCTGCACACACTTCAACCCGGCCTCGATCACCGACCACCTCGATGAATCGATCACGATCGGGACGCGGGCGATGTCGGGTTCGGCGGCGATCAGGTTCAAGAACTCGATCATCGACGCCTCCGAATCGAGCATGCCCTCGTCCATGTTGACATCGATCAGCTGGGCGCCGTTTTCGACCTGTTGGCGGGCGACCGTGAGCGCCTCCTCGAACTGGCCGTTGAGAATCAGCTTGGCGAACCTGGGAGAGCCGGTGACGTTGGTGCGTTCGCCGATGTTGACGAAGTTCGTATCGGGCCGCAGAGTCAGGGCCTCCAGTCC
>DATEFT010000682.1:0-8481 GCA_035280505.1 Blastocatellia bacterium | reverse complement strand
CTCTTGAACACCGTCTCTGCTCGCAACGACATACGGCAGACGGCAGATCTTGACGTCGTTGGCCCCCAGCAGGCGAAGCATGGCGACCAACGATCGTTTATCCTGCTCGACGCTCTGCCCTGGCGTGATCCGGTTGTGTGTTGAGGTGTAAGTGATCGGCCGTTCGACCTGCCCATCGTCTACCGGCACGATCGGCAAAATAGTTTGGATCGCAAAACACCCGCCCTCTTTCAGGCTCTTGAACAGGTTGACCAGAAAATTTCCGGGATTCTCGAGACGATCCAGTGTCAAAGTTGAAATAGCAAAGTCCTGCGATTCCTCCTCCACGTCACACTCCTCGGCAAATCTTTCCGGGGAGACGTCGACTTTCGCCATCCGAACATTCAGATTTTTGCCTCTGGCTCTCTGTACGAGAAACGGACTCAAATCTAAGCCCAGCATGTGGGCCTCCATTTCCGACAAGGCCTCGAGCACTTCGGCGTTACCGAAACCGAAGTCTATTCCTTTCAATCCGGCGAAACTTCGAAAGGGTAAGAGCCGTTTCAAGAGATCCTTATTTATTCCGCACGAGGCATAGCTGGCCTGGGCCCCCTCCTGAAAGTACCGGCTGAATCCCCGGTAGGCAAACTCGTCCTCGCAATACCGATCGATGAACAGCGCCGTGCTCTCGATCAGGTCGGAATCGAGACTTCTCACTGATTCCATAATGTGCCGGGACGAAATGTATTCGGGCGCGGCGGGCGGCTTTCCAGGGCGGTCATGCTCGGCGAGACCCGCACGGTCCTTGAATCTATCGATCTCTTCGAGAGCCCCGCCCACAGCGATGACTCCGTAATCGACCTGAGCATCGTCATTGAAGAAATGACTGGGAATGAATTTAGCGCCGGTCAGTTGCGGCTGGTTGAGGTATCCTCGTGCGATGCCGGCCCCGGTAAGATAGATTTCGCCTGAGACCCCTGCCGGCACGGGTCTCAGCCTCCGGTCCAGGATATATGACCCGGTGTTGTCCATCGGGTGACCGATCGGAACACAGCTCAGATCCTTCAGCTCGCGCTCTTTGAGCTCTCTCAAGTGAGAGTAGACGGTATACTCGGTCGGTCCATAAGCGTTGATAAACCGGCATCGTCTCGCCCAGGTTGCCGCCAGTTCCACCGGACAATTCTCTCCCACGGAGACGATCGTCAACTGCTCTCGGTGTTCAATCAGATCGGGATCGAGTTGCTTGAGCACGGAAGGGACGAAGACTCCGACATTGATTCGGTGGCGATTGAGGAATTCCATCAGTCGTCCGGGTTCCAGGTCGCCTGGCGCGGAGATCACGAGTGTCGCGCCGTTGAGCAGCGCCATGAAAGTTTCCCCGACGGCGCCATCGAAGCTGTAGGAGAAAAACTGAGAGATGCATGATTCGGGGGTGAGTCGGAAAGTGTGAGCTTGCCATTGGGCCAGATTGACGACGCCGTGATGCTCAACGACGACTCCTTTGGGGAGGCCTGTGGAGCCGGAGGTATAGATGATATAGGCGAGATTGCCGGCCCCGTTCCGATTCTCCGGTCCACTTTCGCACTCTTCGCCGATCCGCTCCCACTCTTCATCCAGGCAAACCGTCTGTCCCCAAAACGTTGGCAGACGGTCCGCCAACCTCCGCTCGGTCAGCACCACTCCGACCTCCGCATCCTCCAGCATAAACGACAGTCTCTCCAGAGGAGATTCCGGGTTCAGCGGGAGATAGGCTCCTCCGGCCTTGAGCACGCCCATCAAGGCCACTACGATCTCTACCGACCGCTCCATGCATAACCCGACCACGACTTCCCGTCCGACTCCCAGTCTTCGCAAATAGTTCCCCAATTGGTTCGCCCGCCGGTCGAGTTCCGCATAGGTCACCCGGTGCCCCCCTTCGATCATCGCGATCCGTTCTGGAGCCCGAGCTGCCTGCTCGGCAAAGATCTCGTGGATGCACCGGTCATGTGGATAGGGCCTCCCGGTCTCATTCCATTTCACCAGCAGTTGATCCTGTTCCGCGGCGGGCAAGACCTCCAGGTTCCAGAGCGGGGTTGCAGGCGCCTCCTCCAGCGCCTCCGCCAATCGCTCCAGCGCCGTATGCATGTAGTCACAGATCCGACCAGGCTCGACCGGCGATTCCACCTGCGCGGTCAGATCGAACCTTTCGCCCCAATCATCCACAATCAAGTTGAACGGATAACCGGTGCGTTCTTCGCCTCCCAGAGACTCGATGCCTTCCCAGGCCGAGAGCGACTCTCCGGCAGCACGATCGCCCGTGGTATTGTGGCGATAGTTGAGGAGCGCGCTGAAGAGCGGCGCCGGCGCCTCGACGCCGCTGCATCGCTGCGCCAGGGCCAGCGGCGCATGCTCGTGCCGCAATAATTGTGTCAGCAAGGTATGAGTCTGCCTGACGCCCTCCTCAACGCTCTCCTCACCGACCCGAATCCGGCACGGCAAGGTGTTGATCAACATGCCCACTACCCGGTCGGCGCCTTCCCCTCCCTCCATGCGCCCGAACAGTGACGTGCCGAAAACCACATCGTCTCGCCCGGAGACTCGCGCCAGGACCTGCGCCCACGCCAGATGAAACAGACTGGCGGCGCTCACTCCCAGAGAACGCGCTTTCTGCCGCAAGCGAATGCCCAACCGTGCATCGACTTCGCGCCCGGATTCCCTGATCCCGGATCCGTCGCCCCGCACATCGATCAGACCGAAAGGCGCCGTCGGCTCCTCGACGTCTCCCAGCATTCCCCGAAAGAAATTTTCGTGCTCTTCACGGCTCACTCCCAGCCGAGCCCGTGCCACGAAGTTCCGGAATGGCATCGGTGCCGGTAACTGCGCCGTTCGACCCTGCAGGCGTGCCTGGATCTCCTCCAGCAAGACCTCCAACCCGGTATGATCAACCGATAAGTGGTGAAGCAGGAGCAGCATCACCCACCGATCGTGGCGTGCATCGCAAGCGAGGTACGCGCGCATCAGTGGGGCCTGGCGGATGTCGAGGCGATAGCGCTTCGGATCGAAGCGGGACTGCAATTGTTCCGCGACATCGCCGGCATTCGGTCCCAGGCTGACCTCTTCGACGATCAGAGACGCCTGGCGCCAGACCACCTGGACCGGCTCCGCCAACTCTTCCCACAAGACCGCCGTCCTCAGGATGTCGTGCCGATCGATCACCGACGGCAAGGCTTGCAGAAATCCATCCAGACGCTCGCGGGTATCGAAACTCAACAGGGTGGGCGTCAGGTAGACATCCCCCTCGGTCCCCAGCAGGTGGTGAAAGAGAATGCCTTCCTGCAGTGGGGCCAGCGGATAGATGTCCTGAACATTGGCCGCCCCTCCCGGCACCATGCCGACGATTCGCTCGATCTCGGCGGGGCTCAACTGCACCAGCGGCAACATCTCGGGGGTGATCATTTCGCATCCGGGCGGAACGCGGTTCGGAGGAATGTCAACCTGATCACTCCTGGCGCCCACGGCGCCAGCCAATGCCGACAGTGTGGGCGTGGCAAACAGTGTCCGCACGTCTGCGTCCAATCCTTCCCGGCGCATCCTTTCAACAAGTCTCACCGCCAGCAACGAATGTCCGCCGAGTTCGAAGAAATTATCGTTTCGCCCGACTTGCTCCAGCTTGAGAACCTCGGCCCAGATCCGCGCCAACGCCGTCTCAGTCACCCCAATCGGTGCTTCATACTCACGGGCGATCTGGGCGCCGTCCGGCTCCGGCAACGCCCGTCGGTCCACTTTGCCGCTGGGTGTCAGCGGCAGATTCTCCAGCATCACGATGGCTGACGGAACCATGTACTCGGGCAGCCTCTCTCGAACATGTATCTTCAGTTCCGCGGCCGTCACGCCCTCCTCCGCCACCACGTATCCGAGGAGCCGCCGGTCCCCTCTTTCGTCCTCCTTCGCCACCACGACGCTCTGCTTCACGGAGCCATGTCCATTCAAGACCGCCTCGATCTCTCCCGACTCGATTCGGTATCCGCGGATCTTGAACTGTTCATCCGCTCGTCCCACGAACTCAAGGCTTCGATCCGCCAGAGACCTGACGACATCCCCCGTTCGATATAGCCGATCTCCTTCTTCACGGCTGAACGGGTTCGGGATAAATCTTTCCGCCGTCAGATCCGGCCGTCCCAAATAACCCCTGCTCACTCCAACACCGGCGAGATACAACTCTCCTCGCACTCCCACCGGCACCGGCTGCAGCTCATAATCGAGCACATACAGCCGGGTATTGGCTATTGGCCGGCCGATGCCCGGCTTTCTGTTACTCCCCGCTTCGCACTCACCCAGGCTCGCGCAGACAGTCGCCTCGGTCGGCCCATAAGCATCGATGAACCTCCGGCCCCTTGCCCATCGATCGACGATCGCCTCGCCGCAGGCCTCTCCGGCGGCAATGACCGTCTCCAGATTGGTCAGCCCGTCGTCGCTGATCGCCGCCAGCACAGTCGGAGGCAAGGTCACCGCCGTGATCTGATCTTCCCTCAGCACCCTCACCAGATCTGCTCCCGGCATCAGGCTCTCACGCCCGTACACGTGCAAGCTGCCGCCGGCGGCCAGGGTGCAGAAGATCTCCGAGACCGACGCATCGAAACTCAATGAAGCGAACTGCAGAACCCGCGATCGTTCTCCCAATCTGAAGGCCTCCTTCTGGGCCTCCACCAGGTTGCACAATCCTTTGTGTTCGGCCATCACCCCTTTGGGTTTCCCGGTCGATCCCGAGGTATAGATGACATAGGCCAGGTTCTCGGCTTCAATCCCGCGCGCCGGCCCGTAAACGGGCGCGCGCGCGCCCTCTTCACAAATCCGCTCCCACTCCTTATCCAAACAGATCGGCTCTCCCCAAAATGCAGGCAGACGTTCTTCCAATCTGCGCTCGGTCAGCACGACTCCGACTCCCGCATCCTCCAGCATCACCGACAGTCTCTCCAGCGGCGACTCCGTATCGAGTGGCAGATAGGCGCCTCCCGCCTTGAGCACTCCCATCACCGCCACGATCATCTCCACCGACCTGCCGAGATATAATCCCACTATCACTTCCGGCCCGACCCCGAGCCCTCGCAGGTAGTTCCCCAATAGATTCGCTCGCCGGTCGAGTTCTCCGTAACTCACCTGTTCGAGTTCACCAACCACCGCGATTCGTTCGGAGGATGCCGCCCACTGTTGCGCGATCATTTCGAGCACCAGTCGGGGGCGCCCGAATCGTTGCTCCGTCTGATTCCACTCTTCGAGGAGCTGCCTCTTCTCGGTCTCACCTATCAACTCGATCCCGTTGATCCGCTGTCCGGCGTCCCTGACGACCTCCAGCACCAGTCGCTCGAAATGTCGGGCCATCCTCCCGATCGTCTCTCCCTCGTATAGATCCAGGCTGTACTCCAGGTTGCCTGCGATGCCGTCTATTCCTTCCGTCAGGTTCAGCGCCAGATCGAATTTCGCCGCGATGGTCTCATCTTCAACCGCGGAGATTTTCAGCCCCTTGATCTCCAACTCCTCGAGCCGCGTGTTCTGCAGCGTCAGAAGCACCTGAAACAACGGACTGAGGCTCAAGACTCGCTCCGGATTGATCTCCTCCACCAGTTTTTCGAACGGGATCTCCTGATGCTCATAGGCTCCCAGCGCCACTTCTCGCTCTCTCCCGATCAACTCCCTGAAACTCGGGTTCCCGCTCAAATCTGTCCTCAGGGCCAGCGTGTTGACGAAAAATCCGATCAGCCCTTCCACTTCTCGCTGGACGCGGTTTGCGATCGACGTTCCGACAATCACGTCCTCTTCTCCGCTGTACCGCATCAAAAGCACTTTGAAGACGGCCATGAGAACCATAAAAGGCGTCGCGCCTTCTCGCTGACCGAGCATCCTCAGTTTTTCGCTCAATTCCCTCCCCAGTTCGACCCTTTCCAGACCTCCCCGGTAGCTCGGAGTCGCCGGTCGCCGCCGATCGGTGGGCAACGGCAGGACCGCCACATCCCTGAGCCGCTTCTTCCAATACTCGAACTCGCCTTCTAATCCCCCTCCGGCCAGGCGTTCTCTCTGCCACTCCGCGTAGTCGACATACTGAATCTCCGGTTCCGGGAGCGGGGAGCCTTCGCCTTTGAGATAGGCCTCATAGAGCGCGGCGACTTCGTTGACCAGGACCCTCGTCGACCAATCATCGGACACGGCGTGATGCATCGTGAAGAGCGCGATGTGCTCACGCTCTCCCAGTCGCAACAGCGAGGCTCGCCAGAGAGGCCCACGCTTCAGGTCGAACGGTCGTTGCACCTCTTCACGCGTTAGAAGCCGGACCTGGTCCTCACGCTCGCGTGTCTCCAACCCGCTCAATTCAATCACCGGCAAAGCAACCTCTGACGCTGAAGCGATGACTTGAACCGGCTGATCCCGCCGCAGCTCAAATGTGGTCCGCAGGACCTCGTGCCGCCGGACGATCTCGGTCAGCGTCCATCTGAGCCCTTCCACGCTCAGGTCTCCGCTCAACCGCAAGGCAAATGGAATGTTGTAGAGTGGGCTGTCAGGGATGAGCTGATCGAAGAACCACAATCGCTGCTGCGCGAACGAAAGCGGATATTCCTCCCGGCGTTCCCGTCTATGAATGGATTTGAATTTTCCGAGACGCGCGGTCTTTTCACGTGAAAATTTGAGCAGCAGCGCTTTTTCGACGGGCGACAACTTTTCCAGCCGTTCAGTTTGATCGATCGACATTCTTAATTACCTCAGAACGATGGTATGGAATGCAAAGTTATGGCGAGCTCTTGATAGAAGTTTCGTCGATAATTGAGTGGCCGACGAACGGGGATCCGAGCAGATCCTCATCGCATGTTTATTGGTCGAAATCGCGGGGCCCTGGCCGCAAGCCCGCGTCAGGCGGTATGGGAGGATGTACTTTTTCTCCGGCCGGAATTTCGAGCTCCATCTCTATCCAAAAATATCTCCTTCACCCCATAGAGTCTTTCGGAAATAATCCCTCTTTCCCGGCAGGCCGCGACCAATCGATCGGAATCGACTATCGGCTTGGATTGATCGGTGTACTCGATACTTGTCAGATAGCTGAGCCAGGGTTCTTGCCCCATGGCATAAACGTAGACTTGCTCACAATTGAGTTTAGTGACGAGATCTATCGCTCTCGGATAATCCGAGCCGGATAACCTTCTCGATTGATCCACACCTCTTTCGACCGGTTTTGTAAGCAAGGCGCCATAGATCCAGGAGAGTGGCGCTCCATCGCATTCCATTCCCAGAAAGAGCACGTCGATGTCGTCTACCAGATTGTTCACCTGCTCATACAACCTCGTCTCCAGGTTGCAGGAATCCGCGGCGCACAGAATCGACCTCTCTCCCAGACGGATCAGGTGCGCCGCCTTCGTTCGAATATTCAAGTCTGCATGTTCCCCCAAAAAAGGAACGGCGGTGATAGTCCCACCGTCGATCTCGAGCGTTTCCAGATCGTCGATCTCGATCACGCTGGCGAATCCCAGTTTTTTAAGCATGAGTTTCAAAGATGGATCTTCCAGAAAACCGGTTCCGTTTCTCGGCACGACGACGTTCTTGATCTTGTGCCTCAGTTGGACCAAGGTTTCAAACGACAGGTGGTCGGCATGAGCATGAGTGATCAACACATAATCAATGCGATCGGGCAGATCTCTCAGGGTATAACGGGGAACACCCGTCTCATAAACATAACTGACCACCGGATCGGTCAACAGGCTGACTTCTTTCGTCTCTATCAAAATGCAGGCGTGCCCGAAGTACCGGATTCTGATCTCCTCGCCGTCGTACCGGTCAACCTGGTCCGGACCGACTTCGGATAGAAAAGTGTGAAACAGACCTTCGTCCTTCTCTTTCAGGCCGCAGAGCTCCTTGATGTAACCCGGAGATTGAGGTTTCACCCTCATCCTGGCCAGCTCATCGATTGCCGGATGACTGAAGGGGAGCCCCAGTTTCAGATGTTTATCATCTTCCAAACGAGGCGTACTGAAGACGAAGGGGCGCTGGTCGTCATCGATCAGCGACAACGTAATGGACTGGGCTGAGGGAGTGTAATAGGGACTGTGATAGAGCAAGCCCTCAATCAATCGGAATGACGGATTATTATTCAGATCGTAGACCAGTTCGACAAAGCCTCTTAGCTCCTCCGGCACCTTCTGATACAACGGTTCAAGCGAATACCCCTTCGCTTCACTTCTCAACATGTCATTCAGCGTCTTAATTGCCCCGGCCAGCCCTATCAGATGGGCCTGCTCGCGCAGAGTTCTTTCCACCAGAGCTTTGACTTCCGACACGCGGTTCACCGGGTAATTGATAAATGGCCCTCCGCGCATCGCCGGGTTCTTGTTAGCGGCCACGTGAAGCTCCGGAGCCGAGACATACGATTTCATGATCTTCAGATGCAAATTCACCATATTCATGGCCGCGGTGGCGGGAGGGATCAGATGCGGCCAGGCATACCACTGATTGAATAGAGGTTCCAGCGCGACGTTGTACTTC
>DATEFT010000681.1:0-6719 GCA_035280505.1 Blastocatellia bacterium | reverse complement strand
GAGATCGGCGGAGGGCAGACCCGCCTCTGGCGGATCGATCTCTCGGCGGGCGATTACCTGCAGATTCGGTTCAGCCGGGAGATCCGGTTGGCGGCCCGGTTATTGGCTCCCCAGGCGGAGCGAGTGCTCTTCGACACCAGGGATCGAATGGTTCTCTATGAGGGAAGACAGAATATCGATCTCCGTTTCATGGCCGAAGTTTCGGGGAGCTATCGCCTGGAGATCTCATCGCCCGATCGTCAGGCCGGTCCGACCGGCTACCAATTGAAGATCGAAGCGTTGCGGCCGGCCACTCCGCAGGACCGGCTTCGCGTCGAGGCTGAGAGCGCCATGGTGGAGGGGTCGTCGATCATCGATCGCGATCAGACCGGCGAGGAGCGGCGGCGGGGCCTGGAGAAGTTGGAGCAAGCCCTGGCCCGGTGGCGTGAGGTAGGGGATCGCGCCGAAGAGCTCAAAGTCTCGCAGTATATCGCGAGTGACTATCGGCTGTATGGAGAGCCGCAGATCGCTCTGCAGCGCTACCATCGTGCCATTCAACTCGCCAGGGATCTGGGCGACGATTACCAGGTCGCGAACATTACGATGGCGCTCGGGGGCATTGAGCGAGACCATGGCAATTATCAGGCGGCTTTGGAGGCCTACCAGCAGGTGCGCGGAATCTTCGCCGGGCTCAAGAAGAGACTCGGCGAGGCGCTGGCGGTCGCGGCGATCGGAAACACCTATCTGTTGTTGGGTGAGCCGCGGATCTCCATCGACTATCTGAAGCGGGCGCAGCAATCTCTCTCGATCTTCGAGGTCGAAATGTTCGAGTGTAAGACTCTTAACGATCTGGGGCTGGCTCACAGGGCGCTGGGAGAGAATCAGCAGTCGCTGCAGTTGCATCTGCGAGCCCTGGAGATAGCGCACCGGATCGAGAATGGCTTGCTGGAGGGTCCCTCGTTGGGATACGTCGGTGATGCCTATCTGATGTTGGGCGATCGGGCGAAGGCGGCCGATCATTACACCCGACAACTGAATCTGTGCCGGCAACAGGATAATCGCCCGTGCGTGGCCAGGGCCCTGCAGGCTCTGGGCGAGGTCTCATTTCTGGGCGGCGAGGCCGAGCGGTCGCTGGACTATCTGGGCCAATCGCTGGCGCTGTTCCGATCGATGGGCGAGCGCCGGATGGAGGCCGATACGCTCTCCGACCTGGCGCGAACCAACTATTCGACCGGCAAGCTCAACGAGGCGCGCGAACAGATCGAGAGTGCGCTGGAGATCTGGGAGTCCGTGCGGACCAACCTCTCGCGCCAGGATCTGCGCGTCTCCTTCCTCAGCACGGTGCAGAACGGTTTCGAACTTCACACAGATCTGCTGATGTCTCTGGATCGGCGGCAGCCCGGGAGCGGCTATGAGTCCTTGGCCTTTCAATCCAGTGAGCGGGCGCGGGCGCGCAGCCTGCTCGAGCAACTGGCCGAATCCGGCGCCCGGATCCGCGAAGGCGCCGACCCGCAGTTGCTCGAACGCGAACAGGCGTTGCAGCGGCAGTTGAATGCCAAGGCCGCGGCACGGGCCAACGCCTACAGTCAGAAAGGGTCGGAGGCGATGGCGCCGATCTTCGATCGGGAGATCTCCGAACTCACGGCCCGCTATCA
Organism: Blastocatellia bacterium; assembly: GCA_035280505.1. GTDB lineage: Bacteria > Acidobacteriota > Blastocatellia > RBC074 > RBC074 > JAKEHZ01. The sequence goes on along the minus strand of DATEFT010000681.1, from coordinate 5,085 downwards.
GGAGGTGGAAGCCCAGATCCGGACCTCGAGCCCGCGTTATGCCGCGCTCACCCGGCCCGCGCCGCCGCGCCTCGAGGAGATCCAGCGGCAGTTGCTCGATGAAGAGACCGTCTTGCTGGAGTTCGCGCTCGGTGAAAAGCGGAGCTGGTTGTGGGCGGTCACGCCGCAGGCGATCATCAGCCAAGAACTTCCGGCGCGATCGGAGATCGAAGCGGCGACCCGCGCCGTCTACCAACTGCTGACCGCGCGACAGCCGCGGGCCGAGCTTCCGGAGTCGAAGCGGCTCGACGAGATCGCTCAGGCCGACGCGAAGTTTCAACCCGCCGCCCGTGACTTGAGCCGAATGCTGCTGGGCTCCGTCGCCGATTCGCTGCGCGGGCAGTGGAAGGGGAAGCGATTGCTGATCGTGGGGGCCGGAGCGCTCGAATATCTGCCGTTCGCCGCTTTGCCGATGCCGTCGGGCGAGGGCGATTACCGGCCGCTGATCGCCGAGCACGAGATCGTGAATCTGCCGTCGGCCTCGGTTCTGGCGATGATTCGGCGCGAATGGGCGGGGCGGGCGCCGGCGCCCGGGGCGGCCGCCGTCTTTGCCGATCCGGTCTTCGAGGCGAACGATCCGCGCCTCGCCACGACGGTGAAACGCCGAGCCGGTAGTTCGCCGGGGACGGCTCCCGCTCGGGCCGCCGAGGCCGGTTCGGATCCTTCTCCCTTGATGCGATCGATCCGGAGCCTGGATCGGGCCGGCCTGGGGCGCCTGCCGTTCTCGCGTGACGAGGCCAGGGCGATCGCTTCGTTCGTGCCCGCCGGATCGCTGCTGAAGGCGACCGATTTTCAGGCGAGCCGCGCCACCGTCATGAAGAGCGACCTGTCCGGTTACCGCATCATTCACTTCGCCACTCATGGTCTGCTCAACAACGAGCATCCGGAGCTGTCGGGGTTGGTCCTGTCGCTGGTGGATCAGAATGGCGAACCACAAGACGGATTCCTCCGGATGCACGAGCTCTACAATCTGCGCCTCCGGGCGGAGGTCGTCGCGCTGAGCGCCTGTCAAACGGGTCTGGGGAAGGAGATCCGGGGCGAGGGGCTCGTGGGATTGACCCGCGGCTTTATGTATGCGGGCGCGCAACGGGTCGTCGCCAGTCTGTGGCAGGTCGATGATCTCGCAACCGCGGAATTGATGAAACGTTTCTACCGCGGGATATTGAAAGAACGGCTGCGCCCGGCCGCCGCCTTGCGCGCGGCGCAACTCGAGATGATGCGGATGACGGGCGGGCGCTGGTCTTCGCCCTACTTCTGGGCGGCCTTCGTCATCCAGGGCGAATGGAGATAGCGCGGGTTGATTCTCAAATTCCAAAGTATTAAAGAGGCGCCAATTTAGAACCCTGCCGGTTGAGAAAGAGCTTGCCTGCTACTCAGGACAACCGGATCAAATGAATGACATCCGCAGATGAACGGCCATGAAAAACCGAGTAAAACGACCGCCAAGCGTCTGGATCACACTAATCTTGATTCTTTTGTGTATGCTTCCATTCTTGAAGGGGCTGGTCTCTTCCGTTCTTCGTTGTTTAATCGGCGGCCCCGAAGGTTGTGTGACCGGAATAATGATTCTGAGATGGATCTTGGTTCTCGGCGTGACCATCACCCTCCCGCTCTTCGCCATCTGGGGATTGTATCAGGGAAAGAGGTACGGACAGTGGTTAGGAATAGCCCTGTTGATAGTGGTGACAGCCGTCATGATTGCCAACCCCACATCGAAAATGGCTTATAGTTACATCTTATCCGCAGGAAAAGTACGACAAGCATTACCGCCGGAATATTATAATTTCTCGAACGACGCGCAGCGGCTCTCGGGCGCCATCACGACTGTGTCGATGCAGGCTGGCCTAATCATCCTGATCTTGCGGTTGGCCTTTGCCAAAGCAGCCAGACGTTATTTTCAGGGTGAAGGGCCTGCCGCTTCAGAACCGATGAACAATTCGACGGTCTGAACGGGCTCTCTGAATACAGGTGTCCAGCCCTGTGATCTGGACACCGGTCTGCACGGGTCGCTAAACTGGGGACGGCCGGCAGGGTCCGGCGATCTATCTGACCGGCATCCCAAAATCCGCTGACAACATCGGAGGTTATCCATGATCATCGCCCTGGCGTCGCCCGCCGCCGCCTCAACCATTGATGAGGGCCTGGAGAAGGTCCGGCTGCTCTTATCCGAAGCCTCGGCCCAGGGGGCGGAGATCGTCTGTTTCCCGGAGGCCTATCTTCCGGGTCTGCGGGGAGTGGATCTCGAAGTCTGCCCCTATGATCAGACGCAACAGGAACGGGTTCTCGGGACCGTGACGCAGTGGGCGCGAACCTACGCGGTGGCCACCATCCTCGGAATGGAGCGGCTGACGGCGGCGGGGCGTCAGATTGCCGCCTGCGTTATCGACGCCCAGGGCCGGATTCAGGGATTTCAGACCAAGAATCAGGTGGCCCCGACCGAAGATCGATTCTACGTGCCCGGAGACACCCGGCAACTCTTCGAGGTCAAGGGGCTCAAGTTCGGAGTGGCGATCTGCCACGAAGGCTGGCGCTATCCCGAGACGGTGCGATGGGCGGCGGTGCGGGGCGCCAAGATCGTCTTTCATCCTCAACACACCGGCAGTAATCAAGAGGGCGTCCAGCCGACGCGGTGGGGCGCGGCCGACGGGGCCTACTACGAAAAAGCCATGCTGATGCGCAGCATCGAGAACACGATCTACTTTGCCAGCGTCAACTATGCTTTGCGGTTTCAGGAATCGGCCACCAGCCTCATTACTCCGTCGGGCCGGTGTCAGGCCTACTTGCCCTATGGGCAGGAGGGGCTGCTGGTGCAGTCCCTCAAGATCGAGGAGGCCACCGGTCTGATCGCCGCCCGATACGCTCCCGAGCGTTATCGGGATGAGCCTCTTGAAAAGTGATCCTCGAATTTTGCCGGAGCCTGAACAGGCCAAGCCGGAATCGTGAGTACTGAATCTGAGGTCCGGGCACAACCGCAACTTGCGCGAAGGGAGTCGAAGAGCATGGAATACGGATTTATCGGTGTTGGCGCGATCGCGGCGGCGATCGTCACGGGATTATGTAAGGACGTCGAATCGGCGCCGGAGATTTTGTTGTCGCCGCGCAATGCCGGGATGGCGGCGCGGCTCGCCGGCTGCTATCCCACCGTCCGCATCGGCGCCGACAATCAGGCTGTCGTCGACGGCGCGTCGACGCTGATTCTGTGCTTACGGCCGCAAGACGCGAGAGCCGTGCTCAAGGATCTGGTCTTCGCCGATGATCAGATCATCATCAGCGCCATGGCCGGTGTTTCGGTAGAGGCGATCAAACTGCTGGTGGCCCCGGCGAGAGAGGTCTCCCGCGTTATTCCGCTCCCACCGGTAGCCGAGCGAAACGGCATGACGCCGATTCACCCGCCGAGTGCGGCCGCAAAAGCCTTGTTCGGCCGCCTGGGCGAAACGATCGACCTCCACGATGTGGACGCCTTCGATGCGCTTTCCGCTTCGACCTCGACCATCGCGGCGCACTTTGCCTATTTGAACACGATCAGCCGATGGCTCGTCTCCCGTAACATCCCGGAACCGGCAGCCAGACGCTATGTCGCATCGACGTTCGCGGGCCTCGCCACGGCTCTGGGTAGCGGGCGAGACTTCGAACAGCTCTCCCGTGACCATGCGACCCCCGGTGGAATCAATGAGCTCTTTCTGACCATCCTTAACGAGGCGGGCGTCTTCGAGGACGTCAGCCTCGGGCTTCAGCGTGCCTTCGACAGACTAAAGACGCTGGCATAATAAATACTTGGGAAAGTCAATTTCTTGAAGTTTTGATTCGGAACCGCGAAAGACGCGAAAGACGGATGATTTCGCGTCTTTCGCGTCTTTCGCGGTTTGCCTCTCAAATTCCAAAGAACTTACTTTCCCAAGTAATAAAAGTGCCCCGAAGACCGGAAAGCCGACTTACCGGACCCGGATGATCGCAGCCCGGACCATTAGTTGTTTGGTCGTGGCGACGTCGATCAGATCAGTGTTTCGGCTTGCAAGTCCCGGGTTCGAGAAAGTAAAGTAGGATTTGTTCACGACAGCTATGACAGCCTGAAGAATTGGCTCGGCTCTCTCCATCACAACCACAGTCTGGCGCGGGGAGATTTACATTCGAGGCAAAGCTATGATTTATTACCGCAATCCTCACTCGCTTTCGGATGGATGGGAAGGGCATGGCGGCGGGAACGACTCAGCGAGATTATCAGTTTCACGTTCGATCGGGATCGCCGGGCGCGGCGGCTCCCGCACCAATCGACCATTACTCTTGGGACTCCTTCTGTGCTGCGGCCTGTTAACGGCTGCGCCGTCGGGACAGGCTGTAGGAGATCATCCGGATCTGATCCGGCAACCAACCCAACAGACCACCGGCGCGCCCGGGGGGGCCAATGATGAAAAAGAGATCCGGACGCTTGAACCGGGCTCTCCTCTCAAACGCGAGTTGGCGGAGGGGCAACAGCAAATCTGCCAGATCCAGCTTGAGGCCGGTCAGTTCGTCAAGTTGATCGTCGAGCAGGAGGGCATCGATGTGGCGGTGCAACTGTCGGGACCGGACGGCAATCAATTGATGGAGTTTAACTCCGAGATCCGGCCGCGAGGTCACGAAACCGTGTCATGGGTGGCAGCCGTCGCGGGTCGTTACCGGTTGAATGTGCAATCTCGGTCGAAGGCGGCGGGAAGCTATGAGATCCGGATTGCGGAGGCCCGCCCCGCAACGGACGATGACCGCGCATTGCAGGAGGCGCGCCAGCTATATCCGAAGCACGTTAAACTGTTTAATGCCGGTAAGTATGATGAAGCGATTTCATCAATTGAGCGCGTCCTGGAGATTCGTCAAAAGGTGTTGGGGGCGGAGCACCCGGATCTTGCGGGGCCCATCCATAATCTAGGCGTCCTCTACTGGCTCAAAGGCGACTACGCGCAGGCCGAACCGCTATTACAACGCGCCCTGAGCCTGAGAGAAAAGACACTGGAGCCGGAACATCCGGATCTTGCGCGCTCTCTCAACCAGATCGCAATCCTCTATTGGGAC
>DATEFT010000680.1:0-19669 GCA_035280505.1 Blastocatellia bacterium | reverse complement strand
CGCGCAATACGCGTTTTTAGACTTTGATTCATAGATGAAGTCTAGAAAAGTCTAGAAAAGTCGGGGCGTGTTTTGAGCACCTTATTTCACCGGGGCGAGTTTCGTAGAAGCCAGGAAGAGTCCGGAGAAGTCTGTTGACTTCTCTAGACTTCTCTAGACTTTTCTAGACTTCTCTAGACTTCTCTTAGTCTTTTGCTCGTTGGATCAGAGACTCGGTCGTCCCCACCCAGTTCAGTTTGATCTCGGGTCTGCCGTTGGCTTCCGTCGCCGGGCGGGGCGCCCCCGATTCACGGCGCGCGGTCAGGTCTTTCCGATCGAAGGTGAGGTTGACGGCCTCCTCCAGTCCGGCGTGGAAGAAGAAGACTCCGCGGATCGTGTGCGGCAGATCTCGAAAAACGAATTCGGCCCCCGGGGGCGGAGCGGGTTCCAATTGCTTCAACTCGAGCAGAAATCGATGTGAAAGCTGGCTGGTCCAGTGCCAGGCCCGCAAATTATGAAACAATCCCACGCTCAGCAACAGGACGAGAAACAGTTTCGAGGCTTGCCGCATCCTCGCCTGTTCGATGCCGGCGAGCAGCAGCGCGACCAGGATCGCGGCGCCGGCAGAGCTCAGATAGAGGACCCTCGAATTGGTCAGCCCGGGGCTGACCAGCAGCAGGAAATGGGCCGGCAGCGAGGCCAGCAGGATCCAGGACAGACTGAACCAGACCAATCTCCGCCGGTCCTGAGTTGCAGACCCGGGATTGATGCGCAGGGCGAGCGTCAACAGCAGGCCCGCCGTCAATGAGGCCAGCACGATCGGAATGGCGACGCCCGGTTGGAGCCAGTTGTAACCGAGCAGCATCTGGGCCGGAGCCCTGACCAGGAGCCCCTCGAAGGTTCCGAGACCGATCCCGAAAGCGGAGGCCTGGCCGTCCGGGTCCAGATAGCCGCCGATGCCGCCCAGGACCGCCCAGCGATAGCTGAAGGTCAGGAGCGTCAGCAGCACAAATCCGAGCACCGGCTTGATGCGCCGATCCGGCAGGACCAGAAATTCCAGTGAGACCAGCAGCAGCGGGAACGCAAAGGCGCTCTCTTTGGAGAGCATCGCGAAGAGGAACAGGACCAGGGCCCCCAGATAGGCCTGCCGGTTGCCCGTCCGCCGGAAATTGAGATAGAGCACGAAGGCCCAGATCGTCAACGGCGTGGCCAGCAGGTCGAATCGAGCGGCAATCCAGACCACGGCCTCCGGCTGGATCGGCATGATCGAGAAGATCAGCGAGGCGGTCGCCGAGGTCTCCGGGTCGAGCCCCAGGTTCTTACACAGAAAATAGATTCCGACGATGCCGACGCAGTGCAAAAGCAAATTCACGAGATGGTAGGCCGGCGGCCAGTGATACCAGAAGTAGTAGTCGAAAAAGAGGCTGGCGAAGCCGACCGGCCGCAGAAAGCCCTTGCCCTGCCCCTCGGTCAACAGACTCCAGAGAGTCTCGAAGACCGGCTGGCGAGCCGTAAAGAGATGCGCATAATCGTCGCTGACGAAATAGAACGGCAGCGTCGAAGCGTAGAGAGCCGTGCTCACCAGCAGCGCGAGCACCAGTTCCCGAGACGGTCCCGAGCGGCGTGTCGCGGGCGGCTCGGCCGGCGCCGACCTGGCGGCCCGCCAGTAACGCACCATCAGGATCAGAAAGAAGAAGACCGAGGCAAATTGAATGACGTTCAGGCGGGACTTCGGGGTCTGTGCGAGAAAGATCAGAAAGAGGATCACGATTAGGGCAAAACCGACGATACTAAGAATAAATCTCCCGGTACTTCTTCCCGGCCGGCAAACTTCATCTGTCATAAAACTTCCAATATCTCCTCCCAATTTTGAGAAATCTTTTATGCAATGGGCTGGTGATGCCTGCGAGGTTGAGAAGATGCTGAAGGGTAATGTGATGAGTAAACGCAGTTGCCCAATGTTCCACCTCCTGCAATATACCGCATTACCTCCGGCACTGCCACAGCCGACGAAAAAGTTAAAATGTGATGGGAAAAATGCATTTTCCTCCGGTTTGTTTTATTCTTTTTTTTTGAATTTTATGAACAGGAGAAGCTGATGGCCAAAGAATATGACGTAGTGGTGCTGGGCGCCGGACCCGGCGGATATGTGGCGGCGATCCGAGCCAGCCAACTCGGTTTGAAGACCGCAATCATTGAAAAGCAGTACTGGGGTGGGATCTGCCTCAATGTCGGATGCATTCCGTCGAAAGCGCTGCTGCGGAATGCCGAACTCGTCCACATTCTCAAACACGAGGCGAAGACCTTCGGGATCAAGGTCGAGGGTCAGATGACCTTCGATTACGGCGAGGCTTACCGCCGCAGCCGCAAGGTCGCCGACGGGCGCGCCAAGGGTGTGCGGTTCCTGATGCGCAAAAACAAGATCGATGAGTATGAGGGGTGGGCCAACTTCACCGACTCCCATCATCTGGAAGTGAAGCTCAATGCGGGCGGAACCGAGAAGATCAAGTTCAAGCACTGCATCATCGCGACCGGTTCGACCACCCGCCTGATCCCGGGCTCGAAGCTGAGCGAACGGGTCGTCACCTACGAAGAGCAGATCCTGGAAGAGAAGGTCCCGGGCAGCATGATCATTGCCGGAGCCGGAGCGATCGGGGTCGAGTTCGCCTACGTGCTGAGCAATTACGGAGTGCAGGTGACGATCATCGAATTTCTCGACCGCGTCGTGCCGCTGGAGGACGAAGAGGTCTCCGCCGAACTGCACCGGCAGTACAAGCGGAACGGAATCGAGATCATGACCAAGACCCGGGTCGATCGGATCGAAGACACGGGCAAGAACGTCCGGGTCACGGTGACGACCGCGGACGGCAAGCAGCAGACGCTCGAGGCCGACAAGGTCCTGCAAGCCATCGGATTCAAACCGCGGGTCGAAGGCTATGGCCTGGAGAGGACCGATGTCAGGGTCGGCGAGCGGGGAGCGATCGAGATCAACGGCAAGATGCAGACCAGCATCCCTCACATCTATGCCATCGGCGATGTCACCGGCAAACTCATGCTGGCTCACGTCGCCGAAGCCATGGGAGTCATCGCCGCCGAGAATATCGCCGGCGCCCCCACCATCGAACTCAATTTCGATATGATGCCGCGCGCCACCTACTGCCAACCGCAGATCGCGAGTTTCGGGTACACCGAGAAGCAGGCGCGCGAACGCGGCTATGAGATCAACATCGCCAAGTTCCCCTTCACCGCCAACGGCAAAGCACATGGCCTGGGCGATACCGCGGGCTTCGTCAAGCTGATCAGCGACAAACGCTATGGCGAGATTCTGGGCGCGCACCTGATCGGCCCGGACGTGACCGAACTGCTGCCGGAATTGACCCTGGCGCGATACGCCGAACTCACTCCGGCGGAGATCGCCCGCAACGTGCATGCCCACCCCACGTTGAGCGAGGCGATCAAGGACGCCGCGCACGGTCTGGAAGGGCACATGATCAATATGTAGGCTTGAATCGGTACCGCGAGCGGTAACGAGCGGACGCTGCTAATCGGGAAGAGTCCGCTCGCTATCGCTCGCGGTACCGATTTTTTCTGACCGCACCGGATTTTGTGGGGGCTTCGTTCGGAGCGCCGGAGGCGCGAAAGATAATAGCCAGGGGTGAAGCGCGAAGCGCGCCCCCTGGTGGGTGATCCCCCGTGACGCGCCCTGAAAGGGCGCAATTGAACCTCCGTCCAATCGCGTCCCTACAGGACGCCGGCCATTTGACGATTGACCAGGGGTTGCGCTCGGCTCCGCCTCGCTCACCCCTGGCTATTTGATGGCGCGCCTTCGGCGCTCAATCCTACCCACAAAATCCGCTGCAGTCAGGATTTTTTAGAGTTTGAGTTTGGAGCGAGCGTGTTGCAGTTCGGGAAGGTCCGGATCTGCGCGGCTCCACAATTTGACGGCCATGGCGAATTCGCTTCGCGCTGTGGCGGCGTCGCCGCGCTGTTCGGCCACCAGCGCCAGGGCATAGTGGGTGCCGGCGTACGAAGCGTCATGATCGAACATCTGTTTGGCCGTGTACTCAGCCAGCTCCCAATGGCCCGCGTTCCGCGCCGCGCGGGCGATCGCCTCCAGACGGAACAGGGCCTGAATCCAGGCGTCGGGACCGTGGATCGCGCGGACCTGACGCTGCACCTCCTTGAGCAACCGCGCGCCCTCATCCGCTTGCCCGGATCGCAGCAGCACTTCGCCGCGCGACGCGTTCAGATAGGGCCGGATCGTCTCCGGCGTGACCCCCAGCGCGCCCGAAGGGACCACTTCCTTCCATTCCTTCTCCGCCTCGGCGAGCGAGGCCTGCGCGGCCTCCGGCCCCTTCAACGTCAGGAGGGCGCTGCCGGTCAGAGCCCGCCCCAGACTCCGGACCGGCGCATATCGGCTCTGCTCCATCTTCCCGGCCGCCGCCAGGGCTTCTTCATTACGGCCGCGGCTGAGCAGAAACTCGGGCCATTCCTTCCCCCAGATTTCGAAATAGGCGGTGTGCTTGGGCAGGGCGAAGAGCTGATGCAACAGCTTCTCGGTCTCCCGCAGCCGGCCTTCGTATTGATAAGCCGTCGCCAGCAGGCTGAGGTTGTGCGCATAGTGCCAGTCCAGATCGGAGCGGATCTGCTCGGCCTCGAAATAGCTCTCCTCGAGCTGCCGGGCCTTCTCGAACCGCTGGATCGCCTCGTCGATGCGCCCCACGCGCCGCAGGTCGTGGCCGTACATATGCTGCGCGTGCGGAATGGCCGGCGAGAGCCGCGCATAGGCCTCACCGTGCACCAGCGCCAGATCGGCCCGCCCGATCGTCTCGTAGGTGTGGGTCAGATAGTGATGCGCCGCGAAATGGTCCGGGACTCGTTTGAGGGCCGCCTCGTAGAAGGCGATGGTCGCCGCCCCTCCCCGTTGGCCGCGCCCCGTGGGCCGCGACTCCTCCGCATTTCCGCGCAGCAGCCAGAGCTCCGCGTCTCCGGGCGACTCGGCCAGCGCGGCATCGATCGCCCGCCGGTATTCCAGCAGCTTCGGAACGCTGTCGGGATCGGCGATGGCCTGCAGTTGCCGGGCGCGAATCTCGATCCGCTGCTGCTCCCGCCGGCTCGCCCGCGAGGCGAGCGATTGGGCCTGAGCCAGCATGGCGCGGGCCTGTTCCTGATCCTCCAATCCGGAAAAGGCATAACTCAACCCGGCATAGGCCATGGCCAGATTGGGATCGAGGCGGAGCGCCTGCTTGAAGGAACGCGCGGCCTCGATCCAGAGATATGAATGCAGGTAGGACAGGCCCTGACCATAGAACGCCTGCGCCTCTTTGGATGAGGTCGTGACGACGTCGTAGACCGTCCCGAGCCCTTCCCGGAGCGTCAGCGGCCGATCCAGGATCTCCTGCGGGACCCATCCGACCATCTGGTGGTGCGCATGGGGATCGTCCTGAGCGAGAACCGGCGACCACCGAACGGCCGGCAGTAAGAGCAGCAAAAGCAAGACTGTCGAAGGTGCATAACGCATGATTTGTCTCCTCCAGAGGTTGGCGGAAGTCGGCAGATTTAGGATCGCGGAGATTGACCTGCCTGCCTAATGGCTCACTGTTAACTTGGGACTCTGTTCAGACGGCCATTTTACCCGCCCGGCTCCCATATTTCCATAGCGGTGAAGATCCAGTAAGATAGATCTACCGATCTTCTTGTGATGTGAATGGATCGACTTAAACAATAAGGAAGCAATGACACAGCAGTTCAAACTCGTTTCGGATTACCAGCCGCAAGGTGATCAACCCGAGGCCATCGAGGCTTTGGTGCGAGGCTTGAGGGATGGTGAACAGCATCAGGTTCTACTCGGAATTACGGGGAGCGGCAAGACCTTCTCGATCGCCTCCGTCATCAATCGGGTCAATCGTCCGACCCTGGTCATGGCGCACAACAAGACGCTGGCGGCGCAACTCTACCAGGAGTTCAAATCTTTCTTCCCGGAGAATGCGGTCGAATATTTCGTCAGCTACTACGATTACTATCAGCCCGAAGCCTACGTCGCGGCCACCGATACGTACATCGAAAAAGAGGCGACCATCAACGATGAGATCGACCGGTTGCGCCTCTCGGCGACCAGATCCCTGTTCGAGCGGCGCGACGTGATCATCGTCGCGTCCGTCTCGGCCATCTACGGTATCGGCGACCCCAATGCCTATTACGGCATGATGATCTTCCTCGAACCCGGCCAGAAGACCAGCCGCGACGAGATCATCAAAAAACTGGTCGAATTGTTGTACGAACGGAACGACGTCGCCTTTGAACGCGGCACCTTCCGGGTGAGAGGCGACGTCATCGAGATCTATCCGAGCTATCAGGACCAGGCGATCCGCATCGAACTGTGGGGAGACGAGGTCGACTCGATCTCGACCATCGACCCGCTGCTCGGCGAGGTCTTGCAGAAACACGAAGCCCGCGTCCCGATCTACCCGAAGACCCACTACGTGACGACCCGCGCGACCATCAAGCGCGCAGTCAAATCGATCAAGGAGGAGTTGGAAATCTGGGAGCCGCACCTGATCGAACAGGGCAAGGCGCTGGAATCGCAGCGGCTCCACCAGCGCACCATGTACGACCTCGAGATGTTCAACGAACTCGGGTTCTGCCGCGGCGTGGAGAACTACTCCCGGCACCTGACCGGAAGGATGCCCGGCGAGCCGCCGCCCACCCTCTACGACTATCTGCCGGAAGACACCATCATCGTGATCGACGAGAGCCACCAGTCGATCCCGCAGATCCGCGGGATGTACAACGGCGACCGCTCGCGCAAACAGACCCTGGTCGATTTCGGCTTTCGCCTGCCATCGGCCCTCGACAACCGGCCCTTGAAGTTCGAGGAGTGGGAACGCCGGGTCGTACAGGCGATCTACGTCTCGGCCACCCCCGGACCTTATGAGTTGACGAAATCCAGCGGCGTGGTGGTCGAACAGATCATCCGCCCGACCGGGTTGCTGGATCCGCAGGTCGAGGTGCGCCCGGTGCGCGGACAGATCGACGATCTGTTGCACGAGGTGCGGGAACGAGTGGCCCGCAAGGAACGGGTGCTGGTCACCACCTTGACCAAGAAGATGGCCGAAGATTTGACCGATTACTACAGCGACCTGGAGATCCGGGTTCGCTACCTGCACTCGGAGATCGAGACGCTCGAACGGATCAAGATTCTGCGCGACCTGCGCCGGGGTGAATTCGACGTCCTGGTCGGGATCAACCTCTTGCGCGAGGGCCTGGACCTGCCCGAAGTCTCGCTGGTCGCCATCCTCGACGCCGATAAGGAAGGTTTTCTGCGCAGCGAGTCATCGTTGATTCAGACGATCGGCCGCGCCGCGCGCAACTCCAACGGCAAGGCGATCCTGTACGCCGACAAACAGACCGATTCGATGCGCAAGGCGATCGATGAGACCAATCGCCGCCGCAGCCGCCAGAGCGATTTCAACGAGGAGCATGGCATCACCCCGCAGTCGATCATCAAGCCCATCGAGGCCACGCTGGTCACCGCCTATGAGGCCGATTACTTTAAAATGCCGATTAAACTGGAAGATTTCGAAGAATACACGCCGGAGAAGCTGGCCTCCACCATCGCCACTCTCGAACATGAGATGCGGGAGGCCGCCAAACGATTCGAATTCGAGAAGGCCGCCGAGTTGAGGGACAAGCTCAAATACCTGAAGGAGAGACAGATCGAGTTCTCCTGACCCACTCAATACTTGGCTCACAAAGTTGGTTTACAAACCGCGAAAGACGCGAAAGGTCTTTGATTTCGCGTCTTTCGCGTCTTTCGCGGTTAAACATCAAAACTTCAAGACATTTACTTTCCCAGGCACTCAACGCCGATCAGTAGAGTACGCAGAGGCAGCACAGAGATCGACCTAGGCTCCCATTAAGTCTCTATGCATGCTCTGCGTACTCTGCTAACCGGCGCTGAACAGGCCGTGCACCGCAAAAGACGCTAAATCATCAAGCTCTCGCGCTTTCGCGGTTTGAATCTCACTCATTTCTGCGGGTTGACCGGGCCCCCGCATCCACCGTGCTCCCGGCAGATCCTCTCGACCAGCCGCGAGCCGGGGTTGATCGATCGCAGTTGTTGAAATTCGTTCCGGGCCTGCTCGACCAGCCCGGCCTTCAAATAGTAGATCCCCAACTCGAAATGTGAAGAGTACCTGGCCCCGGCCTCCCGGATCTGGCTCAACATCTGCTGGGGCGACAGCGCTCTCGGCCGGACTCCGAGGTTCTCCCCGCGCACAATCCGGGCGGCATCCTCCTGCAACTCCGGAGCGACATGGCTCAGGCTGAGGCGGCCGTTCTGGTCGCGCACGACAAACTGCTTACCGTGATCAATGATCGTCTCGTCCGGGCTCTTGGAATCTTCTCGCGATCGAGGATTGGCGCCCGGCGCCACCGATGAGAGCTCGTCCTTCTGATAGTTGGGCGGCGTCACCTCCGCCCTGGGCCAGAACGAACCGATCATCGCCGACCGCCGGAAGACCGTCTGGGTCAGCAGGCCCAGACCCAGGACCAGGGCCAGGGCGCCGAAGAGATAGACCGGATTGGGATATCGGATCTGCCCGACGTAGCAGAGAATTCTCTTCAGGAGACCTTGATCGATCGCCTGGAGCCGCAATTCCGAATCGAGCGATCTTCTGAACTCCTTGAGGCTCGACAGATCTTTCGCACATTCCTGGCACAGCTCCAGGTGGAGCTTGATGGACGAGGCCCGATCCGCGCCCACCCGCCGCTCCAGGTAGGCGTCGAGCTGCTCGTAGTCCAGATGCCGGCCCAGAACCATCACCTCCGGCGCCAGGAGCGCGCCGCCGACCGCCAGGGACCGGTCCCCGGACGAGATGCGCCGAAAAAGGCGGCTGCACTCAGGGCAGGCCTCGAGATGTTCCGCACATCTGATCGTGGCCAGGACCGGCAGATCGCCGGCCCAGAAGGACTCCATTTCGTTCTCTCGGATGTGGTCGATCACGGTCATATCTCTCCTCTGAACCATCAACCGCCGGGAACCCGGTCCTGCTGAGGACCGGTCCCTTCCGTTATTTGCATCTGCCACATTCGGCCGACAGCCTTTTCAAGGCGCGGTGGCGCCACTTGGCGACCATGTGGATGCTGGTTCCGAGCTCGGCGGCTGTCGCCGAGGCATCGAGCGGCAACCGATCCCAGAGCGAGATCAGTTGCTCGCGCGTCATCTCCAGAGCCTGATAGATCTGGGTGATCGTCACTATCTGCTCCCGCAAGATCCGATGCAGCAGACTCTCTCCGGTATAGTCGGAGCTGGTAAAGATGAAGGTCTTCCGCTGATTGAGCGGCAACTCGAAAGCGACGGCCCACAGCCGGCGCAATAACTCTCTCAGTTCCACCTGCTCGCAAAAGGTCTCGCGGGTGTCGGCCAGTTGCCCCTCGGAGAGGTCGTCGCCGTCGAGCGAGGCCTCCGGCCGCTCTTCCAGACCCTGCACCTTGATGATGATCTGAACCAGGCGATCGATCTCGATCGGACCCTCGCACCGGTTGAACAGTTCGACCACCAGGCCCGAGAGCGGCAGCTTCATAAGGCTCAGCCGATTCAGGTCGCTCTCTCCGGCCTCCTCCTGATTCAGTTCGGCGATCAGGGTGGCGGCTCTGGCACTCTCGACCCGGCCGGTCCAATGATGAAGTCCACAGAGAAGCTGGCTCTCGACGATCCAGCAGGCGAACCCCGGATACCGCCGCATCAGGTCGCGCAATCTGATCTTGAGCCGATTTCTCTCGGGATACTTCATCCGGAGAAAGTCATTGCAGACATTGTGGGCGATGGTGGCGACGTAACTGTGAATCTGGCCGAGATCCTGGGCGAGCAATTCGGCGTTCTCAGCCCCCAATCCGGCCACCAGCTTGAGGATCACCGTCTGATAGAGATCCTCGGCTTCGGGCTGGCCCAAATTTCGGCCGCGGGAGTTGAGGTAGAGATTCAATCGGTGCAGCAGCACTTTCCGAATGATCGGATCCGCCTCGACCGAAATCAACTCATCGAGAGTGGCGCGACGATTCTTTTCGATAGAATTCATCGAACCACTTCTTCGTGTTCTGACAACCTCTATCTTGCGGTCTGCCATTCTCAAGGGTCATCCCCCGTCTGAGACTCGACAAATTTTGATGGCTCGAAGTCGCTGAGAGGCCTTCGGAACTCGACCGGCAAAATTGTCCATTTCTCATTGCCCATCCCTCCGTTGGTTAGCAAGACGCAATCCGGGAATGAACATCTCAATAAAATTAAGAAGTACGCAATGAGAAATGGACAACCAAATAATGCGAATCAAGGTCCCGCTAGTCTTCTTCAAGCATTCAAGCACTGCACTTTAAGCCTCTCAGTCAACTAGCGATTTAAAAAGATTACAGTTTGACTGCCGGCTCTCGGCCAGCAAGTTTGGAGAGCGTGAGAGTTATCGAAAATAGGGCACGGGCAACGGGCCAACTCAATCTAGCCGGATTGGTTGGCCGGACTGGAAAGACGGAAGAGAATACACCAAGCAGCACCGTATTCTCGTCACAGTGTCTTCGCTACCAATAAGAGTAACGATCGGGGCGTTTCCTGGCGTATCCTCATTAAATTAAATTCTCATATTTAAGAATCCCCCGATCCTCCAGGCGCTTCAACTCTCCATGCTAGAAAAACGTCGCACCGCGCCCGAAATTCCACTCGTGAGATTTTTTATTTTTTCGAGGGAGTGAAGCCGCGCCGCCCGGTGAGAGCTGGCGGCGCGGCTCTGAGACCGGGATCGTTATCTGACTTCAGATTGCGAATTGGGTTTCGCGCGATCGGTCGAGAACTTGAAGACCGTAGTCGTCTGGTAGCGTTCGCCCTTCTTGAGGACGGTTGATGGAAAGTCCGGTTTATTGGGTGAATCCGGAAAATGTTGAGTCTCCAGGCAGAACCCGTAGCGGCGTTTGTAGACTTTGCCGCCTTTGCCCGTCAGGGTGCCGTCGAGGAAGTTGCCGATGTAGAACTGAACCCCCGGTTCGGTGGTCGAGACCTCCATCACCCGGCCGGTCGTCGGCTCGACCACTCGCGCGGCCAATCTCATGGACCCGGCTTTTCCGTTGACCACCCAGTTGTGATCGTACCCGCCGCCGAGCTTCAACTGCTCGTCGTCCTGATTGACCCGTGAACCGATGGCCGTCGCCTGGGTGAAATCGAAGGGCGTGCCCTTGACGCTGCGCAACTCGCCGGTCGGAATCAGTCCGGAGTCGACCGGGGTGAAGCGATCGGCGTTGATCAGGACCTGATGACTCAGGATCTCGCCGTTCCCCTGCCCCGCGAGATTGAAGTACGAGTGGCTGCTCATATTGACGACGGTGTCTTTATCGGTCGTCGCCGAATAGTCGATCTTCAGCTCGTCGTTATTGCTCAAGGTATAGACGACTTTGACCGAAAGATTCCCGGGAAAGCCCTCTTCGCCGTCCTTGCTCAGGTAGGTCAGTTCGAGTTCGGTCGAGTCTTTGTGGGTCGCCGGCTTGGCTTTCCAGACCACTTTGTCGAACCCCTTGAGGCCGCCATGCAGCGTATTCTCGCCGTTATTGGCCGCGAGCTTATACTCCGTGCCGTTGAGGGTGAACTTGGCCTTGCCGATCCGGTTGCCGAACCGGCCGATGATGGCGCCGAAGTACGGATGACCTTTCAGATACCCGTCCAGGGTGTCGAACCCCAGCACGATATCTTCGAGCTTGCCATCACGATCGGGCGTCTTGAGTGAGACCACGATGGCCCCGTAAGTGGTGATCCTGGCCTCGACCCCGTTGGCGTTGGTCAAAGTGTAGATCTCCACGACCTGGCCCTCGGGGGTCTTCCCGAAATTCTCTTTACTCACGGTTGCTTTCCCCCTATCGTCAATTCCACCCAGGAGAGTGATTGCCGCACACAGGGTCAGCATCGAAACTATTCCGGTCATAATCATCTCCTCAAATTTAAGAAGTCTAGAGCAGTCCGGAGAAGTCCGGCCTGCTCCAGACTGCTCCAGACTGCTCCAGACTGTTCTAGACTTTAGTTAGAGTATCCGTTTGGATGAGTCTGATGCCATTCCCATGCCGTGCGGATGATCGTTTCGAGTTCTGGATATTGCGGTTGCCAACCCAACACCGACCGAGCTTTTTCGGAATTTGCAATCAGGCGCGAGGGATCGCCCGGGCGTCTCGGTTCGAACGTCGCCTCGATCTGATGCTTCGTGATCCGGCGCGCGGTCTCGATCACTTCCATGACCGAGTAGCCGTGGCCGTTGCCTAAATTAATGCGTTCAGATTGGCCGCCCTGGCGCAGGTAGCCCAGGGCGCGCAGATGGGCGCTGGCGAGGTCGGCCACGTGAACATAGTCGCGAATCGCCGTGCCGTCGGGCGTCGGATAGTCGTTACCGAAGACCGAAACGCGCTCCAGTCTCCCCCGGGCCACGCCCAGGACGTTGGGAAGCAGATGCGTTTCGGGCGTATGGTCTTCCCCCCGGTTGCGGATCGCGCCGGCGGCATTGAAGTACCGCAGGATCACCGATCTGAGTTCGTAGGCCGCGTCGTAGGCCGTCAGGATCTTCTCCAGAAACAGCTTCGTCCAACCGTAAGGGTTGGTCGGTTGCTGCGGATGCTGTTCGTCGATCGGAACCTGGATCGGTTCGCCGTAGGTCGCGCAGGTGGACGAAAAGACGAAGCGCCGCACGCCGCAGGTGAGCAGCGCGTCGAGCAGCCCGATCCCCCGCTCGACGTTGTTGTCGAAATAGAGCTTCGGATCGGTCACCGACTCGCCGACGTAGGCCAGCGCGGCGAAATGAATGCAAGCCTCGACTCGATGCTCGCGGCAAATCTGTGTGATGAGTGCGCGGTCCCCGACACACCCTTGATAGAACGGCACACTGGGATCCACGGCCTCGCGATGCCCGCGGTGAAGACTGTCCACCACGACGACCTGTTCCTCTTTTTCGCGCAGCAACTCGACCATGACGCTACCGATGTAGCCCGCGCCGCCTGTCACCAAAACTGACATGTTTGGGTTATCTCCTTACCGATATTCAAACTGTGGATAGTTGCAAATGTCCGAAAGCCGCCGAACCGGGCGAGGAGCCGGAGATGATAAGCGGCCGATAGCCGGCCCGCCGGGCATACTTCTCCGCCACTTCGTTGATCGCCGCTTCCGCCTCGCGCCGGCCGAGCACCGCCACGGTGCCGCCGCTTCCGCCGCCGGTAATCTTCGCGCCGTAGAGGCCGGCCCCGATTCCGGCTTCGCGAACCAGTTCCACGATGCCGTCGGTGCCCGCCGAGCCGAGACCGCAGGCCGAATAACTGTCATGTGACTGATACATCAGCTCGCCGAGCATCTCCGCCCGCGCCCCTCCCTGCCAATCCGCCAAGAGATCGGCGAATCGCCTGACCCGCGCATGCTCATAGACCGGATGGCGGGTGGCTTGATAGACCGGATAACGATGGTCGGGCTTGACGGCAGTCACCGGATCCACAGTGCCGCGGTAACGCCGTAGAAACTCCGCCCCTTGCATCTCGACCGGCAGGTACGGGGCGAAGAACTCTTCGAAATCCGCCGGCGTGATGTTGGCAAGATACCCTTTCCATTTCGGATCCTCAACCGTCACCAGGCCCGCCCGTTCCGTTTCGTGAGCGGAAAGTCCGGCCAGTTCGGCGATGATCTGGTAGCCCATGAAGGCGGCGGTGCGAACCGTGCCGTAATCCGCGCCGGTGACCGCATGGCGGATTCCCGAGTCGATCCCCCAGACGGCCAGTTGGTCGGGCAGTTTGACGGTCCCGAACAGTTCGCCGGGCTGGCAGAGCAGCACCAGCAACCGGTCCGGTTCGCCGCAGACGGAGGTCATCTGGTCCATCACGCCGCAGGGCGCCCCGGCGATGAGGTTTTCAACCCGCTGGCAGGCGAAGGCCATCTCGCGCGGCGACAATTCGACCTGATAGGCGGCGGCGATGGCCTGCATGGCCGAGACTTCCAGCGAAGCCGACGAGCTGACCCCCTTGCCTTCCGGCACCTGCGAGCCGATCAGAATCCGGGCGCCCTCGGTAAACCGGACGCCCCGTTCCCGCATCAGGACCAGAAAAGCGCCGGCGACGTAGGCCGCCCAATGATCGGCCGGATCGCGGTGGAAGCGGCGGCGGGCGGCCTCATATTCGATCGCTCCGCCCGGGCCCTCAAAATCCGAGAGCGGCATCTCGAACTCGCGGGGAGCCCCCCCCGGATCGATGGGGAGGCTGACGATCCGCAGATTCGCGTCCGGGCGGCGCTGCAAGACGGTATGGGTGGCCTGCGCGATGGGCAGTTGCAGCACCAGCGAGCCGGAGTAGTCGGCGATCCCGCCCATCAAATCCAGCCGCCCCGGCGCACGCGCCACGATGATCGGCCGGTCCGGGTCGTGGACGAACGAGGACTCCGTCTGATGGTTGAGCCGCTCGATAAACGCTTCGGTGTCGACCAACCCGCATGTTGAACCGCACTCGATACGATAGATCATTTTTTGACGAATTAAGCGCTTCGCGATTTGTAATGCCTGGTCGACTGGGCCCGCAACTCGGCGGCCTTCTCCTCAGGCGAGGTGTCGCTCAGAAAATTCCCGCCGCCGATTTCGGGACCGGCCAGATACTTCAACAAATTGGGCTTTCTCAAGGGCGGATGGAATTCCAGATGGAAATGAAAGCCGCGGTGATCACCGCCATCGGTCGGGGCTTGATGCAACGGCATGACGTAAGGGAACGGCATCCCCCAGAGATTGTCGAAACGGATCAGCGTCTCGCTGAGCACTTCGGCCAGGTCGTGAACCTCTGCGTCGCTCAGCGCCGCCAGGCTCGGATGCGTCTGTTTCGGGGCCACAAAGACCTCGTAGGCATACCGCGCAAAGTAGGGCAGAAAGGCGATGGCCGTCTCGTTCTCGCAGATGATGCGGCGGCCGTCCTGCTGTTCCGCCGCCAGAATGTCCTGGAAAATAGCGCGACCGTGCTCGGCCAGGTAGCGGCGGCTGACCTGAGCCTCCGATTCGATCGTCTTGAAGACGAAGTTGGTCGCATAGATCTGACAGTGAGGATGCGGATTGGAGACCCCGACCACCTCTCCCTTGTTCTCGAAGATCAAGACATGGTTGATCTCGGGACGCCCGCCCAGATCCCGGTACTGCTGCTGCCAGGCGGCCAGGAGATTCTCGATCTCCACGGTCTCCAGTTCGGCCAGGGTCAGATCGTGGCGCGGCGTGTAACAGACCACCCGCGCGATGCCCTGCGCCGGGCGATTGCGATAGATGCTCGGCACGGGCTTCAGCTCCTGCGGGGCGTCCATCCCGACGCACGGATGATCGTTATCGAAGACGAAGACGCCACGATAGTCCGGATTGGCGGCGCCGCTGACCCGAGGATTGCGCGGGCAAAGATAGCAGTCCTCGACGTATGGAGGGATCGGCTTCTCCGCGCGCTTGACCGTCTCGCCGCTCCACGGCCGATTCTGTCGGTGGGCGGCGACGATCACCCACTCTTCGCGCAACGGGTGCCATCGCTCTTCCCAAACTCCGGTGATTGGTCCATTGGTATTCATATTTATCAAAAGTCCAGAAAAGTCGGGCACCTTCGATCTTCGATTGAACAGACTCAATTTCAACCAGGCGCGTCATTTGACGGCGTCTAGACTGCTCTAGACTTCTCTAGACGGCTCCAGACTTTCCTAGACTTCTCGGGCCGCGCCCAGGTCTCCCTTCGGTAATTCTCTCGGCGTCACCGTCTGTTTGCGGTTACGACGCTCACGGAAGAATTGATCGACCAGCACTCCGGCGAGGATGACGGCGCCCATGACGGCAAAATCGAGCGAAGGGTTGATGTTGAGCAGCACCACCAGGTTCCGTAAAACCTGAAGCAGCGCGGTCCCGATCAGGATGCCGATGACCGACCCTTCACCGCCGCGCAGGCTGCAGCCGCCCAACACCGCCGCCGCGATGCCATAGAGTTCATAGAAGTTTCCGTGCGAAGCCGGCGAAACCGAATTGGTATAGAAGGCGAAGATGATAGCGGAGATGGCCGTCAGGACGCCGGAGGCCACGTAAGCCAGGGTGATCATCCGGCGGGTGTTGATGCCCGAGTATCGCGACGCCTCCTCGTTGCGGCCGGTGGCGAAAAGATAGCGGCCGTAGACCGAAGCGTGCAGGAAGACCCAGACCACCAGACCGATGATGATCAGCAGCACAAAGGGCATGGGCAGTCCGAAGAGATTGCCGTTGGCCAGAAAACGCAGGCCCTCCAACCCGGCGCCGCTCCCGAACCCCTTGGTCTCGTCGCTGGTGATGAAACGCGCCATGCCGCGATAGAACAACAATCCGCAGAGAGTGACGATGAACGGCTGGACCTTCATCCTGGTCACCAGCCAGCCGTGCCCCAGCGAGAGGGTCATCGAGATCCCCAGGCAGGCCAGGATGGCCAGGCCCGACGACCATTTCCACTCCCGCAACATGATCGAGAGCAGAACGCCGAGCAGCGCCATCATGGAACCGACCGACAGTTCGATGCCGCCCGTCACGATCACCAGGCCCAGGCCGATGCTGAAGATGCCGAAGGCCCCGATCAGCCTCCCGGTGTTCTGCAGATTGGTCGCCGTCAGAAAATCCGGATTGAAGATCGTGACGATGCTGCACAGAAACAGGAGCAAAATAAAGATGCCTAATTCCTTCTTCATCGTGGTTCTACCCCTCTCCGCCAGTTGCCAGATGCATCACCGCTTCCTCGCTGAACCGGTCCCGGTCGAGAATCCCGGTGATCCGGCCTTCGTGCATGACAGCCAGGCGGTCGCTGATGCCGAGGACCTCCTCCATTTCGCTGCTGATCACGATGATGCCGACGCCCTGTGCCGCCAGATTGTGAATCAACTGATAGATCTCGGCCTTGGCCCCCACGTCGATCCCCCGCGTCGGTTCGTCGAAGATCAGAACTTTCGGTTTCAGGGCCAGCCATTTCGCCAGGACGACCTTCTGCTGATTGCCGCCGCTCAGGTTGGCGGCGCGGGTTTCCGGCGAGGGAGCTTTGACATTGATCGATCGGCAGAGCTCTTTCGCGGTCGCCTGCTCTTTCGCCGTGTTGACCAGTCCGGCGGTCGCGTAGTTGGCCAGGCCCGGCAGCGTGATGTTCTGGCGAATGCTCAGGTCCACCACCAGACCCGCGCCCCGGCGATCTTCGGGAATCAGATAGATCCCCTCGGCGATCGCGTCCCGCGGCGAGGAGACCTTGATCTTCTTCCCGTCCAGAAACATCTCCAGACCCACCGCCTCGTCCACGCCGAAGACCGCGCGGGCCATCTCCGAACGCCCCGCGCCGACCAGACCCGCAAACCCCAGCACCTCCCCCTGACGCACCGAGAAGGTGAGGCTGTGGTGCGGATACTTGAGGGTCCGCAACCCATTGACGCGGAACCAGTGGGAGTTTCCGCCCGAAAACCGCTCGCCGCCCGCCACGTAAAAGTCCTTCAGATCGCGCCCCACCATCATTCGCACCAGGCGATCGTGGGTGATCTCGCTTCGTTCGAGCTTTCCGGCATTGGCGCCGTCGCGCAACACGACCACGCGGTCGGCCAGTTCCCGCACCTCATCCAGCCGATGTGAGATGTAGATCACGCTGACCCCCTGCGCCCGCAAATCCTTGATGATCGCCAACAGCCGCCGCGTCTCGCTCAAGGTCAGGCTGGAGGTCGGCTCATCCATGATCAGGATTCGAGCGCCCGCCGAGAGGGCCCGGGCGATCTCCACCAGTTGTTGCTGCGCAATCGAGAGCCTGCTGAGCGGGGTCCGGCTCGATAGTTCCAGCCCCAGCTTCTTCAAGAGCTGATCGGCCTCGGCATAGATCTTCCGGCGATCGATCAACTTGAGCCAGCCGCCGGTCGTCGGTTCACGCCGCAGAAAGATGTTGGCCGCCACGTCCAGATTATCCAGAACGCTCAGTTCCTGGTGAATGAACTCGATTCCCAGCCGGCTGGCTTCGCGCGGCGATCGAATCTCGACCTCCTGGCCGGCCACTCGAATCACTCCGCCCCCGCCCTCGGTCACGCCGCCGAGAATCTTCATCAACGTCGATTTGCCCGCCCCGTTCTCACCGATCAGGGCCACGATCTCTCCCGCAGACACCTCCAGATCGACGCCGTTCAACGCCACCACACCCGGGAACCGCTTGCTGATCCCCTTCATTTCAAGCACGAAATTGAGCGACATTTCTGCTATCTACCACTGTCTTCTAAATTATTTGGGAACCCTTGCCAAGTACACCATGGATTGGTTCAGCTTACAATTACCGGTCTAATTTTCATACTTAAAAAACTGTGAGCTCCACGATTAGCTCGCTGTTTGTAATCGCTTACTTGGCGCAAACTAAGCGACCGGGCCGGAGTTGTCAAGGAAAAGCAGCGATAAAACTTTTATTATGCCGATTTTAGTTGCCCGGCCCCGCGCCGATTTGGAGCGGCTTGACAGATGGCTCTCCGATCATTAGATTACCTCGTGTAATCGTTTTCACAAACGATCTAGCTATGGGCAATGATCAAAATTACTAGCACCGAATTGAAACCACCGGACCGCCTGGGAAAAGAACCGCGATTATCAATATATCTTCTCTAAGCCGGGATTATTGCAGGATAATATGGGTTTTGTGTTGCCCTATGATTCGATTGAGGTTTCTGTGATATGAGTTTGAAGGAAGTTGCCAAGCTAGCCGGTGTTTCGACCGCTACAGTCTCGCGGGTGCTCAACAATACGATCAGCGTCAAGAGTTCCACTCGGGCCCGCGTCATGAGGGCCGTGGCGGAGCTGAACTATCATCCCAACATTCACGCCCAGACTCTGGCCGGAGGAAAGAGTCGAACCATCGGCATGATCGCGTCGAATCTGGAGAATCCGTTCTTCTTCGATATTTTTAGAACCCTCGAGAACGATGCGCACGCCCATGGTTACGAGGTGGTGATTGCCAACACCGACTATCGCCCCGAGCAACTGGCGCTCAGCATCCGGATGATGCTGGGGCGGCGAGTGGCCGGTCTGGCCGTCATCGTCTCCGAGATGACGCCGGAACTGGCGCGGGAACTGGTGGAGAGCAAAATTCCGATCGTCTTCTACGACGTGCCGGCGCCGCAGCCCCATCTGTTCAATATTCACGTGACCTACCGGCGGGGGATCGAGCGAATCGTGGACTACCTGCACACCCTGGGCCATCATCGCCTGGCCTTTATCGGGCATCACTCCGCCCTGCGCCCGACCGGTGAGCGCGAGCGGGCCTTCACCGACGCCGTCTCGCGATTTGCGCCGCACAGCGAATGGAAGATCGCGACCAACCAGGATGGCCCGGAGGGCGGACGGCACGCGGTCCGCGAACTGCTCGGTTCGGGATTCAACCCGAGCGCGATCGTCTGCGTCAACGACTTCATGGCGCTCGGAGTGCTGCGCGAACTGCGCGAATCGGGGTTGCGGGTCCCGCAAGATATCTCGGTCACTGGATTCGACAATATCAAACTCTCCGAATTCTGCCACCCGCAATTGACGACCGTCCACATTCCCCGCGAACAGATCGGGCACCTGGTCTTCGAACGCCTGGCCCCCGAGACCGCCAAAACGAGAACCGGAGGACGCGAAATCCTGATCGATCCCGAACTGGTGCTGCGCGAATCGACCGGACC